>CAYWLV010000005.1:0-23439 GCA_964459595.1 uncultured Gammaproteobacteria bacterium
ATCTGGTATGCAACTGAGAGAAATAAAGGAAAATATCGGACTTCTCCTACATATGTATGATCCCAAGTGGAAACTGCGTTCTCTCATGAAACAATAGGGCACAAATAAGGAAGATTTGGGACTGCTGTGTTATACTGTACTGAGGCTTAATTGTACCCCAAGGAGGGTTGGCAGAGTGGCTAATCGCGCGGGTTTCGAAAACCCGTATCCCGCAAGGGATGCACAGGTTCAAATCCTGTACCCTCCGCTTTTGGGCGGACATACGTTCTCGTTCCATACTTAATCAGTTGATATCCTTTACCCGTGTTTGCTTTCGAATAAGTCAATACATATAGGATGATATAATAATATTTCATGAGTAAAAAATTCAAAATATTTAATATCTCTCAAGTTCCTTTTGAAGAAATTCATCATACTCCTGGGTCTCGCCAAACACTCGTTACAAAAACCGATTTAGTAACAAATAATATTGACGCTTTAACAAAAGGCACTCTTAATTCTGGCGCGAAATGGGATTGGCATAAACACGATATATATGATGAAATAGGAATTGTATTAAAAGGGTTAGGGCGATTTTATTGGAACAAAGAAATAGTTGAGTATAAACAGGATGATGTCATAATTATTCCAGCAGATTCGTTACACAAGTTTGAAGCAGCAGGAAACTGTCCAAGTGAGTTTTACTTTATTCGCATTAAAGTCTAATTTAGAAAACAAAATTTATTTGCAGCTTGTTTGATTGCTAGACATGGGGAAGATTTGACAATGATTAATACTCAAATGGCAAATTCACCTCACTATTTTACATATAAATTTGATGATTGGCCACTTTCATTAAGCGAACTCTCCAAAGGAAAATTTACCACAGGAAATTGCCGCAGAGCGATTCAAGATTATCTCTACGTTGTATTTGGGCGGTATCTTACACCAGAGCAGGTATTACTTCCGGAAGGATATCTCCTTGTAGGTGTAGTTATAACTACAAGTGAATCATTAGATTTATCAAAATGTAAGCCAGGGGACATAATATATGCAGAGCGGTTGAAAGATAAATTTAATAATCCAGTTAATAAGAGTAGAAAATGTTTTCACACAGAGGGTGAATGGCTCGTCAGTCTTCATTCAGCGTTATTTGTTAGTCAAAAATCTATATATCACGCAACCGCAATTAGCGGAGAATCGTGTTATTGGGGAATTGAAAAATTTCAACAGTACTATAAAATTATTGCGATAAAACGAGTGCTTGTATAGTTGTGTCTCCACACATTGATTACCAAGTATCATATATATATGAACAAAACAGATCGAATGCCACTTATGTTTGTGGGTCATGGAAATCCTATGAATGCAATCGAGAATACACCTTACACTGCCGAATGGGAGAGAATAGGAAAAAGCATACTTCCTCCAAAAGCGATCGTTTGCATGAGTGCACATTGGCTTACAACGGGAAGCTATATCACATCCAATCAACACCCTAAATTAATATATGATTTTTATGGATTCCCAGAAAAACTCTACCATGTCAACTATTCCGTTGTTGGTTCGCCGCAATTAGCTGAGCGTGTTCATACTGAACAAAAGCATATTAAACCCTCTGCTCTCTGGGGTGTCGATCATGGAGCATGGACTGTGTTGAAGCGGATGTTCCCCGATGCATCTATTCCTGTGCTTCAGCTTAGCATTGATTACGCGAGTAAACCCGAAGAGCAGCTCGAATTAATGCGCACAATCGCATATCTTCGAAATGAAGGGATTTTATTTATAGGGAGCGGTAATATCGTGCATAATTTGGGACTGGCCCAGCCACAACATACGCCGTTTGAATGGGCTGAGGAGTTTGAGACGCAATGTATAGTTGCTATCCAAAAAGGAGACACGAGCGCACTTTTACAATATAAAAAATGGGGTCAAAGTGCTCACCTTGCTGTACCCACGGATGATCATTATCGACCCATGCTAAACTCTATTGCTCTCGCCCAGCCAGATGAACAGCCCCACTTTTTTAATAGGGGAATAGATATGGGATCAATTAGCATGCTATCATTTATGTATTCATAACACATGATTACCACAATACTTTCTGATTTTTCTCGAGTGATACTACTCCCTAAAAATCCACTCTATACGGGGACACTGAATGGACTTAATAAACAACTAATGGAGAACGATCCAGATTATCCTTTTTTTTACCTATTTTGAATTTAATGAGAAGCTTCTTGATTTATATAGACAACTTCAGAAGAGATATTCTTTAAATATATTTACTTCAGGAACTATCCAAAATCGACAAGAGGTGACGAGTATTACAAAACCCCTCTTTGAGAATAGTATTACGGCTGCAGAACACAATCTTGATAAAAAGAAATCCGAAGCATACATATTTGTCGCAACTCTATTGAAAAAAAATCCTGACGAAATCCTTTTCATCGATGATTCACAGGTCAACTGCGATGCAGCAGCAAAGGCAGGGCTTCTTGCGTTACAATATAAGTCTATAGAAAATACAACCTCACTTCTAACAAATATTAATATTCTTTAGAATTTATCAATTTGGTGAAACTTGATTAATCACTCGCGAAAAAAATATTTATTCTACATCCAATTCAATTGGATCAGCTATATTTTTTAGTTGTTCTTTTGCACTATTTACATTTTTATCCGATGATAAAAAAGTATTGAGATTAGTTGAAATGATCAGCAGGGAAGGGAATGAAACCTTATACGTAATATAATTTAAATATGAACTTAGAGATTCAGCCCTAATTGTCTCGGAGTATATTCATAGTCATAATACATTTCTAAACCCTGAGAAGTCTTGTAAAGTTCGGTCCATCTCTTTTTAAATAAACCACAGACGATGCTTTATAAGAGTTATTTTCTTAACCATCAAATATTCCAAAATTTTCTGGGATTATCCCCTAATAGGGTGAATAAACGTCTATTGAATTCTTGTTTTATATATTGTTTTGTGTCTATTAGAATTCCACGATTTTTCTTCCATGCAGTCAAGTCATCTATCTGTTTTTCATACTCTATTTTTTCTTTTGCATAGCTGTTATTGACTTTAGCAATTTTATCACTCGAAGACTTTATTTGAGATTGCTTGCCAATTAAAAAGCCAATGAAGAAAATAAAAATACAGATAATTTATTTTTGTATGAAGCTCAATATCTGATTTCTCATAGCTAAAATGCCATTTACAATACTTTACAAAATTTATTTTGCTCCCTGAAGGGAAATATATATTTTTTTAAGCTCCGAGATAAATTGCTCATCGTTGGAGTAAAAGTTATGTGAGAGAGTATATACTCTCAAGGCTCTTTCACCGCTGAGATTTCTATCAAACAGTAGAGAAGAAATATACCAATCATATATTGAACTACCATTTACAAAGAGAAGTGATTTGTAATATGAATTTATTGGATATAATATCCTTCGATCGCCTTCCATATTTCCCGCACATGCAATTACATTGCCTGAGCAGATATAATTCTTACCACCATTTGAAGTGTTCGAATATGAAACGCTGCAGCTTTTTTTTAATTGTTCCCACTGATTTTCAGCAAGTGCTATTGGCTGACCTCCCATCGTAACAATCTCTCTTAAATAAAAGTAAGATGTTAAATGTTCAAATTTTAAATCATAAAATTCTAGAGGTTGAGATTCAAAATCTTTTTGAGTTTGCTTTCTCTTTATCCTATACAGCTTCCACTCTTTTGGATATCTAATTGTCCAACTATTTTCACCCGTTTGATTTGATATTTGACTATACGAGTCATCGTAGGCTTGGGCAGGAAGCAATTTCTTTTCCAAAATATCAACTATAGTTGTGCGTTCCACTGTGCCATTGGTGTTTTGCCCTGACGACTCAACCATTTCTTTTATTTCATATGAAGATAAATTATTTTCAGCCGTTTCTACCTCTAAATCTGTTTGAGTTTTTTTATCTTTTGTGGGACAAATATATATGGTTGGTGTTGGATATTCACTTGGAATTGGAGTTATTTCTGCTGCTAATTTCTTTTCATATTCATTTTTTAATCTATAGTCATTGTATCCATTCCATAAAATTCCAATCCTAACAAGTATGAAAAGGAAAAGAAAAACGGTTAAAGCAGTAAGATCAAATGTAGCGAGTTCTCCATTCTTTTTACTTTTCGCAAGAATTTTGATTACGCCTCCTATCACTACGATATGCAAGATAATACCAAGTGAACCAAAGAACATTGCAACAAGATATGTGAATAGAGCAACTCCTATCAGAATTTTATTAGATTTAGAGAGAACTATTTTCATAATACAAATTAAACTAATTCTATGGAGATGGAATTGGCTCCAGTCGGTCAGCGAATTTTGATATATCGAATTTAAATATAAAAACTGATACGAAGATTAATACAACGAATCCAATAATTAAACTTGCGTATAATAAAAACTGCTTTAATGAAATATCTGATTTAGCTCGTGCCATATTATTTTTTTAAATTATCGAGCGTTATTCACATGACTTGACTTCGATTGTGCCTCCGTTTGTGCAGTTTACCGCCTGCCCGATTTTGTCTAACATTTGACATACGCAAACCTTGCCAGTGGGGCAGGTACAACGTACTTTGATGGGACTTATTGTATTGCAGTCTTCCCCTGTAGTTGCTAACTGTTTACATGCGCCATATGTTGAGCTAGATTTGTAGAGATGTTCTTCAACACCACATGTTTCGGTAGCAAATGGTCCTGGCACTGCTTTGCAGGTGCCTTGAAGAGCTGGGGTGATGGTTGGGACTGCGGTGGGATTGAGTTTGCAGGTGGCATCAACCACACCAACACAAGAAGCGTAGGTAGACCCGTTGTATCCTGAGCAATTACATCTCCATCCCGTGGCATAATCACTACACTGTCCGCATGCCGCAGTGGTGCAACGAGTACATCGAGGCAAAGGGGTTGGTGTGAGATAAACAGGAGTGCTTGTGGGGAAAGGAAATGTTGGGGTGGGAACTGTGGGAGTTGAAGAGGGAGTATAGGGTGTAACTGTGGGAGTGGGATTAGCAACAAATACCAGTGTTATATCATCGTCCATGCTGTTGTTGGAGAGTGAGTACAACGCAAGAATATAGTCTATTGAGGTGGTGATTCCATCATGATTGATATCGGTTGAAAGATCACTTGATGAGCCAAGATTTGCCATGATACGTGAAATATCATATGCATCAACACGACCGTTGGTTGGGTCGATATCGCCACCATAAAATACTGAGTCTACCAAGCTCACCGTATCACCACTTTGACGAACAATAAACTGGGGAGTAGTGCAGCTTTTGCCGATAACTGTAGTGCTGCAAAACAGCTTCCCAAAATACCGATGAGGCTTGATATATACTGCGTATAGTGTATTGAAATTAAAGTTAGAATCAAAGGAAATTGTGCCCTGAAATGAATCATCAGTGAAATAGGTGAAGTTTACATTGGGAAATTCTGCAACTTTACCTTGTGGGGAGTAGAGGGTGATATTAGTGGGAATAGTTGAGAAGGGATAGTACTCTCCCTGAAGTCGAATTTTATAGGTAAGCGTATTTGATGTAGCTTGAGAAGACTTGAGATGAAAGCTTTGAAATAAATAGACAAAGCCAACCATTGCAAACAGAGTGATGGCAGAAAGCGTGGCGTATTCTAAAATTAATTTATCGCGTGTTGGGTGATGTGGATGATGCATAGTATTAGAGTTGGATATCCGCAAATGATGATTGTTCATTTAGTACAGATTTGCCTTGCAGGTAAAACTGTGTTTTTGCTTTGTTCAAAGAGATTGTGCTTTTGCCATTTGTGAATCCATTTTTCTCAACCACAATCGTGGCAAATACGGTGTTTGACTTACCAAGTGTGACACTAGATCCTGCAAGCGAGGCAACACCGGTTATAATCACTTCGCCATCACTTATAACCTTTCTTGGATACTGAGGAAAAGTTTCACCGGTTTTAATTTCAACCACATCAAGATTACTTGAGTAGGAGAGTGTTAAATCACCTGCATCTGTTTTCATTGCGGTTCCGCCTTTTAGGCTGAAGGTAACTTCAAAACGTGAGGGTGAGATTGTTTTAGTTGATGAAACAAAATAGAGGGGAGAGTCTACCACCTCTTGAAGAATTTTTTCTTTTTCGACATACAACTTCACCTCTTCTTTAGAAACACCTTGTGAAGCCGCGCGAACCTGCTGAATTTGTGCGGCACATTGCTCCTTTGTTTGCATACCTTGTGGGTTAGAGCTTGCCAGATATTGTGCAGAAAAAAATCCACAGATAAAAAAGAAAAAAAACATGACAAAAACAAATCTTTTTTTAAGTATGTGGAAGGTGTGAGTGAGATGATGATGAATCATATATATAAGTATACCTTAATACAATTCGTAGACTACCCGAAACGAGGCAGTAACTGGAATTGTTTTTTCTTCATACGTGTGTGTCTTTGACGAAGATAAAGAGGTTGTACTCACAACCTGTTCATCTTTCATGAGTGGCATGGGGTTTGGTCTTAGGGAGTCGGTGAGAGAAATAAGTTTCCCAACACGTACATTATTGATCCTTGCTATAGACTCAACCTGTAGACGTGCATCTTTGAGTGCTTCTTCTCGCGCCTTAAAATCGTATTTTTTTGAGCTTTTGAGAGAGAAGTAGGTGTTAGTTATTATTGCATGAGGCACGCTATTAATCGCAGAAAGCACAGCATCACTATTTTTGATTGAGCTAAGGTTTAGGCTGAGTTGAGTGTATGAAGTGTTTTCCTTAGAGGGATATCTCATAACAGTTTCCATCGGTTGTACCTGAAGTGGATAGGGGGGAGCGGCACTTTCATACGAGTTTTCCTCAATCTGAGTATCGGGAACTCCCAACTGTTTAAGTTTTGATTTGAGAGTCTGCACATCTTTTTTCGTTTCACTCATCGCTAGTTCTGCAGTAGTTGCGGTATTACTCACCTGCACAGAAATAGACACTTGGTCAGCAATTGCTTCTACCGTACCCTCACCTACTACGCTCACCGACTGCTTTGTTCCTTTGAGTGATTGATAGGAAAGAAGACTTCCGATGCCAAGTGCAACCCCCATAAGAAAAATGAATAAAGATGGCATGATGCGACGAAGTGTATCCATATCTATTATCGTAACACGAAGAGAAGCGTGTTACAAGTTTCTTAACATTGACTTATTGCAAATGATTTGCGATAATAGAGCATGGATGCGATTATAAACCTCATGAAGTCAAAAGGGCAACGCGTGACAGCACAAAAACTAAGTGTACTTCGCGCGCTTCAAAACAAACCCCAAACAGTACAGGAGATGTACACAGCCCTCACATCATATAAATCAGATATCGACAAAGCCACCGTGTATCGCATACTCACGTGTTTTGTGGAGCTGGGAGTGGTGAGACAGATATATCTTCAAGATAGAGAAGTGCGCTTTGAACTCACCGACTCAAGCCATCATCATCACCTTGTATGCACTAATTGTGGCGGGATTGAAGATGTTGAGTTTAATGAAGAAGCTCTTCTTAAAGAAGTGAGTAAGCAAACACGATTCACCATTGTAAATCATTCATTAGAATTTTTTGGGATATGTTCCCAATGTAAATAATTATGAAAAAAGTGCATGTTTTTATAATTCTCGTTTGTATTGGAATAATGATATTCTTGTTGAGTAAAATAAAAAGTTCGCTACAGCCGACTTCAGGAAAATTTCAAATCACCACTTCATTTTATCCCCTTTCTTATTTAGTAGAACGAATAGGAGGAGAGTATGTGACAGTCGTAACTCTTACTCCAGCAGGAGTGGAGCCCCATGAATTTGAACCTAACGCACGCTCTTTAGCAGAACTGTCAAATCAACAACTCATACTACTTAATGGAGGAGGAATGGAGGGTTATGGAGAAAAACTAACAGATAAAAGTTTAAATCTAAAAGGGAAAGTAATACGTGTTGGCGAGAAACTAATGAACAGAGCGAACGACCCTCATGTATGGCTTGATCCAGTTCTCTATGCAAAGGAAGCGAAAATCGTAGAGGAGGCACTCATAGTACTTGACCCTGCTCACACACAATATTATCAAGAACAATATAATAAGCTCTCTGCAGAGCTTCATACACTTGATGCTGAATTTAAAGCGAATCTTGGGAACTGCAAGAGCAACACTATCATCACAGCTCACAACGCCTTTGGGTATTTAACTGCGCGGTATGGAATTTCACAAAAGACACTTTCTGGGATTTCGCCTGATGAGGAGCCTTCTGCGAAAACACTTGGCGAAATAACAGATTACGCTAAGCAACATAAAGTTCGTTATATTTTTTTTGAGGAGCTTGTGAGTCCTACACTCTCCAATACACTTGCACATGAGGTGAATGCTCAGACACTCGTATTAAATCCACTTGAAGGGCTTACAATAAAAGATGTGCAAGCGAGAAAATCCTATCTCAGTATTCAGAAAGAGAATCTGAAAAATTTACAAATAGCACTTGAATGTGGCAATGAACAATAAACCAATAATTAGCCTGAACAACATCTCCTTTGGATACAGCGGAGAGTTGGTGTTAGATGGGCTTAGCACCGATATTATGGAAGGCGATTTTGTGGGACTCGTGGGGCATAATGGATCTGGAAAGTCCACACTCCTCAAGATTATACTCGGAGCTCTTAAACCACAAAAAGGTGAGGTAAAACTATTTGATGTACCAATAGCAGACTTTAGGGAGTGGAATAAGGTGGGGTATGTGCCACAAAAGGCTGGACTTGCAGTGTCTCATGTGCCAATTACAGTAAATGAAGTGATGCAAATGGAGTCAGTGACTTCCGCTCAAATTCATGAAGCTCTCTGTGCGGTTGATATGGAACAGTTTGGTGGAATGCTCCTTAGAGAGTTGTCAGGAGGTCAACAACAACGGGTTTTTATAGCACGGGCTCTTGCTAAAAAGCCAGAACTTCTCATTCTTGATGAACCAACTGTAGGAGTGGATATAAAAACGCAGGAAACCTTTTATGCACTGATGCAAAAATTAAATCATGAATTTCATCTCACTCTTTTACTTGTTTCTCATGATTTACACACCCTATCGCACCAGGTGCACTGCATCATGCAAATAGATAAAAAAACAATTCCGTATGAAACAAATACCTGCACTATTACTCATTCACATACACAACATGCACGGAGTCATTGAAATATTCCAATATGGATTCATGATACGAGCAGCGATTGCAGGCATCACAATTGCGTTAATTGCTCCGCTTATTGGGAGCTTTTTGGTGGTACGGAGACTCTCACTCATCGCTGATTCACTTTCTCATGTGGCGCTCACCGGAGTGGCTCTTGGCTTGTTGATGGGAGTAAATCCATTGGTTACCACAATACTCACTACAATTTGCATAGCACTTCTTATCGAACAGCTTCGTAGGCGAAGTTATGTATCGGCAGAAAGTATTCTTGCAATGATACTTCCAGGAGGGCTAGCTATGGCTCTTATTTTGATCAGTGTAGGGAATGGGTTAAACGCAAATATCTTCACCTACTTGTTTGGATCAATCACTACCGTTACCGAGAATGACATCTTGATAATTCTCGCACTGGGAGCAGTGATTGGTGTGTTGTTTATGAGCAATTACCGATCGTTTATGTATACCTCTTTTGATGAAGAGAGCGCTCGTACAAGTGGTATTCCTGTGCAAAGAGTAAATATGCTATTTATGATTTTAGTGGCACTCACTATTTCGTTATCGATGAAGATTGTGGGAGCTCTTCTTATTGGCGCATTAATGGTGATTCCCGTTGTAACAGCAATGACCGTTGTTAAGGGGTTTAAAAATAGTATTTTGCTGGCAATTGGGTTCGCTCTTATTAGCGTATTGGTGGGTCTTATCACTTCCTATTATGCAAATGTGCCTGCAGGAGCGGCAATTGTTGTCATCTCTCTTCTTCTCTATTTAGCAGCTTCGCTAAAAGCCACCCGCTAATGAGAAAAAAATAGCTTCATAACAATCCAATCGTATGATTTTGCGGCTTATAAACGGTTGCAAATGAATGTTGTAGGATATAGGGTATAAGCTATAGGTTTTCGGTTTATATTCTCTCATAAGTTTCAAGTTGTAATGATACAATGAGAGATCTTGAGAAGAATTAGGAAGATAGAAGACAGAAGATAGAATTGGTAACCAATTTCTCTTTTCTTACTTCTAACTTCTGTCTTCTTATTAATAATTTATTTTTTATTTTATATGGATGACTCAAAATGTCCAAAATGTGGTTCAGCATTGGGAGAAGTAGTTACTACAAAAAATGGAAAAAGATTACAACGATGTTCAACAGGTGCCTGGAATAGCGAAACTCGACAAACAGAAGGATGTGATTATGTGAAATGGCTTCCTTTTGAAGCTGAAACACTGGACGAAAAATGTCCAAAATGTGGAGAGCCACTCGTTCTTACAATGACTCGATTCAATAAGAAAATGAAAAAATGTTCTACCTCAAAATGGGATCCAAAGACAAAAACAGCAAGTGGGTGTAATTTTTTTGAGTGGCTGAAAGCACCTATTGAAGAATTGGACGAAGAATGTCCACAATGTGGTGCAAAACTCATCAAAACCACTACCTCAACAGGAAAGAATATGAAAAAATGTTCAACTGGTGGATGGGATAAAGAGACGAGAAGTGCAACTGGCTGCTCGTATGTTGAGTGGCTGAAGTGATGTAATGAAACCTCAAGATAAACTTTTCTCTTATGGTGTTGAGCGGCTGAAGCTCCCTGAGTTGTGTGCGCTACTTATACGCACTGGGCGTGCAGGCAGGTCTGTGACGCATATTGCGGAAGAAGTAGCTCTTCTCTTGAATAAACATAAAAATGCCGTTTCACCTTCTGTTTTTCTGGGCGTTCGCGGTGTGGGAAAAGCAAAAATAAGTGCACTTTGTGCTGCAATGGAGCTAGGTCATCGCCTGTATGGAAATAAAAGTACTCAGTTGATTGTGAGTCCAAAGGATGTATGGCAGTTGATGCGTGATGAATCCACAAAAAAGAAAGAGTATTTTGTGGTGATTTATTTGAATATGCGCAATCAAATGATTCAAAAGGAGCTTATCTCTATAGGTTCGCTGAGCGCTAGCATTGCTCATCCTCGCGAAGTGTTTGAACCTGCTGTTCGTCATCATGCAGGGCAGATTATTCTTACCCATAATCATCCCTCAGGAGATGCAACTCCGTCGGATGAAGATAGAGCAACGACAAAGCGCCTTGTGAAGGCGGGAGAGTTGTTGGGAATTGAGGTGGTAGATCATGTGGTGGTGACGAAGGATATGTTTGTGAGTATGAGGGAAAGAGGAGATATATAGGAGAAATACTCTAAACTCTAAACCATAAACTCTACACAAATCTCAAATCAGCTTTTTTACCTTTTAATTTGATATTTTGTATCTATTTGATTACGATTTAGTGTTTAGAGTTTAGGGTTTCTTTATGAATGAATCTTTATTTATCGCTACAATTTGGGACTTTTACAAACAAAATAAACGGGAGATGCCGTGGAGGAAGAATGTGAGCCCGTACAGCATTTTTATTTCAGAGGTGATGTTGCAGCAAACGCAGGTTGCTCGGGTACTTATAAAATATCCTTCATTTATGCAGACATTTCCAGATTTTGAGTCGTTGGCAAAAGCTTCAAATACTACTCTATTAGCTGCATGGCAAGGGATGGGGTATAATCGCCGGGCGCTCTATTTGAGAGCGGCTGCTGTGATAATTATTAATCGATACAAAGGAGTACTCCCTGACAATCCGCACTTGTTAGATGAACTGCCGGGGATTGGGAGAGCTACTGCGTGTTCAATTGCGGCGTTTGCATTCAATAAGCCGGTTGCATTTATTGAGACAAATATTCGTCGTGTGTATATTCATCATTTTTTTTCTGATAAAGAAAATATTGAAGATTCAGAGATTATACCTTTTGTTGAAAAAACTAGTGAGAGAAAGAATCCAAGGGAGTGGTATTGGGCCTTGATGGATTATGGGGCCTTTCTGATAAAACAGGTAGATAATCCGAATAAAAAAAGTAAAGGATATGTAAAACAAAAAAAATTTAAGGGAAGTGTGAGAGAAGTGCGAGGAGGAATACTTAAACTACTTTTGAATAAGCCCCATACTCTTGAAGAGTTAAAAAAAATATATCCAGATGAACGATTGTTTACTGCGATTGAACAGTTGATGAAGGAGGGGTTTATTTCTTGCAAAGACAATATTTATTGTATTAAATAATCTTTTCTATAGATTCTGTCAGAATTGAATGTTGAACGATTCTTGCATATGCCGGCAGTTGCGCCGTTTTGCATCGTTTTTCCCACCTCGCCCTCAACTCTCAGCCGCAAAAAGGTCAACATGCCTGGCATATTGCTTCGAATCGCTACGGTTACATTCAATTTTTTAGTTCAATCTACCTCCTTGCATATAAGTTGTAAAATAGAATATGAAGATAAAAGAAAGAGTTACTATTATTATTAACGTATTAAAAGGGCTGTTTCCTGTCGCCAGAATAATGCTTAATTACTCTTCTCCTTGGGAGCTGCTTGTTGCCGTTATGCTATCTGCTCAGTGTACTGATAAACAGGTAAACAAGGTAACTGAGAAATTATTTAAAAAATATGCGTGTTTGGATGAATATATCTCTGCAGATATTCATGAGTTTGAAAAAGATATTTTTTCAACTGGCTTTTATCATACAAAGGCTAAACACATTTTAGAATCTGCACGGATTATTCAGACAAAATATAAAGGAGAGGTCCCTCACACCATGAGAGAATTAGTGATTCTCCCGGGTGTGGGGAGAAAAACGGCAAATGTGGTACTGGGTAATGCATATGGCGTGGTGGAGGGAATTGCAGTAGACACGCATGTGATACGACTCTCACGAGTCTTGGGGTTGACAAAAAACACAAATCCAGAGGCGATTGAGAAAGATTTAATGAAAATTGTGCCCAGGAGCGAATGGGTACATTTTACGTATTTGCTGATTGAATATGGGCGGAAATATTGTAGTGCAAAAAGACATAAACATGAGCAGTGCCCAATGACGAAGATATTTTTAAACTCAAAACAATATGATTCTATTTAAAATTTCAGATTTTGTAGTTATTTGATTAGAATTTAGTGTTTAGGTTTTAGATTTTTAGAACTAGTTAAACTTTCGTACAACTGCTTTTACTGTGCCAAATATTTGTAAGTCCTCCTGAGGATAAAAATCGGGATACTTTGCATTTGCTGCAACAAGATAATATTTTCTGGTGGATCTGTTTCTTCTGAGAATCTTTAATGTCCACTCGCGGTCTATTTGAGCCAAGACAATTGCTCCAAGAGACGCTTCTTTTTTGCGCTCAACAATAACAATATCTCCCTGAAAGATTCCTACACCTTCCATACTATCTCCACTTACTTTAAGGAGAAATGAGGAGGTAGGGTCGCCGATGAGATAATCATCTAGCGATAGGTACTCCTTATTTTCCTCAGCAAGTATTGGAAAGCCAGCTTTGATTACGCCAAGATAGGGAAGAGCAAAAAGCCGTTGAGTTGGTGCTAATTTATTATGGATATCTTTTTGAAGAAACCCCTCCTCAATCCACTTATTGATTATTTTAAAAATAGCATTTTTGGAGGATACATTGAAAAGTTTGAGCATCTCCGAGTATGAGGGGAGGCGGGAGTGCTGTTTATAAAATCGTTTAAGGATAGACAGGCGGTCTTTCATAAGTAGTAATATTTCTGATAATTTGTAATTCAAGAACATAGAACATTGAACTAAAGATGTATAGTTCTTCTTTTTTGTGCTCTATGTTCCAGGTTCCAAGTTCAGACAGATTATGTAATTGAACTATCGTTCACAGTATAGTAAACATACGTTCACTATGTCAAGAAGAGAATACTATAGACTTATAAAGCAATAAAGTAAAAAGAAATATATTGTCTTATCAACGGTTGTTTATCAGATATCAATCATGATACTATTATCGTAGTGATGTCCCAGCAGGATGATTCTATAAGACAGATTTTTTTAGATTGCCACGGTACTGCGCTCCACGCAATGACATTTATTTGTGTTTTTTTTGTGCTTGAATTGAGCTTATTTTTTTCTTAGTATTAGTATTAATCTGTGAAAAATAACAAAATTTGTTTTAATAAATTGGTTGGTAGTATTGGTTTTATATTAATACTAATTGGCATATTTATTTTTTTTGCTTTTCAGCTTACCAAACAACCCACCTCAACATATACAAGGGCATCAGTTCCGCCAAAAAATACTCAACCTTTAAAAATAATTGGGGGAGAACTGGCAAAAGATGGAGAGTTTCCGTTTCACGTAGCTTTGTTTAACAAGAATGGTTGGTTATTTTGTGGTGGAGTTCTTATTAATGAAGAGTGGGTGCTAACTGCTGGACATTGTATAGATAAATGCAAAAAAGAATTCGGTGACCCATTAACAATAGAGGTAATGATAGGACTTGATTATTTAGATAGAGACTTAAAGGCGCTCCACTATTCGAAAATTGATAAGTATTATTTACATGAGGAATATAATGACATTGATAAATCAAGTCCTATTATCAAATGGAATGATATTGGACTGCTTCATTTGGAGAATCCATCAAAGAATATACCAACATTGTCAATATATAATCCAAACGGAGGCAAACTTCTTGAAGAATTATGGATTAGTAATGAAGATAAAGCTAGTATCATGGGATTTGGAGGAACTAAAATGGATACGAATAATCAATTTCTTTCATCTAATTTAAGAAAAGTCGATAATATCACGATACTGGCAAAATTTTGGAATTTGGAAGATAAATTCAGGGTGATGCCAAATAGACTGTGGAAAGGTGACTCCGGTTCACCAGCAATCATTAATAATGGAATTAACGATTATGTATTAGGGATAGCATCGAAAAGCCGCAAAATTGATTCCGACATTTTTACCTCTGTTAGTCATTTTTATTCCTGGATTCATGAAAAAACAGGAATTGTAAGTGGTACTGGCACCTATAGAAAACCCACATCTAAAAAAACAGCAAGAATGCCCATACAGGTAATAAAGAAGGTAAAAATTTCTATTCCTATTTGTACCCAGATTAAGACGTTTGAAGAATGTGATGTAAAACACTGGCTATGCACTTGGGATACTTCTATTAATTCTTGTATCAATGATCCAAAAGGAAGATAGTTTATTCTTTTTATTTATACCACTCGCTTTTAAGAATTGGGGTAGAGTAGGAGTCATCAATCACTATATATGATGCTTTTCCATACAAAACAAATCCAGAGTTTGCAAATTTAGCTTTTTTATTTACTTCTGCAAAGTGAGTATGTCCACACACATACCAATGCGATTCTTTTTTCCTTTTGAGTTTTTGAATGATGTTTAAATTTGCCAGGTGTACAACTATGTTTTGGGGGCTTCCCATGCGCACTAAAATCCGTTCAATTTTTTGGGAAAAATAAGTGATGAAATACATAGCTCGCATAGAAATATGATACTTCGTATCAACCGCAGGATTGAGTCTGTGTCCGTGTTCGAGAATATATGTCTTCCCTCCTATATGCAGAGAATGGGTGTGTTTTTGCTCAACCGAAAATAGATTTGCCCGCTCATCGTTAAATTTCTCTTGATCGTGATTTCCAAACAAGTAAACCGTACGCTTATTCTTTAAGAGAGGAAAAAGGTTTGACCAGGGAGAAGCGAGAAAGCGATCAAATGTGGTGAGGTATCCGTCCCAGAAATCTCCATTCAGAACAACTTCATCGTAGGAAGAAATAAGATCCTTTAGAAAAAGGAATTTCTTCTCATCAAACACATGAGTCAGGTGAATGTCTGAAATGATAAGAGTTTTCATGCTTTTCCTGAAGCACTTTTCTCAAGCAAGGTTTTGAGCACACCTTGAGGAACTTCCTCATAATGAGATGGCTCAATGTATGAGATACCACGTCCCTGTGTGAGAGATCTCAGAACTGTGACATAGCCTGAAAGCTCACTTAGTGGGGCAGTGCCTCGAATAACAGTGGATTTCCCTCGCTTGTCTGTGCCTAAAATTTTACCTCTTCTACTAGAAAGATCTCCAATTACAGTGCCCATAAACTCGTCCCCCACTGTGACTTCAAGCTTCATGATAGGCTCAAGGAGCGTTAATCCTGCTTTTTTTGCACCATCTTGTAAACAGATTGATCCAGCCACTTTAAAGGCAATGTCAGATGAGTCTACATCATGGTAACTTCCGTCGATGAGCGACACCTTCATATCGGTCATAGGCATACCTAAAAGCACTCCCTTATCCATAGCTTCTATAACTCCCTTTTCAACTGAAGGAATAAACTCACTGGGTATCACTCCTCCCTTAATCTTATTTTCAAATTTGAATCCTTCTCCACGTGCGAGTGGTTCGAGAATAAGAACACAGTGTCCATATTGTCCATGACCTCCAGTTTGCTTGATATATTTTGTCTCTTGCTCAACTGTTTTTGTGATGGTTTCTTTGTATGCCACTTGTGGTTTTCCTACATTTACGTTCATGCCCATTTCAGTGCGCATTCGATCTACCAATACTTCCAAATGTAACTCACCCATACCAGACATGATTGTTTGAGCAGTCTCATGATTTACCTTTACCTTGAACGTTGGATCTTCTTCAGCGAGACGTTGAAGCGTGTATGAAAGCTTTTCTTGGTCTGCTTTTGTTTTTGGTTCAATAGCGAGAGAAATAACTGGTTCTGGGAATGTAATCTGTTCAAGAAGAATAGGGTGTTCCTCATCGGCTAAAGTATCTCCCGTTTTGAGTTCTTTTGGACCAATAAGTGCTACAATTTCTCCCGCATATGCCTTATCAATTTCTTCTCTATTATTAGCATGCATGAGAATAAGTCGAGATACGCGTTCTCGCTTTCCTTTGTTTATATCATACACATACGAACCCGATTCCAAAGTACCGGAATAAATACGGGTATAGGTAAGCTTTCCCACGTGTGGATCAAGTTGGATTTTGAATGCAAGTGCTGAGAATTTTTCATCATTAATGAGTTTTCTTTCAATCGGGGCTTCACTCACTGGATCAATTCCCTTTACCACCTGTAAATCTGCAGGAGAGGGAAGATACTCAACGATACCATCAAGAACTGGTTGAACACCCTTGTTTCGAAGTGAAGTTCCTGCATAAACAGGTACCACTTTGTATGCGATAACTGCTTTACGAAGTGCTGCTTTGAGCTCTGAAATAGAAATTTCAACACCATTTAGATACTTATCCATAAGAGCATCATCTGTTTCGGCTATTTGTTCAACCATCTTTGCACGCATTTCAGTTGCTTTTGATGCAAGATCGGAAGGTACATCGGTGACACTGTATTCCACACCTTTTTCATCTTTATCGTAGATCAAAGTTTTCATAGTCATCAGGTCGATCACTCCCACAAAATCGTGTTCTTTTCCAATTGGATAGGTAACTATAATAGGATGTGCACCAAGTCTGTCTGTAATTTCTTGTGTTGTTCCTTCAAAATCTGCGCCGAGCTTGTCCATCTTATTGATGAAACAAATACGAGGGATCTTATACTTATCAGCTTGTCTCCAAACTGTTTCAGATTGACTCTGTACACCCTCTTCTGCATCAAATACGACCACTCCACCATCAAGTACTCGAAGTGAACGCTCTACCTCTGCTGTGAAGTCTACGTGTCCAGGAGTATCAATGATATTGATACGGAATTCTTTCCAGAATGTAGTAGTTGCAGCAGACACGATGGTAATACCTCTTTCACGTTCTGCAGGCATCCAGTCCATCTGTGTATCTCCATCATCAATGTCACCAATTTTATAAGTTCGTCCGGTGTAAAAAAGAAGTCGCTCTGTTGTAGTTGTCTTTCCTGAGTCGATGTGAGCAATAACACCAATATTTCTAATCTTATCAAGTGCGACGTTGCGGTTTTTTGTAACAACACCTTGTTGAGCCATAGAATGTATGAAAAATTAAAACTTGAAACTTAAAACTTGAAACCTTTTGAGATTCTTCATGTAATATATCCTGAGCTAATCGAAAGTCTCAGAATAACACAGAAAAAATACCTACAAACGTTGCAAGCTATAAGCTACAAGCTATAAAAAGATGCTCGCTTACCACTTCAAGTGTGAGAAAGCTTTGTTCTGTTCCGCAAGTTTTTCAGACTGTGCACGCTTTGTGACAGCCTGTCCTTGATTGGCAGCAGCATCTTTAAGCTCGGTATAGAGTTTTTCTTGAAATGTTCTGAACTCCTTGTTGGACTTTGCTCGAGCAGCCTCTACTATCCAAGTAAGACCCAAAAAGAGCTTTCTTTCTCTCCGTACTTCAATTGGAACAAGATAGGATGCGCCTCCCAACCTTCTTGGTTTAACTTCGTGATCTGGAGCAACATTTCCAAGTGCTTTGAGAAGAGTCTCAACAGGCTCCATATTCTCTTTCTTAAATCTTTCAAGTACCCCGTAAACAATTGCTTGGGATGTCGTTTTCTTTCCACCAATCATTAAATAATTAATGAGTTTTGAAACTTCAAAACTATTGTAGATGGGATCATTTTTTGGTTGAGTCCTTTTATATGAGTGTCTTGGCATAGGAATTAATTAGTAAACATTATTCTGCTTTCTTTACTTTTGGCTTCTTCGTTCCATACTTTGAACGAGATGAGGTTCTATTGGTAACTCCAGCTGTATCAAACTTACCTCGAACAATATGATACTTTACACCTGGTAAATCCTTCACTCTTCCTCCTCGAACAAGGACGATGGAGTGCTCAGCGAGATTGTGTCCCACTCCCTGAATATAGGCAGTTACTTCCATTTTATTGGAAAGTCGAACTCTCGCCACTTTTCGAAGGGCTGAATTTGGTTTTTTTGGTGTCATTGTTCTTACCACAGTACAAACGCCTCGCTTGAGAGGATTGTTTGTTGCAACGTATTTACGCTCAAGAGCGTTAAAGCTTGTTTTAAGAGCTGCTGCACGTGACTTTTTAACTCGTCTTTGTCTCTTGTGTTTCAAGAGTTGGTTGATTGTTGGCATAAGAATCTACAAATTTATTGTAATATTTATCGATAAGTTCCTCGGTAACGGGAATTAATCTGCCTATTATAACATTTTCTTTCAGTCCCAGCAAGTTGTCTGTTTGATTTTTGATTGCTGCATTGCTAAGAACCGATGTTGTTTGCTCAAATGAGGCTGCAGACAACCATGAATCTGTATAGATAGCTGCTTTGGTGATGCCTAGAATGGATACTTTTCCACTGGATGGCTTTCCACCCACTGCTAAGGCTTTTTTGTTCTCTTCTTCAAATCTGATTTTTGAAACAACTTCGTCTTTGATAAACGATGTGTCTCCTTCATCTTCGATTGTCACTTTATCACTCATCTTTCGAATAATCACTTCAAAATGCTTGTCATGGATTCCAATTCCTTGGGATTCATAAACAGACTGCACTTCGTTGAGTAAATATATTTGAGCGGCTTTAAGACCCTTTACCATCAATACATCATGGATATTTAAGTATCCCTCAGAAAGCTGCGTTCCTTTCACCACAAGGTCTCCATCTTTCACCTTGAGCTTTTGCATGGTGGGAACGATAAACTCTTCTTCTTTTTGAGTTGAGTCGTTAGGAATAATCTTGATTGTGTATGCTTCTCGTTCTGTGTCTTCTTGGATGGTAACCTTTCCGTCAATATCGGCGATAGGGGATACCACTTTTGGTGTTCGTGTTTCAAACAATTCTTCAACTCGTGGAAGTCCTTGAGTAACATCTGAAATAACAATTCCTCCAAAGTGTCGGACACGCATGGTAAGCTGAGTTCCAGGCTCTCCAATAGATTGAGCAGCCATCACTCCAACCGGTACTCCAACCTCAACTAGTTTTCCAACTGAGAGATCTATCCCATAACACTTCTGACATACACCAAACTTTGAATGACAGTGGAGAGGGGATCTTACTCGTACTTTCTTTACACCCTTCTTCTCCAAATCTTCAATATTGTATTCATCAAGAAGTGTTCCTGCCTCAAGAACAACTTTTTTGTGTTCATCGACAGCATCTTCAAGGAGGAATCTCCCTTTGATACGTGCCTTAAACTTTTCTCCTCGGTCTTCTAAAGTGGTGATTTTAAGTCCTTCATTTGTTGCACAGTCTTCTTCTCGCACAATCATGTCATGTGAAACATCAACAAGTCGTCGTGTGAGGTATCCAGCATCTGCTGTTTTAAGAGCAGAGTCTGTGAGTCCTTTTCGAGCTCCTCGAGCTGAAATAACATATTCGAAGATGGAAAGTCCCTCTCTATAGTTTGACTTGGTAGGTACTTCGATAATCTTTCCCATAGGATCAACCACCAGCCCCTTCATAGCAGAAAGCTGTTTGAGCTGTTCTTTTGAGGCACGAGCTCCTCCAGACTTAATGATCATCTTCACTGGATTCTCTTCATCAAGTATATCCCATGTCTTATTTGCGAGATTCTCGGTTGTTGCAAGCCACAATTTATTGCTGTATCGTTTCTTTTCTTCAAGAGTAAGGAATCCTTGCTCATAATTCTTTTCCACTTTCAGCACTTCTTTTTCTGTTTCGGCAATAATGGAACTTTTCTCATCAATGATTTTACAATCAAAGACTGAAGAGGAAAGACCTCCACCAACTGTTGCACCCCAGAATCCAACTTCCTTCAATTCGTCGATAAGTGCACCGATTTTTTCATTATCACTAAAAATCTTCATGGCCTTTACCACAAGATCTTTAATGTCAACAGCACGGATGTCACTGTTAACATAGCGAAGTTCTGCGGGTAATCGTTGATTCACAAAGATTCTTCCTACACTCGTTCGAAGTACTTTTCCGTCGATTGCAACCATCACTGGGATGCGAAGCTGAACTCTCCCTAAGTGGTATGCACTAATTGCATCGTTTTCACTTGAAAACAGTGCGAGTTTTTCATCTGGTTCATTTGCATGAGCGTCTAATGTGGTGAGGTAATAAATACCCAAAGCCATCTCCTTAATTGGAAGGGCGATTGGTGTACCATCCGATGGTTTCAATAGATTCTGATGTGCCATCATTCTACTCTTCACTTCATTAATTGCTGTGGTTGAAAGAGGAACGAAAACTCCCATAGCGTCTCCATCAAAGTCTGCATTATATCCTGCGCAGACTGCTGGATGAAGTTTGATCACGTATGAATCGGTGAGAACTGGGTAGAATCCCAACACGGACAATTTATGCAATGTCGGTGCACGGTTTAACAGAACTGGGTGATTTTTTGTGATTTCTTCAAGAATATCGTAAACAACTGGTTCACGAAGTTCAAGGAAATTTTTTGCACTCTTTATATTGGGAGCAAGTCCACGAACGATTATTTCGTGTAGCAAATGGGGTTTAAATAGCTCAATTGCCATTTCTCTAGGAATACCACATTGATTAATCTTTAGTTCTGGTCCCACTGCAATTGTGGATCGACCTGAATAGTCTACTCGCTTTCCTAAAAGATTTTGTCTAAATCGACCTTGTTTTCCACGAAGGATATCTGAAAGAGATTTCTGCACCTTTGAAGCAACACCTTGTGTGCGTGCTCTTCCTCTTGATTTTTGTAGATCAAGAAGAGAGTCGACAGCTTCCTGCAACATTCTCTTTTCATTTCTCAAAATAATTTCGGGCGCACCTAAGTCAATTAGCTGTTTTAAACGGTTGTTTCTGTTAATTACTCTTCGGTAGAAATCATTTAAATCTGAAGTTGCAAATTTTCCTCCGGGAAGTTGTACAACAGGTCGAAGATCTGGAGGAATAACCGGAAGTACGGTAAGAATCATCCATGCTGGCTGTACACTTCCCTTGATGAATGATTCAAGAATTCGCACTTTTTTGAGAAGCTTATTGCGTCTTTCTCCTTTTACTTTTACCAACTCTTCAACAGCTTCTTCATATTTTTTCTTGAAGTCAATTGTGGAGAGAAGATCATAAACAACTTCACTTCCCATTCCTACAGTTACAAATGCTTCAATATCTTTTTCTCTTAAGAATAAATAATCCTCTTCTTCAAGAGTGTCATTTATTTTTAATGCTTTTACTGTTTTCACGATTCTATCAAGGAATGCAGTTCGTTTTGCTTTGTCCTCGATATATTTATCTGAAAGAAGTCTGAACTTTTCTCTTTCTCGTAAATCGATTTCTTGGGTTGCAAGTTCTTTTTGTTCTTTATTTGTGATTTTTTTAACAACTGTTTCTTTCTGTTGAATGAAAAAATCTTTCAAATCTTTTTTCTTTATTTCGTATTCTTCATCGAGCTTTTTAATCTCTTGTTTTGCCATACCATCTAACTCTTGGACGGTTTTTTTCTGCAGTTCTTTGTCTATGCCGGTCACCAAATAGAGCGCATAATAGATTATCTTTTCAAGAGCCTGTGGAGGAACATCAAGAACAATACTCAAAGGAGTAGATGCTCCCTTGAAGTACCAGATGTGTGAAATGGGAGTTGCGAGTTTGATGTGACCCATTCGCTCTCTTCGCACTGCAGAAGTTGTTACTTCTACACCACAACGATCACAGATAATTCCCTTGTATCTAATTCGTTTATATTTTCCACAATAACATTCAAAATCTTTTGTTGGTCCAAATATTCGTTCATCAAATAACCCATCCTTCTCTGCTCTGAATGTGCGATAGTTAATCGTTTCTGGTTTAGTGACTTCTCCCTTTGACCACTTCAAGATGTCTTCGGGGGATGCAAGACGAATCTTCAATCCTGAGAAGTCCAATACAAACTGTTCCTCCATAGGTTATTTAATGTAATCAATTGATAATCCCAATGCATTCAACTCTTTCAAAAGAACATGGAATGACTCAGGTACGTTTGATTGTGGAATCTCAATTCCCTTAATAATCGACTCAAATGCCTTTGTTCTTCCACGAACGTCATCAGATTTAATGGTAAGCATTTCTTGCAAAGTTGCCGGAACTCGATGTGACTCAAGTGCCCACACTTCCATTTCTCCAAATCGCTGTCCTCCCATTTGTGATTTTCCTCCCAGAGGCTGCTGAGACACAAGTGAGTATGGTCCAACTGATCGGGCATGGAATTTATCCTCAACCATGTGAATAAGTTTGAGAATATATCCGGTCCCAACAAGTACCTTATTATCAAATTTGCGTCCAGTCTTTCCATCAAAGAGTGTAACTTTTCCATCTGAAGGAATTCCCAGTTTTGCCAACTCTTCTGTAATGAACTTTTCTTCAATCTTTTCGAAAACAGGAGCAACTATTCTCCAGTTGTTTGACTGAGCAATAAATCCAAGCAATGTTTCAAACAGTTGTCCCAAATTCATACGAGCAAGAATCGAAAGAGGGGAGATGATAACATCAACTGGTGTACCGTCTGCAAGA
>CAYWLV010000005.1:23449-95715 GCA_964459595.1 uncultured Gammaproteobacteria bacterium
GGCATGTCCCATTCTGGAAGGATACGAGAGATAACTCCCTTGTTTCCATGACGACCTGCAAGCTTGTCTCCGATGGTGATTTTTCTTAGTTCTGCCGTATTGACGATTATTCTCTTGATTACTGTTGGCTCAAGTTCATTTGGATCTTTTTTACTATCGATTGTTTCAACGTTTACAACAACGCCTTGCTTACCATATGGCATGCGAAGTGAAGTGTCTTTTACGTCTTTTGCTTTTTCTCCAAAGATTGCTCGAAGTAGTCTCTCCTCAGCGGTAAGTTCTTTTTCTCCTTTTGGAGCTACTTTTCCAACAAGGATATCTCCACTTTTCATCTTGGTGCCAACAACGACAAGTCCATCTTTGTCAAGATTTCCCAATACTTCTTCTCGAACATTTGGAATATCTCTTGTCAACTCTTCAGGACCAAGCTTTGTGTCAATCAGATCTGCAATAAACTCCTCACTTGTAATTGAGGTAAGCAAATCTTCTTTCACGACACGCTCTGAGATTACAAATCCGTCCTCAAACCCGAGTCCGTTGAATGATGTGTATGCAACAACCAAATTTTGTCCAAGTGCAAGTTTTCCGTCATTTGTTGCCGGTCCATCGATAACAACGGCACCCTTTTTGATCTTTTCACCAAGCTCTACACGAGGTTTTTGATCAAAGATAACATCTTTATTTGTTCGCATAAAGCGTTCAAGTTCGTAGTCATATTTTTTTCCACTTTTTCCCTTAAGAAGCACTCTTTTTGCATCAACATATTCAACTGTTGATTCTTCTTCTGCAAGCACTGTTCTTCCCAAAGCTTGTGCAATTTTTTCTTCTGTTCCTGTTCCTACTCGTGGTGCAGTAGGCTTTACCAACGGGACAGCCTGACATTGCATGTGAGTGCCCATGAGTGCACGGGAAGCATCATCATTCTGTAAGAATGGGATAAGAGAAGCTGAGATTCCTACTACCTGTTGTTCGGAAATATCAATATAATCGATTTTTTCTACAGGCACTTCAGACAAATCACCTAAATAGCGAGCTACTAATGTCTCATTTGTAATAAATCCCTTTTCGTCTAGTGTTGCATTTGCTGAGGTTATATAGTATTTCTCTTCATCATCAGCCTGCATATACTCAACTATATTAGTGACCCGTACTTTTGTTTTTCCTGCAACCGTTACTTTTTCAACTTTCTTATAAGGAGTCTCCAAGAATCCATACTTATTTATCCTACTAAACATTGCCATATAGGTCACAACACCGATGTTTGGACCCTCAGGAGATCTAATTGGACAAATTCTCCCGTATTGAGATGCAGCAATATCTCGAATTGAGAAGGACGCTCTCTCTTTTTCAATTCCACCTGGGCCACCAACCGTGATTCTTCTCAAATTATCCACTTCAGAAAGTGGATTTGTTTGATCAACTATCGTGGACAACTGGTTCGTTCTGTAGAACGAATTAATCGCCATAATAATTGGTTTTGAGTTGATGATTTGTGAAGGAGTTGGAAATGTATCCGAAGGAACCAAACTCATTCGTTCTTTTATTTCTTTTTCTGTTCTAACCATACCAACTCGAATTCCATATGTACCCACCAGTTCTCCAACGGTTTTCAGTCGCCTGTTTCCTAAATGGTCAATGTCATCAAATGACCCTTTATCAAGAGTAAGTTCAACAAGATATTTGAGTATTGCTATAATATCTTCCTTTGAGAGAATATGATGCTCACTATCTATTGGTTGGTTCAATCCTAATTTTTTGTTTATTTTATATCTTCCCACATCTGCAAGTGAATATCTTCTGTGATTAAAAAAGAGACTATTTAATGTCTCGTACGCATTTTCAAGAACGAGTGGTTCACCGGGTTTTATTTTTCGATAGAGCTCAAGCACTGCTTCATCTTTTGATTTTGCTTTGTCTTTTTTAAACGTGGGGAGAATATATTTGTCAAGTAGCGTCTGATCTAAGTCTTTGAAGTGCTCAAGAATCTCTGCTGTGGTTTCGTTATCGAAAATGCGAAGAAACGCAGAAGCAAGAAACTTTCTTTTTTTGTTAATTTTTCCCTCGATTGTTCCGTTTTTGCTTATGGTGAAGTCTAACCATGATCCAATATAAGGGCGAACTTCTGCATTGTAGAGAGTAAGTCCTGATGTCTTATCGATTTCTGCTGTGAAATATGCCCCAGGGGAACGTACGATTTGATTTATGATAGCTCGCTCAATTCCATTGATGATAAACGTACCTCGAGTTGTCATTTTTGGCAGGTTGAAAAAGTATACATCCTGTCTTTTTTCTGTTCCTGTTTTTTTATTGACAAGACGGACTTTTACATACACAGGAAAATCATAGGTAAGCTTTTTCTTAAAACATAAATCGATGGTGTAGCGAGGTTTATCAAAGTAGAGGTCTTCAAAGTAGAGAGCAAACTTTTTTCCGGTGTAGTCTTCAATTGGGAAGAATTCTTGTAGTATTTCTCGCACTTCTTTGTCAAGGAGTTTTTCCCAAGACTCCTTCTGTATTTCAATCAGGTCGAGTGCCTTAAGATTGTTTTCTTCCTTTCCGAGGAAAATTTGTGACAGGGAGTTAGATTGAGCTTTGGGGTTTCGCATCGTTCTTTGGTAGAGCAAAATTTTATGATAACAAAAACAATCCCCTCAAATACGGGGGGGTGTGAAAAACTCCTATTTATACATTATAAATAATGAAAAGTCAAGCGTGTTTTGATGCATAGTGTATTTTATCAAGGACCGTCGACACGGTATCCAATATGGATCCTTGATTTTTAGTTGTTTTTTTACTGTTTTGTGCCTGTGAATGAGAAAATAATTTATGAACATTTGAATCTAAATCTTCAGAAAAGGAAAGGAGTGTACGAAGTCCATTTCGACCTTTTTTCGTTCCAAACGCATATAAAACAAGTGTTGCTATCGCTCCGCCTGCCAAAAAACCATTCCAGAAGTTTTTTACCCCAGATTCATTTTTTGTCATTTTTTTTGGGTGCGATAAGTTCAAATAGCTTAAATAGAGCTTTAAATCCATTCATAAATCCGGATACTTCTTCAAATCCCTTTTCCAACCCAACCCCGATTGATTCAAATCCATTAGTAATTTTATTCACTGTGGTAAGTGTTTTTTTTAATTCTTTGAGGACAAGTATTAGTTGTATACCAATAATTACCGAAAAAACAGTGGTAGTACCGAGAGTAATAATGAGAAGAATCTGCATGGTATCCATAAAGTGTTAGATAAACATTAATAACATGTGGTTTCTCAATTCAGTATACTGCCCATGCACTCTTTGCGTCAAGTCCTTATAATTTGCCTTGCTTCACTTTTTCTGCCACCAAATTGTTTGCTCGCAATAGTTCATCATACGATGTCCCAGCATCAATCCACCAGTCAAGGAGCTTACACGTGAGAGTGCCTTCAGAGACATAGTAATTATTCAAATCAGTCACCTCAAGCTCATCTCTTTTGGAGGGTTTAAGTTTTTCTATAAATTCAAAAACGCGACTGTCATACATATAAACACCTGTTTGAGCAATATTCGATTTAGGATGCTCTGGTTTTTCCTCAATTGAAAGAACTTTACCTTCTTTATTTATTTCAATCACTCCATACTGTTTTGAGTCTGTGGGCATCTCAACACCATAAATGAGGGCGCCGACTTCTTGTTTTTCAAACTCTTCAATTGTAGACTTTAGGTCTGTACTAAAAATATTGTCCCCCAGAATTACCAATATTTTTTCTCCTTTTGCAAACTCTTTTGCAAGAGCGATAGCGTTTGAAATTCCCCCCTTAGGATTTTGTTGTACTCCATAAAAAAGTTTGAGACCAAAATCTTCTCCCGATTTAAGAAGGCTTGCAAAGTCACCGGCATGATCTGGAGAGCTTGTTATTAATACTTCTTTAATTCCTGCACGTGCCATGGATTCTATGGCGTAGTAAATCATGGGCTTGTTATAGATAGGAAGCAAATGTTTATTAGTGACGAGGGTTAATGGTCTTAATCGTGTTGCAAGACCTCCAGCTAGAATGACTCCTTTCATAAGGGGTTAAGGTTGAATAAATAATATCAACAAAAATAATACAGTAAAACCTATGAGGATATATTCTACTATATGACTAAGTCTAACTTGTCTCAATTTTGTATGATGATATTGACCCCAAAAAACATAAAATCCTACAAAGAGTGAGATAACGATAAAACTATAGGTGCGATACCCCTGAAATAACCGTAAAAATAACAAAAAGATAATCCCTCCGGTGCATAAAATCAGATAGTCGTAGAGATGCTTTTTAAGTTCTTTTGAAACAGATTGGATAATATGATTCATAGGTCGTTATAAAATTGCACCTCGCTTGAGAATAAATACAATTCCCAGACTGATAAAACCGAGAAACAATAAATGAGCCAGATGTTTCCCTCTCAGATGGAGCAAATCTAGCTTTGATGCAAAGATAAAGTCTAGGATGAGAGCAAATACGATAAACGAAATAAACAATACATTGATATCATAAGCAGCCTTTTTGCCCACCACCGCCAAGCCTTGTTTTTGTTGCCCGAGAACTGCCGGAGCAGTACGTATCTGTGCAGGGGAGACTTCATTTATCGGTTTCTCAGCACCTTTTTGAAGTGGTGTGCCAAACATCTGTACAACAAGAGTTGTTTCTTCTCCGCCCAGCATGCCATTTTTTACTGCATATCCCACCTCGGAATATTCTTTTTTTACTATATTTTCTCGATGAGTGGGTGAGTTCATCCATGCATCAACAACATTTTTCGAGTAAAGAAAGTTTTTTGCAAGATTTTCACCTGCATATTCATATTGATATCCAGACTGTTTTATAAAATCCCATGGACTCCCTCCATCTGGAGCAAAATGTGACCAATAATCTTTCTGAAACATATCTGCAGCTTTTTGTTCAGCTGCCTTTTGAAGCATCTCATTTTGAGTGAGAGGGGGAAGACCAAGGTGAGTTCGCTCTTCATTTGTAAAGGAAAATAATTTTGATATGGTGATATCTGTGGCCACTCCAAGAACATTTGAAAAAGAAGGAATACTTTTACTCACAAACACCAAGAGCATTGCCACCAACAAATAAGAAGACAACATGGAGGTGTGAAGAGAATGCGCATGATAGTTATTATCTTCATGCGGGATGAAAAAGAGGTGAATTTTCTTAATAAATGAGTTCATAGCAGTTTTTTTACAAGAGATACTTTCTTAATAATACCATACATAACAATCATGCCAGCAAGGTCAAATAAGACATCTCTCACTCGCCCTTGACGGGTGGGTATATAGAGTTGGTGGAGTTCATCTGTCATTGAATAAAACAACACCACAGAAAATGCATAAAACGGTGCTAATTTAGGCCCATATTTTTTTATAGACAGAAATGCACGATAAAAGAGGAAAAAGAGAAATGCATATTCAATCATGTGAAGCGTTTTAAATGTCACAAACTCCGCCACCACATTTGTGCTCATTGCTACACTTTTTTGAGAAGACATATAAAAAATTGCCCCCATCCAGGAGAATGGCGGAACCCAGTAGTAGAGTAGTTTGTCTAGCTTAAGCATTCTTCATTTTAATGAAGATAGAAACAATAGTCAAAAGACTATATGAAAATGAAACACCTGTCGTATAAGGAAGTGGAGAGGGAGGTAAATTTTCCTCAGTTTGAAGGCCTAATATCTCGCCCTCAGGAGTGTTATACGGTTGCAGTTGACGAGAGACTATTCCTGCCTGAGCAGTATTGCTTTGATATGACTTCTGATCCTCTTGAGAGGCGATAATGTGTTTTGTGGGGCGAGGTGAGGAGACGACAACTTTAGTCGGAAGTGGAGTGGGGGGAGCTAGGCAGTCTGTATTTGCTTTCCCCTTTGAGGGCGTTTGTTCGCAGTATTCATCAGCGTCAAACGACACCCGTCCGACACTATTACTTTCCGAATGCTTTCCATATTCCATACTATCTTTTTCAACCCGGTCATGGTTGAGCAGCCGAGCAGTATCTCCACTATTATTAAACAGAGATGTTGTGAAGTCGATCGCAATATAGGCAAATGGATCTATACACGTTGATAATTGTTTAGGCGCGGACCCAGTCGCATCACCATCATCCAGATACCAATGATCTAAGCATACTTGAAACTCATTATTATTATAGAGTTCAATCCACTCATGTTCATGAGGTGCTGGATATGCGTAGAGTTCTGAAATGAGTATATTTGAATAATCTTTAAAGGGTGTGGGGGTTAGGGTGTCGGGGGTAGGAGATGGTGCAGTTGTTGAAGTTGGAGATGGAGTTTCTGTTGGTATGGGTGAGGGAGAAGGAGTGGGGATGCAAGAAGTGAACGATTCATTAAAGAGGCCGAGCGATGAGAGGTTTGTTTGCCACTCAGCACCTCCGTCTTTTATTTTTGAAAAAGAATAGCCAGTATCTGGTGCTTTTGAGTATCCATAACTTTCAATTAATTTTGCAGAGGTAGTAGTGGGAGGTGACGAGCTATCAAAGAGGCGAATTAAGTCTTGAGACGATTTATTGAAGTTAAAATCAGTGGTAAAAACAACACATGATTGTGGCGCAAGAAGTGTTTGTGGGGGAACTGAAAAATATGTTGATCCTCCTGCATCATCGATATACCATCCAGAGATATCTGCACTTGTTGATGCATTGTTATATAGCTCCACTGCCTGCGTTGGTATAATTGCAATCTCATTGAGAATAACGGAAGCATATACAGGAAAAAAGGGGAAAATTAAGTAAGAGAATATAAAAACAAATAGCAGAACAAATAGGTATTTTTTCACAACTTTATAGCTTGAAACTTACAACTTGTAACTTTTATACAAATTATTTTAAGTTTCAAGCCTCAAGTTATAAGTTACAAAACTACATGTTTAAACGCAACGGCTTATAAGCCGCAATATCCTCAATTTAGACCGTCACAAAAACATAAAAAACGCATTAGTAGTAAGCTTTATTTTACTTGAATGTAGCGGCGGAGCAGATTGTAGAGTAGAAATCGCTAAACTTCTTATCCGGTCCTTGAATGGGATCGTGCATGGTATAGGTACCTCCATCCTTTTTTATAAGGACAACATAATGATCTCCACCCGACTTACCCCAACAACTCCCTGAGTAGCTGATTCCCACAATCACATATGTTCCTCCATTCAACTCTCCTTCAATATCTGATGAAGAGATGCTTCGATAACTGCGTCCTGCAACTCCAGGCCACGGATAATTCATCCACGCGGTATATGCCCAAAAACGAGAGGTGTCAGAGGCGATATTTGCAGGAGTTGTATCTTGTCCATATTTTTTTCCCACCATAGCAATTGAAGAAAGCAAACAACCCACATCTAGAATGCTTTCTGAAGAATAGCCAATGGATTGATGTGCCCACCGGGCATCTCGTTGTGAGAAATATACACCATCCGAACCACTCCCGAATGCATTGGCAGAAATCACAGAACTAGCACCCGAACTTTGCACAAACGATTTAAATCCCTTTAATTGGGACTCAGCTTGAGACAACAACGCTTGATAGGTGACCTCATCATTATTTGTATCGACTAGCAACTTTTCTTTTTGAGCTTGTTGTGTTTTGAGGGTTTCTTTTTGAGTGTTTAGGCTTGCGATCAGCTGATCAAGCTCTTGTTTTTTTTGCTCACGAATTACCTTTTGTTCCTCGTAGCTGAGTTTTGCTTCCTGGACCTGAACCAGAAGTTTTTGATTGTTGTTTTGAGTGGAACGAAGATACTTAATTTTATTAGCAAGATCATTCATATTTTTTGTTTCAAGAAGCATCTCCACCAAAGAAACAGAACGCGTTTTATATCCTTTAGCAATTTGACGCAGAAGCAGTTTGGAGAGTGTATTTAGCGATGAGTCGAGATTATCTATTCGAGAAGAGAGTTTTTCTATCTCACTTTGAGTCTCGATAATTTTTTGCTCAGATCGTTGAATCTGGAGTCCTGCAAGTGAAATCTGTGTGTCCATTTGCTGAATTTGAGAAGAAAGAGTGTTTTTTTCTTGACGGATTGTTGCAAGTTTTTGCTGATACTCTCGTATTTTATTTTCAATATCGGCATTTTGTGCAGACAGGCGACCCGTCCCTCCAAAAACACACAGAAGTATAAGAAAAAAAAGAATGCTTTGTTTTGCCAGATTCATAGTTTATTATACAAGTTTTAAGGAGTTTCAACTTCGCTGTATTGCAAGATATTTTCGTGTAGCAAAATAGGTGGCAAAGGCTGCAATTCCCATCCCAAATAAAACAAGAAGAACATAGAGCCCGGCTAGGTATATAAACGATAACGGCCACACGGTCAGCTGATAAGACCCCACATCTATAACAAGCGATTGTATACCGCGCAAATAACCTTGTATAGAAGGATAAATAAACCACATGATTCCTCCAAAAAGAGCTGATACTACAGTAGCAGAAACAAATCCCAAAAACACCGCTTGATTCATAAATGGACGTCTTACATATTCAACAGACGCCCCCATCAAGCGAAGTAGTTCCAACTCATCTTTTTTAAGAGCTACTTTAAAATGGGTGATTGTCATGACAATAATAATTGTAGCGCTCATCAAAAAGAGGAAAAACGCAAGTGAAATGATGCGCACTATCGCAGTGAGCGATAGGAGTTTGTCGACAATATTTTTTTGAAAGTTAACCTCATCTTTGCCCGTAACACCGTTGAGATAGCTTGCAATCTCAGGAAGAAAGGTGGGTTTTTTGGCAAAAATTTCAAGGGATGCCGGAAGAATGTCTGGTGTTACCATTTCAAGCAGAAGCGGATTATCTTTGTTTAGTTTTTTATACAACGAATATGCATCATTTTTAGACATGTATTTTACGCTCTCCACCTTTCCTGACTTTTCCAAATCATTTTTTACCTTCATAATACTCGTTTCAGAGGCTTCATTTTGAAAATAGATGGTCACCTGAGGGCGCGACTCAACATAACCAAGCAATCCATACAAAAAGTTGAGACAAAATACTAAAAGAAGTGAAAGGAAGAGTGTGAGAAACAGGGAGGAGAACACAGCAAGTGATTGATAGGGAGTTCGTCGAATTGCGGTGAGGAGTTGTTTCATAGTTCATACCCTCCTTTTTGCATATCCTTAACAAGCTTACCTTTTTTAAGTACTAACACGCGTTTTTTCATACTGTTTACAATATCGGTGTTGTGGGTTGCGATAATAATCGTTTTATGAGCCTCAACTTTTTTGAAAATCTTCATGATATCCCACGTTGTTTTGGGATCAAGATTGCCTGTGGGCTCATCCGCCAAAATAATATGTCTGTCTCCACAGAGCGCTCGCGCGATCGCAACTCGTTGTAGTTCGCCCGCAGAGAGCTGCACGGGGAAATAGTGGTCTTTTTCTTCTAGTCCAACAAGGGTGAGCACTTCTCGCACTTCCTCTTTTATTTTCTTGAGAGATAGGTTTTGGATATATAAACCCAGTGCAATATTTTCAAAGACGTCTTTATCTTGGAGTATTTTGAAGTCTTGAAACACCACACCGATATGCCGTCTGAGCTCTTCGATGCGCTTACATTTTTTACTGGAGATATCAATATCATCTACACTAACAGTTCCTGAGGAGGGATAGAGATCACCGAGAATGAGATTGAGAATGGTCGTTTTACCAGCGCCAGATGTGCCCACAAGAAAGGTGAACTCACTGCGGGCTATAGAAAATGAAACATCATCTAATGCGGCGACACCAAGGGGATATAATTTTGTGACATTTTCAAACTGAATCATCGTATTTTATTGAATTTCAACTAATCCCACATCCATCAGCCATCCGGCTTTTTGACCTTGAAAAGTCTGTCCCCAAACCTTTACTTTTTTACCGATGTATTTTGAGAGATCGACGGTGCTTGATGTGAGATATGCATTTTGAGAAATACCACCGGTACGCTCAAGATGAAAATTACCCTCTCCCTCCATGCCACCCTCCTTCATCACTCCTTCCGCACTATCTTTAAAGGTTTTTTTATCGGTAACGCCAGCTGCAGTACTTGTTTGCACTGCTGCACCTTTGCCGCCACTGAGAGAGGATGATGATTTTTGCATCATCATATACGCACCGCCCACGCCAATTGCAACTGACAGGACACAGATAAGTACAACAAAAGGAAGAGGAATAGTTGTGGGGGTTTCATTTGCATTTAATGAATGCATAAATCCTTGAGTTTTCATATCCATTTAGCATACCACTTATGGAAATAAAAATCTACAGACTAAATATCTTTAAGGAGAGCAGCCACCTTCACTTTGAGTTTGCGTGCAATTTTATGAAGTGTTCGAACAGAAGGGTTTGCCCGACCTTTCTCAAGCCGCATAAGATACGTGCGGTCCATGTCCGCTATGAACGCAAGGTGATCTTGGGAAATACTCTTCTTCTTGCGTATTGAAGCTATTCTGCTTCCAATTTTGATATACACAAAATTTCCTTTCATGTCGTCCATGATGTAGCATATACAAGGGAGTGAATAAACACAGCGGCTTATAAGCCGCAAAAATTATATATTAGAGCCATATGAAGCCAAAAAAATCGCCTTAGTGGTATTGCCATTCTTAGCTCGTATTAATCTAGGAAGTCTTTAAGTTTGCGAGCTCTGGTAGGGTGTTTGAGTTTGCGAATTGCCTTTGCCTCAATTTGTCGGATGCGCTCTCTGGTGACTTTAAATTCTTTTCCTACTTCCTCAAGTGTTTTTGGTTTTCCATCATCCAATCCAAATCGCATGATAAGAACTTTTTTTTCGCGGGGAGAAAGCGTTTCAAGCACTTTATTCATCGCTTCTTTTAGAAGCTCTTTTGACACTTTGTCGTAAAGCGTTGGTTGAGATTGGTCGCTCACAAACTGTTCAAGCGTGGCTTCTTTATCGTCTCCCACTGGAGTAGAAAGAGACTTTGGTTGTTGTGAAATCTTCATGAGATTTTCGATCTCATCTGTGGTGACCTCCATTTCTTTTGCAATTTCTTTCACTGATGGTTCCTTCCCAAATTTCTGAGTGAGTTTTCGTTGTGTTTTGTAAAACCGATTAATCTGGTCTACCATGTGCACCGGTATTCGGATAGTTCGTGACTGGTCTGCGATTGCTCGGGTTATCGCTTGTCGAATCCACCATGTTGCATAGGTAGAAAACTTAAATCCGCGTCGCCAATTATATTTTTCCACTCCTCGGATAAGCCCTTTATTTCCTTCTTGAATGAGATCTAGAAATGAAAGACGTCGGCCTAAGTACTTTTTTGCAATTGAGACAACTAGTCGGAGATTTGCTTTGATAAGTTTTTCTTTTGCTTTTTCACTCCCTTTTTCATATGACTTTGCCAAAATAATTTCCTCTTCAAACTTCAAAAGGGGAGTTTTACCAATTTCTTTTAAATATTTTTTAATTGGGTCTAGACTTTCTCCATGTTTAGATGTGATAAGCTGTTCAAGTTCTTTTTCTACTTCTTCGGTGGTTTTGTGCACTTCCTCTTCTTCTCGTGTGGAGATTGTTTCAAAGATATCAATTCCCTTTAAAAGCGCATCATTAAAGAAGCTGTCAATTTCTAGAATATGTTTTTCAGGTTCACTACAAATAAGGAATATATCGTCCTGAAGAATGAATCCATCTTCTTCTCCCTGTTGGAGGAGTTCTTTGAAGGTCTTGGGATTCTTTGGCTTTATCATAGCTCCTATTTTATACTGTTGAGCTCATTTTTTCCAGTTCTTTTAATTGAGCCTGTAATTCAGGAAGTTCTCGCTCGCTTGCCTCAGATTCAGAATTGAGCATTGTTTTGAGTTTTGTACGTAAATAGTTTCTTTTTATCTCAAAAGCAATGTGTTTGAGTGATTTTGTAGCGGATTGATCTTCTGATGAGGCCTTCAAATAAAGCTCATCTGCAACTGATGCAAGTTCGGCTGGAAGTGACTTGATGAACGAATCAATTTCAAAAGGGCCCGTACTCACTGAGGGGTCGAGTAGGCGCATATATAATTTTCCATATGCGGGAATAGAGAACACATCTTCTGAAAGAATAGGAAGAATATCGCTCAGTAATGGGGCGAGCGATGAGGCATGAAGAAGTTGTTCAAGTAAATAATGTTGAATCACCAGGTTTCGTTGTGGTTTTATAGTAGATACCTCTTTTTTATAGGGACGAATGAGTCTTTTTTTTCGATATCCGTATACCACACGTGCTGCAGCATCTTCACTCACATCAAGGAGTTTAGCGAGTTGTTTGATGTAATACGACTGCACGATGGGATTGGTAATAGCTGATAAAAATGGAGCAATCTCATCTCCGATTTGTTTTTTGTTGAAAGGGTCACTCGGCGGATATTTTTTGGCAAATAGCGATAAAAGAAAATCATATACTGGTACGGGATGCTCCAGTGCCTTTTTAAACTCTCCTTCGTTTGTCCGTACGGCTTCATCTGGGTCCTTCCCTCCGGGAATACTAATTACTCCTAATTCAAATCCCATAGGTTCAGCAACTTCAATGGCACGGCGGATAGCTTCCTCGCCTGCCTTGTCTGCATCTAACGCCAAAAAAACCTTATTCGTATATCGTTTAATTAATCCCAACATCTCTGCGGTAAGGGCGGACCCCTTTATTGCAGCAATTGGACTAATTCCAAGCTGATAGGGCATAATCATGTCGAATTCTCCTTCAACAAGAATTATTTTATTTTCTTTTTTTACCGCATCTTTGGTGATATGGAGTCCAAAAAGCAGTGAACGCTTGTGATAAAGGGAAGTTTCCGGTGTATTTACATATTTTGATTCTGATGTCCCCTCCAAAATTCGACCAGAGAATCCCACCGGTATACCACGATGATCTTTAAGAGGAAACATAATACGCCCTCTAAATCTATCAAATACAGTTCCACTGAGTTGTTTTTGAATAGCAAGCCCACTATCTACAAGCTCTGTATGAGTATATTTTTTTGTGAATAAAAATCGAGTGAGAGAGTCCCACGAAGATGGGGCGTAGCCAAGTTGAAAGGTTTTGATAATGGCGTCTGTCACGCCTCGCTTTTTCAGATACTCTAAAGCGAGCCTACCAATGGGAGACTGGGTGAGGATATAGTGATAAAACTCAGCTGCAGATTGATTCGCGAGAATGAGTCGTTGTTTATGTTGTGCCATTTTGTCTTCAATGGGTATCTGGGCCATTTCAATCCCGTATCGTTGACAAAGATCTTTCAATGCCTCAATGAAGGTGAGGTTTTCATACTTCATAAAAAATGCAATTGCATCCCCTCCAATTCCACATGAGCCAAAACAACGCCAGAGTTGACGGTCGGGGGACACCACAAAAGAGGGAGTTTTTTCTTGGTGGAAGGGGCAGTTGCCTTTAAAATTGCGCCCTGCTTTTTTCAGTTGCATATACGAGCCAATAAGCTCCACGATATCAATCCGCTCTTTTAATTTGTCAATCACATCTTCCATTTGGATTCATTGTATCAAATGAATCCAAATCCTACTTGCATTTTTTCACAAAGAGCCGTTATAATGGAGATACGAATCATATGCTCTATATCTATATTGGACAACATGCAATTAAAGTACTTCATGTCAGCAAATCGCTGCTCGGACAATACAGTGTCCAGCAAGCTGAAAAGAAGTTCAGTGTACAACTCCTTAAAGCAGGCAAGGTGGCGCACACCGATATCGTTGCTTCAGCTATCAAAGAGGTTATCTCCCACCTGGTAGGAAATGCTTCAAAAGAAAAACAAATTTCTCTAATCCTCCCGCAAGAAGCATTTTTCTTTTCTCGAAGTGAAGTACCTAGCGACATGGCAGCATCTGCAGTAACTTCATTTATGAAAGAGAAGGCTCGTTCAGTACTTCCTGCACATCTGGACAATGTATATTTTGATTTTGTCGGTGCAGAAAATGAAACAAAACGCATTGTAAGTCTTTATGCAATAGAAGAGACAACAGTTCAAGCATATAGAGATACGCTTCAACTCGTTGATTTACAGCTCACTTCACTTATCCCAGACACTCTTTCTTACTACAAGTTATTTGAGAAAACTCTGAGACGTGGCAAGATTGAACATATACTCTATGGTTTATATGAAGACGACTCAATAAGTGCCTATCTTTTTGACTCTTTTGGACTTCTGGAAAAAGAATTATTTTCAGCAAAACTCGCAGCGGGTAAAGGTGTGGAGGAACCACTCAAAAAAATTGGAGGCGAATATGAAGAAAAGCGCATGAAAATAAATAGATTAATATTATCTGGTGCATTATCGGATTCAGTTCGACAAGACACCTTTACAAAAAATGTTGGTATCTGGACAAATCCGCTCAAACGAATCCTTCCCCATTTTTATGAAGACTATCTTAAAATGCTCGTTACCTTAGATAGTAATCCATTTCCCATTTTGCAGTTTGATGTCTGTTTTGGAGCTCTCATCTTTTCTATAGAAAATAAGGGATTTACTCTTCTTAAGAATACATTTAGCCCGTCACTCGCAGTCATGGGACAGGGAATTGAAAAAAAGAACTTTACAATTCCTGGTATTCGAGTTTCTAAAGAAATCATGTTGTTTATTGCCTCATTTGTAGGATCATTTCTTGTCTTTACACTTCTCACACAAAGCCCAGCTGGGTTTAATATGAAACTACCCAACTTTATGGCTAAAGCTAAACCAACCCCTACTCCAACAGCGTTACCGCTCCCCACAGCAACTCCAACTCCCGCCATAAAGAAAGATACACTTAAAGTAAAAATACTCAACGGCTCAGGTACACCAGGGAAAGCAGGAGACGTTAAAACAGTGATGAAAGATAAAGGATATAAAGATATCGTGACGGGGAACGCGGACACATTTGATTTTGAACTCACGGAGATTGCCGTAAAAAAGGGAAATGAACACCTTGGATCACTCGTGAAATCAGAAATTTCAGATTATGCAAAGGCAGCAAAAATCACTGTGCTTTCAAAATCTGAAACAGCTGATATCGTTGTGACCGTGGGGAAAGACTTCAAGTAATGTATAATAACCTCTTACTATGGATACCGAAAAGGAAGATTTGCAGCGCAAACTAGACAACATTCTCGTAAAAGTGAATCTCCCTGCAAAAAAAGAAGAAGTATCAAGTCTAGAGGCAAAAACCTATGACGGTGCTTTCTGGAATGACCCAAAAAATGCAGCAGACACTCTCAAGCGCATCTCTGTACTTAAAAAAGAGATAGACGATCTCGAACTCATGCAGCTTCTTATGGAAGAAAACGACTTGGAGAATGCAGAAAAGCTCATTTCTCAGTATGAAATACTTCTTTTTCTTTCTGGTCCGTACGATCGAGGAGACGCGGTGTTTTCTATCCATGCTGGCCAAGGAGGCACGGAGGCAATGGACTGGTCATCGATGCTGTTTCGTATGTATACCCGATTTGTTGAACGAAAAGGCTGGAGTTATGAGATGGTGGACCGGGTAGATGGTGAAGAGGCAGGAATAAAAAGCGTCACAATTGCGGTGCATGGTGTTTTTGCATATGGCATGCTTAAGGCAGAGGCGGGAGTGCATCGATTGGTACGACAGTCGCCTTTTAATGCGGATAAACTTCGCCAGACATCCTTTTCTTTGGTTGAAGTGCTTCCTGTTATCGAAAATAAAGAAATTGAAGTACGAACAGAAGACATTGAATGGCAGTTTTATCGGGCGGGGGGACATGGAGGACAAAACGTAAATAAGGTTTCAACAGCTGTTCGATTGATTCACAAACCCACAAACATAATCATCAACTGTCAAACAGAGAGAGAACAACTAAAAAATAGAGAAACTGCACTTAAGATTCTCCGCTCAAAACTTTGGCAAATCGAACAGGAAAAAAAGAGCAAAGAAATTGCCGGCTTTAAAACTGAGAAGATGGCTTCATGGGGTCATCAGATTCGCTCCTATGTGCTTCATCCATACCGATTAGTAAAGGATCTGCGTACTGGGTATGAGGAGTTTAACACCGACAAAATACTTGACGGTGATCTTGATCTTATGATTGAAAACTTCTTAAAAAAGAAAGCATGAAACTTGATACTTGAAACTGATATACTCATATAAAGCTATAAGTTATAAGCTACAAGTTACAAGATATCTATGTCAAAAAGCGAGGTTACTCCAACTCAAAGAATGCTCAACATTTGGGCGATAACCCTTATTTTATGGAGTTTTTATCGAGCGACATTTAAGAGTGAGTTGCCCATGTGGTTTGATGAGTTTGTGGCTAAACCATTTGTATTCCTTACACCTGCCTATTTTTATATTCATCAGACTGAAAAAATACCATTTTGGGAAGGAGTCGGGTTTACCAGAAAAAATATAGATAAAACAATATTGTTTGGAGCTATTTTTGGACTCTTATTCTTGTTGATAGCGGCTTTTTCTCGATACCTCCGAGGGGGTCCTTTTGTTCCACTTGAGATAACCGTATCATCGATTATGTGGGTTGCTGCCACCTGCATGGCGGCGCTTCTTGAACAAACGCTTTCAACAGGATTTGTGTTTAAAAGACTCGCGGAAGAAAAAGGTGCAATTGCAAGACCACTTATCATCTCTTCAGTCCTCTTTTTTTTCTTGCATGTCCCCGTGCTGTTTGGAGCGGATAAAATTTCCGGAACTACCCTTATTCAAATGATGATTCTGAATACACTTCTGAGTCTCACCACCTCTACACTCTTTCTTATTCGTAAAAACACAGTAGCCCCATTTATTGTCCATGCACTCTATTTGCTTAGTTTACCTCTGTTGGGCGTGATATAACCGAAGTGTATGCTTTATAAAACTCCTCCATTATTTTTTTGTGACCTTCAACATTGGGATGAATACAATCATCTCGGATCAGACCTTTATTCTCAGCCATAAGTGAGTACAAATCTACAATCGCAACATTATTGTTTTGCGCCAAGCCTTTAAGCTGTTTTGAAAAGTTTGCAAGTTGTGTGTTGAATTCTTTTGCCTCATCTGGGCGGAGTATCCCACATTTCTTCTCTTGACTCTTAGTGATACTTTGGAGCGGATCATATACAGTGGCTATAAAAAAATGAGTATTTGAATCGGTGTTACTTGTGATAAACAAGCGAATATTTAAAAGGGCTTTAGCAATACTTCGTGCCAACCCTCTTGGATTATCTGCAAACTCCATCACATCATTTCCCCCTGCAGTGATAAAAACATATTGAATATTAAGTATCGAGTCGGACGGATTATTTGTTGTGGTAATGGGAGTAAACTGCTTGAACAAATCCTCTGTTTTACTTCCCTGAACTGCTATAAAACGTGAGTTATTGACTCCAATTTTTTTACTCAATAGTTTTGCATATCCATCTTCTCTTGCGGTACTTATCGAGTCTCCCATAAAAATTAATTGCTTCGAAATAAGTTCAGACGCTCTAGTTTTAGTTGGAGGTTTTTGCTTTTCTTGAATCAAAAAACTGAATGTTATAGCTACTACACACACAACAACACCGCCAACCAAAAACAAAAGCTTATTTGAATTCTTTTTCTTATGTTTCATATGATTTATTTTTTATAAATTGCAAACATAGGTTCGCCTTGAGGAGCAATTATCAGTGGCTTATACCCAGCTGAGAGTCCTTCAAAGTTATTTCGAGATCCGATCACAATTTCGCCTGGCAATAGGAGCTTTGGGTCTTTAAACTCAAAGGTAAATTTATCAAATCCAGCAACCTGCCCAAATCCATATTCATCCGGAGCAGACAAAGCAGCTTCTTTTTGATATGTTTCAGGTGGGTAATTGAGGTAAAAGAGCGTAAAGATATAAGGCATGCCAATATCCCGCGTGATATAAAAATGTTTTGTCGTAGTATAATTTTTTTTGATGTATGAATTCACTTCCTTATATCCACTCTGCCAAGCGTGTATCGTTATAAGTCGTTTTGGATAATGAAAAAGATAGAAGTCCCACTGAGTGATTGAGTAAAAAATAAATGAACAGATAATAAAACAAATAAACAAATAAAAATACAAATTCTTTTTTATACTTTGAAATAAATGGACTGCTCCGTATCCGGCAAAAATCGAAATAGCGATGAGAAGAAAAAGTGACCTAGTGAGCGATGATGTGCTCCAAGAAAGCGATGCTGAAAGGGGAGAAAAAAATAATATAAAAATGAAGATCGGTCCCCACTCCTCTTTATTTTTCAGTACAAAATAAAGTCCGACAAAAAATAAGAAGTATTCAATAGGGGTAATCAAACCCATACCTTTATATCCAAATCGATCATTTCCATCCCCATTTTGCAGAAGGAATTGAGGAGAGAAATAGCTTAAGTGTTCAAATGACATTTCTCGCAGCCCCACAAGGAGCGGATTATAGAGATATCGTATGCCCCCTTCGGTTTTTAATTCCTGGACCTTGAGCGCTACTCCCGAACTTGAAAAAAACAATAGGCTTTTGAGTCTTTCGGGTTTATATATAATGTCGCTTATACTAAAAAGCGCTATTAAAAGCCCAACTAGTATGAGGGAAGAAATATGCTTTTTTAATTGATTTTTTTGTACCGCATACATGATTACAACCGCAAAGAAAAGCCCTGCAAATAGCCTTCCTGGATGATATGAAAAAAGCATGAGAAGAAGTGAAGCTGAAAGTAATATTCCTCTCAGAAGAGTTTTTTTCTTTAAAAACCGTATGAGATATAAGAGGGTTGATGTGGTGAGAAAAGCTGCAAGATATGCCTCGTGAGCGTGACGTGCAACAATATGCAGGCCGAGGGAAGTCGCTGTAAATAGAGCTGCAAACAAGCTCGCTTTACGACGTACAAACAGCTCATTTGCAAGAAGATAAACAACGAAAGGAAACAAACAGGACAAAAACACATTAAGTGCGCGAGCACTTGCCTCACTAAGCCCCATAACTGCAATAAACGGGACAGACAAATAGCTATAAAGAGGCATTTTATAGTCTCCAAAAGATTTCAGTCGAAGTGGAAGAACTGTGCCATACTCGTCACGACCTGTTTTTAATAGGGAAAATGCGTTATAGCCGAATGCTGCTTCATCTGCATTGAAGGAAGGAGGAGAGGGAATACGAAAATTGATTATTGTTAAGAAAAATGAGATGAGTGAGATACCGATAAGTGCAAGTAAAATATTTTTTTTCATGACTTTAAACACAAATTTTCAATAACAAATAGCAAATCAAATTCCAATTTCAAATTACAAAACGTTTATAATTTTGTTATTTGTAATTGATTTGTGATTTGCCATTAAAAAGTTTGAAAATATCTCTATCTGTTCGTTTCCATAATTTTTTTTGTGTGGACCGTTTCTCCATAATTTCCTTAGCCATTTGAGCCGCCAACCAAAACCCCTTCACAAATTCGTTTTCTCCCTTGAGAGGGTATAAAATTAGATTTCTCAGAGTATAAAAAAGATGCGACCACATCATACCGGTGTCCGTAATGTTTTTCCAAATGGTAAGAAACTGGTTACGATATGAAATAGAGCGAATACGGGAGGAGCTAAAATGAGTGGATATTGTTGATTCATGATGATGTTGTACGACAATTTGTGCATCAAATAGCACAGTATAGCCAGATCTCCATGCTCTATATGAAAGATCAATATCTTCCCAATAAAACGGAGAGTAGCCTACATCAAATCCACCAATTTTGAAATATTTGTTTTTATCGACAAGCATACTGCCTCCTTCTGCCCACCCAGTGAATCCGCTTTTTGTTGAATCAAATCCTCTATGTTGGAAAAATCCCTTCTGCCAAAATATAGCATTTCGTCCAACCTGCGCACCATTCTTTTCAGTTTGACAAAAGCTCACTGCAAACAAATCCTTATCTTTTTTGAAATGAGTAAGAGCGTTCAAAAAGGCGTTATCATGAAGGAGGACATCATTGTTGAGAAGAAATACATATGCGTGTTTTGCTGCTTCAATTCCTTTCGATATGGCGCCAGCAAAACCAAGATTCTGTGAATTTTCTATGATTCTCAGCGTAGGAAATAATGCATTCAGCTCCTCAGTGAGTGGGATTTCTGGATAGTCGTTTACCACAATCACATCTAAACCTTTAAGAAAGGGAAGGTTATGAGATAAATTCTCAATTAGTTTTTCCTTTCCTTTATAGTGGGGAATAACAACAGAAATCATGTGAATTATATGTGAAATATGGTTCTAACATGGGCTGCAAATGTCTCATAGCGAAATGAACGAAATGCAAATTGGTACGCGGATTGTGCCATTTGAGATTGTAAGCTAGGGGTGTTTAAAAAATAGGAAGTTTGTCTGAGAAGCTCTTCTTGAGAAGAAAATAGAAACCCATTTTTTCCATTTTCAATTATCTCTTTTGGTCCACCCGCATTAAAACAAAAAGGAATAGTGCGAGATGCCATTGCCTCAAGCGGCGTCATACCTAAATGCTCCACTTGTTCGGGGGTGGTGAGAGAATCCACGCCAAATCCAGTAAAGTGCCAATACATCATTGCATTTTTATACAAATCCTTCAAAAGAGGAAAGGTAATATTTGTTTTAAACAAAATAAATGGTTGTGGAAACTGTCTTTTTAACTCTTCCACATATTCCTCATCTTCCTTCTTTACTCCTCCCGCCAACACAAGCACATACTCAGGATGTTGTGAATGGAATCGAAGAAATGTTTGGATGAGCTCCGGATGGCGTTTTGCATGAAGATGCTTAAAGAATCGTCCCACCGAAAGAACAATAGGGCTGCGTTTCCGAGGCTCCTCAACAAAAAATTCCTCACTTACATACGGATATACTACCTGAGAAGAAATATGCCATTTATGAAGCCATGTTGCTGTGTAATGTGAGTTTGCAATAAATACAGCATTTGCTGTTTTGAGGGCGTTTACGGGTGAAAGTGAGTAGAGTTTTTTTTCTGGAACCATACAAAAAATTGCTGTTTTTTTTGCAGGAGAAAAAAAGTAACTTCCATCGGTGACATACAGCATCCACTCTAAGGGAGACAATTTTTTTGCTTTTTCGATAAACGACATATCTCTTAAATCTTTTTCAAAGGTGAGATGTTCAAAGGTGAGGTGAAGTCTATTCTTAATTTGCTCTGTGAGGTCTTGGTTCCAAAAAATGGTAACATGATAACCCGCTTCATCGAACACCTTTAGTATGGAGAGGATGTGTTTTTCTCCGCCGCCTAAGACATCAAGATAAGGGGTGTAGAGGCCGACGGTTTTTTTTCTCATACAATAAAAGATACGTAATGGTTTTTGAGTATGCCTGATAGATACTTTCTATTATACCAACTCTCCCATCTAAATATCCTCGTCCTACTAACAGTCGTTTGTACAGTTGAGCGAGAAACTTACGAAAGAACGTACCAGTGCTCACGTTTTTATTTGCTTTATATAATAATTCAGACTCAATCTCCTCAAAAAGGAGTGTTTTTTTTACCATTGATTCCAAATCTCCATGAAAATGATGCTCAAAAGCTGCGTTTAGATGACCCATCGTACCGGTAATCACGGGGGTAGAGTGAATTTGTGTAGGCCATGAACTGAATGCCTCTCTTTTTATCAGTCGCATTTGTTCATCGGGCCACCACCCCCCATTTCGAAGCCATTTTTTTCCTCCAAACATATTTTTCCGGGGAACCTTGAAATACGTATGATTTGTTTTTTGTATAACCGAATGAATCTCAGTTGCTAATCTTTTTGTCATACGCTCATCTGCATCAAGAATAAACACCCAATCTGTTTTAACTTGGGCGATGCCAAATCCGCGACCGGGCTCAACATAGTGAGAATGAGGAAAACTCACAACCTGAACGCCTTTTTCTTTGGCGATTGTTGCAGTACTATCTGTGCTTTCCATATCTACAACAAGAATATGAGGTGTTAAAAGGCGGGCAGATTCAATGCAAGAGTCAATATGGAGCTCCTCATTATATGTCTGTATAAGTAGTGTAATAGTTGTGTTCATGATATCCCTAATAATAGCACCTTTATCCGTTTCCATGAACGATATCACAACTAAATTGAGGGACTTTACTTATGTCCTCTTGAATGGACTTTATCTGATGTTCTGTGTATTTTTTTTCATTTGTGGTGGGTGTTATAGCATTATATTTTCTCATTTGAACAAGGTATGCACCAAACCATTTCTCCTGAATAAGATGATTGTAACTATCTTCAATAAAATAGGTATCTCTTGGTGCAAATGCTGGGATCCCAAACAGCGGCTCTTGAATAATAAACTTCAATTCATATTTTTTCTGTGCATAGGGAATAAAACTTTCATTTAGTGTTTGTAGCTGACCAGTCCAATACGGTACATAACCGTATTTTTGTTTGCCATATGTGGAATATAAAAATCCCCATACAGTATTCATAAATAAGGGCTCAGATATTGCGCAAATCCCAAACTCCTTTTTCTGAGCGTGGAGATAGGTGTAATCGATACTTTTTTTAGCATTTCCCAACAAAGAAGGAATACCACTTTGAATGGACTGTGGATTGAAATTATTCTGTGAATAACTCATCAGTCCATATCCTGTGATACCCAAAAAACACAGAATTGAAAGAAACGGAACTGAGCGAACCTTTACATACGACAACTCCACTACTCCATACGCAACAAGCAGAGTAAGGGGTACAAAAACGCTACCATTAATCACCTCTACACTATGCACCCCAGATCGAAATGCGAATAGAGGTAGCGTATTTATAGTCCATAGCAAAAGAAAGAGAGCAAATGATTTTTTCTTCCAAACACTATGAACAAGCAGAGCGCATACCAGTATAAATCCCACAAGTTTGTTTGGGAAAAATGAAAAATAGATTCCTTGTGAGATACGCTCAAAATAGCGAGTAAACAGAGAGAACACAAACACCATCGGATTTCCACCTACTGCGGTTGAGCCTTGATTAAGAAAATATGAAAATAGTGATTTTGTGCCAATAAATTTCCATTTTAACTCAGTAACAATCCAAGGACTAAGTAATATGACAAGAACGGCAAAACTCAGGAAAAGAGTTTTTAACGTAGGCCGTCTTTTGTACAGAAAATAACAAAGTGGATAAAAAAGGAAGAGATAAATGAAGTAAAAGTTGCAATGTATGGAAAGTGCCACTCCAACCGCACTGAGGGGAAGTCCATACTGTTTTTTTTGGAGAAAAAAAAGTGCAAGTCCAATAAAAAATAGCGTGGTCGTTGTAGACATGGGAGATGCATTGGAAATATATCGTGCAAAAAAGCCTTGCTCATAGGAAAATGCCCAGAGTGCAGCAGCAACAAGTGCAGTATGATCCTTCTTAAATAGGATTTGTGCTGCCCAATACACAAGCAGTGTGGTGCAAACGTTAATAACAACCATAAGGAGCGCAGCGGCATTGGGGTCAAAATGTGAAAAATAATACACGGGAGCTAAGAGATAATAGAAGAGTGGTCCATTAAAGATACCTTGGATATCTGTTTCTGGGCCAACAATTTTTATATCTCCTTTATTTACAATATTGAAGACACGCTGTGCGTCACGAGCTTGGTCATAGGCGAAAAGAATATTATCTTTCAAGTTAATACCGCGCAGTACAAAAGCTGTAGAGAGAATTATTAAGAGAAGAATAAGAGTGATACTTCGTTTATTCATGGCTTTCTGAAAGCACTTTATAATGGCGCACCTCCACATCCTTTATTTTTTTTACGACAACAGTATGATTGCTCTTTGGTGTATGAATACCAAGCCAATCCTCACGACGCTTTGAGAATCCATCTGCCTCAACGATAAACCAACAGGTGCCATTTACCCACTCTGTACTGGGATTCATATGACGGACTAAAAATAAATACCTATAGGTGTGGGGAATTACGGAAGGAGTATAAATTCGTACACAATATTGTTCATTTTGATTCTGCTGAGTAAAGATATAATCTGCCACAGCCTCTTGTACCTGTAGTCCATCAAATGGAGGTTTTTTTGAGTGTCTTATGGTGTTGAATGAAACAAAAAATAGAATCATTACTAAAAGAATGAGTACCGATCTACGCACTTGAATATATTTTTTGTACAAGGGCGCAGCAAAAAGCGCAATACACACAAACAGAAATATATAGTGGATTCCTTCATAATAATTTTTCCAAAAGAAATCAGAATACAGGGTTGATAGAAAGAACAGACCAAAAAGGAGAAAAAAATAAAAGAAAAAAACAGACTGAATTTTTGATTTATGCTTTAAAATCGAGAAAACAGTGATACCGGTTATAACGATTATCGATATTAAAAATATATAAGCGAAATATTTTTCGTTAAATAATTCAAAAAAATATTCTCTAAACAGTATCCATCTTTCGCTCACTCTATTAAGATAGGGGGCTGGATTGTTATAAAGTTTAGGATGCAAAAAGAATGAAAGTAGTACTTTTGTCTGAGGAAATCCATTTTTAAGTTCAAATAACATACGTGGAAAAAAGCCAATTGCAAGCCCGAGGAGAAAATATCCTCCTCGTGTCCAATCAAGTAGCTTACTTCTCAGTTCGGTAAACAGAAAAACCCCACCAAAATAAAGGGGAATTAACAGAATTCCAAATGAAAGTTCAAACTCGCCTACAAACGAAAGTGAAAGCCCGGTAATACAAAGAAGGAGAGGAAGATTGGCCGATTTATTTTTCTCAAACAGCAGATAGTTACATATGAGAAAAATTAGGAGAGATGGGAGTACCATACTGTTGTTTCCCACAAATAATGCTAAAAATGTAAAGTAGGGTGAAAGTGCAACAATCAAACCAAAAAGAACACTTATGAGTAGTCCAAACTTCTTATACAAGAAATACATGAAAAGCAGCAGTAGGATAAACTGAATACTAAAATTAAACCAATAGAAGCCAATTGGCGCACCGCGAAACAAAATGTAGGGGAGAGTAAGAAGATAATACCACCATGACCCATGAAACAAACCCCCAATTCCCGTTGTGGGGCCAATAAAGGGAATCTTATGCTGGAGAATAATTTGTGAGCCAGCTAAAAAATCTCTTCCTTGATCATAGGTATAGGCAACGTAGTGCGCAGTAAGGGATGGAATTCGTATGACTGCATAGAGAGTTGCGATGGCAAGAAAAGAAAAACCTGTGTAGATCTTTTTCATACGATATCGTAAATTGTAGCATATGGTGTGCCTGTCCAGTACAATAATCATATGTTTGCTCTTATTTTGTATGGAATTTGTTTAAGTGGATTTGCGATTTATTCCTATTGGCTCATAGATCCTAATATCACTTTTTTTCAAAGTACCACTTGGGTGCAGTTTCGAGATTGGGCAGTATATCTTGGCTACTACCGAAGAGACATATCATGGCCTGTCTATTTAACTTTTCTTATTTTGCTCTTCGGATTTCATTTCTATTTCGCATCTCAGTATAAAAAATATAATGTAGTCGCAGTGGCAGCACTGATAGCCTTTATTAGTTGTGTTGCGTATCCACTTTTTTCACATGATTTGTTTAACTATCTCTTTGATGCACGTATTCTTACTCATTATGGACTAAACCCCTACACTCATACAGCTCTTGATTTTAAGAATGACCAATGGACTCGATTTATGCATTGGACACATCGCTCCTATCCCTACGGTCCCACATTTTTACCTCTTTCTCTCCTCCCTTCATTTTTTGGATTAGGTAAGTTTTCACTTACATTCTTTCTATATAAAGCCATGAATGGTCTTCTATACGGAAATGCGGTTTATCTTCTTAATAAAAAAAGTAAAAAAGAAGCACTATTTTTTGCTACACACCCTCTCATAATAATCGAAGGACTCTGTAATGCACATAACGATATGATTGCGGTTTCTTTGGGTTTGATTGGAATATATTTTCTTAATAATAAATATCATCTTATAGGGAGAGTTATGCTTTTATTTTCTGCAGGAATAAAATATATAACAGCGCCATTGTTGATTCTCATGTCTTCTCGACAGAGGTCAGGATTCGGTTTACTATTTTCGTTTCTTATGCAAATTGCACTCATTTTTTATCTTTGCATCAAAATGGAATTTCAACCATGGTACTTTCTCTCGTTATTTGTTTTTCTTACCTATTTTTCAAATATCCTCATGAGTCTTCCTATTTTCTTTTTTGGCCTACTTGTTTCGTACTTTCCCTTTATTCGATTTGGCGATTGGACAGTAAACACAGTGTTAATGAAACGAGAGATTATTGTCGCCGCAGCACTTCTTCAGGGAGTCGTCCATCTATTTTTTCTTCTAAAAAGCAAAAGAAAGGTACACCTTGATGTGTCTTGATAATAGTTTGAGTCTTTTTGAATAGCTAAGATTAATGTTTTTACCTGCTTAACACTATGAATTTCCCCCGAGTAATAATTATTCATATTCTGTTCTGGAGTCATGTCAAACACAATAGTCTCAGGTTTTATTTGTTGATAGTTCTGTGTGAGAAGAAAAATCTTTTCTTTTCGTTTGATCAGGTGAGGGAGAATATTATTCTGACTCATAATACTGCCGTGCAGAGGAACACAGGAAAGCTCAGTTATGAGTGGTGAGGGTACATTCCACTCTGCCCAGAATGTGTGGTTTGTGAGAAGCAACAAGGGAGACTTGGTAATTTTTTTTGCCGAGAACACAGTAAGAACAACGAGAATTACAGTTAAGATTAACTTTGTATTCTTATTCTTGAAATGGGAGAGCGTGTCAATTGTAGCAAGTGTGAGAAATACTCCTAAAAACACATTGTAGTGCATACCAAATGAAAAGCTTTGAAAGTGACTATCAAGGGGGAGAAATCGAATCCCAAGTTCAGCGATTATAGGTAGGAGATATACTCCGCTCAGAAGGGGAAGAAAACCAAATGAAATAAACGATTGAAAAAGAAGCTTTATTTTTTCGCTACTATTGAAATATGTTTGAATCCATTCAAGTGGAAAATGGGGGAGTGTAGGAGAGTAGTAATAGGGATGCCCTGACAAGTTGGGGATAATAATTCGAGTGGTACACATAAACCAAAAAACTGCACTTATGCATATCGCAGCAATGGGGAAACGAAGTTTCTTTTGTGAGAAAAAAAAGGGGATGAGGCTAAAACATAATGTAAGAGCATTACTTTCCTTCCATCCTAAAAAAAGCACTGCTGCACCTATTCCCCAACCATATTGTTTTTTATAAAAAAACAATAGGATAAAAAGAAGTAAGAATACCGCAGCAGTTGACTCTGTGTGCCAATCGGTAACGAGAGGATTAACAGTGCCTGCAAACATTAAATAGACTCCCACCACCAGCGAAGCGATTCCATATGATAGTTTATTTTGACGAGCTATGAGAAAAAGAAGAACTCCAGAGAGACAAACTGCTCCTACTTGTTCGATAAGGAGGAGCTCAAGCGAATGTGAAAACAAAAAAAGTGGGGAGAGAAGGTAGATACTCGGAGTAAAGTGGTCTCCCAAAAAATGGATTTCCCCCAAACTCTTATGAATGATGAGAGGAGTAAGACCATGAGCTATTTCCCACAGCGGACGAGCAAATATGCCAAAATCATAGTAAAACACCTGAGCAATATTGAATCGCCAGAGAGAAATACAGGATAATGCAGCAAACGTTATGAAAAAAACAACTCCTCCACTAATCGAGTTTTTTTGCATTATTTCTTGACGAGATGTAATAAGAAATTTTTCACCAAATGTAACTTGGTTCTCAGCGGAGCATACGAAAGACCAAACTTAAGTCTACTCTTATCGTGATAAAACTGTTGAAAGGAGGATGCAGCGCCAAGTGTAGACTGTCCACTTTTATGCCAAATTATAAGAGAAGGGCAGTAGATGAGAGGTGTACCATACTGAGTTGCTCGTGCGCAAAACTCTGCATCTTCATAAAACAAAAAATAGGATTCATCCCACTTTCCAAGCTTTGCCACAACAGTTGTATCATATGCCATAAAACATCCAGTAATAAACCCAGTTTTTTCCTCTTTATCATATTGTCCTTTATCCACTTCATCAACACCTCTATGAGGTGTGATAACATTGTTCCAATCAATCGCTCCTCCCGCATACCAAAGCACTTTTCCTTTTTCATTGGGTGAGTACCTTTTTGTATGATACTCATATCCCGGAGCATAATAAATCTTGCCTCCAACTATTGAGTGAGGATACTTCTCAATGAGGTGTTTAATGGTTGAAATAAAGTGTTCGTTCACAGTGACATCATTATTCATTGGGGCCACAATTTCATACCCATCTTCAATTGCCTGGGTAACACCTCTGTTTATCCCGGAAGCATACCCTTTATTTTCAGCATGAATAACCGTTACATATGAAGGGAAGGTATAGGGAGTGGGAGTAGGCGTGAGATCTACTGCATAGACATGAAATGACACATCAGATTGCTTGGCGAGCGCGGCAAAGTAATCGTCCAGAATGGTATAATTCTTGAATATAACCGTTATTAAAGCCAACTTTTTCATATGTTTCATTATATCAATAACCTTATCAAAAAAATAAAACCCATTCATTATCTTTTTGCTTTTATTGCTCTTATTTTTTTTACCAATTCCCAATATGTATCCTATCCAGATGAATTTGTGAATCTTTTGGGAGGACAGTTTATCCTAGAAGGCAAGGTGCCATATCGTGAATTTTTCGATCATCATCTTCCGGGAGCATGGTATTTATCTGCATTTCTCCTTCTCTTTTCATCTGGCTCATTTATTACATTCAGATTTCTTTGGGGACTCGTTCAATTTCTTACTCTTTATTTTGTTGGTCAGTTTATACATAAGCGAAGTAAAGAAGCATATTCCTATTTTCTTGGATTTTTTCTCCTCTATCCATTTCTTACCGTATATTATTGGACACATCTTTTTATTGCAGATGGAATAGCATTTCTATTTTTTAGCGCTCTCTTTTGGATGTTGTTTGTGGAAAGCTACCAAAACTCTTCCTCGCTCAAAACACATATCCTTCTCTCGCTTATAAATGTCGCCTTTATTTTTTCATCCCTGAGCTACATCTATATCGCACTTCTCTTTTATGTATGGATCTTTGTCCTATTCTTGAGATGTAGGCCACAACTGAAAGAATATCTGATTATGATTGGAGTGAATGCAACTCCTTTTCTTCTCTATGCACTGTATTTACTTATCAGTAATTCTTGGAAAGAGTTTTACATCTCAAACGTTGTATATAACACCACTCTCTACATGCATGTACCCAACTACACACCAGGACGATTTTTTAATCCGCTTAAGTTTGCGTTTGCTATCATCTACAACTTTTATGACACGTATATTCAACTCCTAGTTCGAATCAAGGAGTTTAATCTCTATTTTCCAGTGGATTTAGTTCTCGCACTTTCCACTTTTCTTTTACTTACTTTTTTATTAAAGGAGCTACCCCTTATTGGAATTGTTTATTTTTTAATACTTTCTTTCACCGCTCCACGAAGTAACTTGATGAAAATTGGGGAAACAGATTATCAATCTGGGTTATTTATCGCAATTGGAGCTATCTCGTTTTTTCTTCTTATGTGGAGATATAAATATACGAAGTTCTCATTTGAACCACTTGAAATCGTTCGCAAATTTTTAGTTTCAATGGTGTTGTTGTATGGAGTTTTTGCAGGATTGTTTCTTGTTCAAAATACATACAATAAATTCTTTATGCGTTATACCCAAAAGATGCCGAGTGTCTATAATCATGCACCAACAGCGCTCTTTATAAACGAAATTCTGTCCCGTGGTGACTTTTATTGGATTGGTCCGTATGAGCCTCAGGAAGAATTTTTTGTGAAGGAAGCCCATTTACCCGGTAAATTTCCCACTCTCCTCCCTCAGTTTAGGGAAAGTGACTATTTTAGCAGTGAGTTCATCAAACAGTTTGAGACTCATCCACCAAAAATTATCATGTACAAGCATCAAGCATCTATTTTTGGAACACCAGCAATGGAGTTTGGAAAATTTTTTGTTGATTGGATGGAGGGGAAATATGTCTCAATTGAAAACATAAAAGGAGTAACTATCTTAAAAAGTCCAGAAACATTTTCTATGAATTCTGACATTTATCTTTTAAAGACAGAGCAGGGTAAACTGCTGCAAAAGTTGAAGGAAATGGGATATGTCACGTTTTGATGAAAGTTCGTACAAACCACATCGTACCATTTAAGAATTGTTTATCCTTATCTTTTGAGTCAAAAAAACCATTTGCACGAATCATTTCTGAAACGGGCTTTGTGAATAGTATTTCAACTCCTCCCGTTGTTTGATTAATTTGTATACTGTTTTGTTGAGGTTTTGCATCTATCAGAAACTCTTCACTTTTAAGATATTTTGAAATAAATACCGTGTGAGGCGTTGTTACTCCCTTCACTTTAGTAAAGGTGATACTCCCTGGATAATAAAATTCACGAAATTGCCAGAACTCTTGTGGGTCAATTTTTTGTGTTGACAGAATGTGTGCAATATATCGTTCTCGCTTATACGTCCGTATAAAGGGAAAAAAAAGTGAGTTAAGTGTGGGGTGAAGGAGAGCTATACCTATTAAAATAATAACTGAAACGATGGCAAAAGCAGTATAATGACGAATATGTCTCATAAAGGGATTAGGTATAAGGCTATCATTCTCTTATTGATTATATCAGGTCTGTTTTGTCTTGATTTGTTTATTCGACACGGTAGACCTTCCACATTTGACGGTCCCACACATCTAGTGAATAGTGCTCAGTTTGCAGCGGCTCTGCGCTCCTTTGATTTTCCTGTGAGGTGGATGGATGGATTTGCAAACTATGGAATGCCCATGCCCATCATCATACAACAAACAACTGCGTATTTAGGAGCCTTTTTTATTCTTTTTACACAAAATGTAGTACTTTCTTATAACCTTGTGGTATTTATTGCTACATTTTTTTCCCTCTATTTTTTATATCTTTTTCTTACCCTTTATTTTTCACAAAATGCATCCCTTCTTGCATCTGTCCTTTTTGCTTTTGCTCCGTATCGAATAATTAATATCTATATTCGTGGCGCGCTCCCAGAATATGTAAGTCATGTTTTCTTTCCGGTTGTCATGGTGGGTCTATACTATTTTATACACAAACGGCAGGCGAGAGGACTTGTCTATATTCTTATCGGAATCGTTGGAATTCTTCTCACTCATCCATTTACCCTTATCATTGGTGGCTTTCTTTTTATTCCTTATGCTCTCTGGCTTTTCTCACAGAAAAAAACCTATTCACATATTCTTTCTATCATTATTCCGCTCATGGGTGTGTCCTGTATTGCACTAGGCATAGCTGCATTTTATATTCTTCCCCTCATCGCCGAGATAAAATATTTTTACTATGGTCAAAGTGGGGCAGGCCTCAAGCCGGATCAGTTTTTATCTATTTCTAACTATATGGGAGATTATTGGTCTTACTTCACCCAGTCCGATATTGATGTGCGAGGACACATCATTCATCTAGGGAGCGTAGAGCTTGCCATCATCGTAATGGGGATTGTTGTGGCATATATGAAGAGAGCACGATCGCATTTTATCATATGGGTGCTTGTTAGTTTTCCAGTTCTTGTATTTATGACAACATCCTATGCAAATCCTACTTACTCAACTATTTCGCTTCTTGGAAGTATTCAATATAACTGGCGAATGTTTGCCTCGATTGTCTTTATAGCTCCTATTGTCAGCGCATTTGTCTATGATGCATATCAATCTAAACTATTCGTAATCGGAGTTGTAGTACTCACTCTTTTTATTCGAGTGCCACAGCTTTATGGAAAAAATTATTTAATTGAACCATCCCAAAAATACTATTTCACCAAAGAAAATCTGCATGGCGTCGTTCTTAATACTATTTGGACTGGAAAATCTGAAGATTACCCAGTTCAAAAACATAAGGGAGTAATAATTGAAGGAGATGGAATAATTCTAAATAGAGAAGAGTCCAATTCATGGAGAAGGTACACTACGGAGTCGGTTCAAACTATTAGAATGGCCGACAACACCTTTTATTTTCCAGGATGGAAAGTGTATATAGATGGCAAAGAGGTACCAATTGAGTTTCAGGATATGAACTATCGAGGAGTGATTACCTATAATGTTCCTCCAGGGAAACACAGCATTGATGTACGATTCACCAATACAAAAATTCGACTTCTTGCAAACACGATTAGCATAGTTTCTCTTATGGGAGTGTGCCTTTACTTAATCATTCGTCTCAGAAGAGATCCGAGAATTTTATCCACCACTCGCTTAGGTCCCCAATAAATAGATTCAGCAAGACCCTGAGCAAAAAATCGCTTCATCTGGAGGGCAGGCTCCTCAATATCTGCACTATATTTTCGCTTTTCCCAATAATAAAAGTAGACAAGAAAAGAATAAAAAAGCTGGAGTATAGAAAGAGTAAATCCAAGCATTCCATCTTTATAACCTTCTCCGGCAAAATATCTACTGATAAACTCACCGATTGCGTTATTTATAGCTTGCTTTAAATGAAACTCTTTTTTTTGATTTATTTTTTCAGTTGCTTCTATATTCGCATATTTCATCATGCGAAGAACATACTCATCAATGGAATCATAGTTGTGATGCAGAATTGCAAATTTTTCCTCTGGAGGAAGTTCATATGCCTCTCCACTCAACAAAGTTGGTTGTTGATGAATAGTGGTGGGCCAAGTAAGTGAGTCTTTTTTGAAGAATCGCATCTGATAATCTGGCCACCATCTACTATGTTGTACCCAACTCCCAAACACCATATTTTTTCGTGGTATTTTGATACAGCTTTTTGTTGACCCGATTTTTTTCAACTCCTCAATAAGAGTGAGGGGAAGCTCTTCATCGGCATCAAGAAATACGATATGATCGTGTGTGGCAAGGCTTTTGAGCGTTTCTCTAATGAGTTCCACATACGCAACATCCCCCATTGGCACTACACGCACCTTATCCATTTTTACTATTTCCTCTCGAAGGGAAGACTCCATGCCAATATCAGCAACAAGAATTTCATTACACAAAGAGTCTAGCGAGGTAAGACAAGCATAGATGTGGTTTGGACGACCCTTTACTACCGTTATTCCTGTTATCTTCATAGTATTAATTAATTTCAAATGACAAAATATTATTTTTGAATTAATCCGCGGGCCTCTTTCATTATATCCACTTTAAAAACAAATAACAAAACAGCCAGATAAGTGAAAGCTCCTGCAGAACTTGTTATGATTAATCCAAATAACGTATGGTTAAACAGTGTTTTCATGACAATCATCACAAGCCCCATCATGAGGGTGGAAAAAAACGGCTTATACACTGAGCTTACGATGTGGAATGGCACCAACTCCCTTGCTTTTTTAACAACAAACACCGATGAAATAGAGATTATCATAACTGTGATTGGAAACCCATATACCCCATAGAGATGCGTCAGGAAGGGTGTGAAAATCCAGGTGATGCAGGTCCATGCCAACATAAACAGAAATGGTATCTTTGCTTTTCCGAGGGAGTTGATAAGATTTATCATGGGAGAAGAGAAAGATGCAAAAAAAGCACTGATACAAAAAATATACAAAAGCGGAAGAGCAGGAGCCCACTTGGCATATTTGGGTATTATATGAATAACATCATCCATTGAGAGTGCAAGCCCCAGAATAACCGGAGTGAGTAGGGCTGTTTGATAAAACATAATCTTTTCAATGAGTTGTCGAATTTTTTCTCTATCATTCTGCAAACGAGAAAGAACAGGGAAGAGCACCTTTGTAATATTATCCATAATTATACGAATAGGAGCCTCCGCCCATTTTTTAGCCCATCCAATATATCCAACCCCTTCAAACCCAATTACTTTTCCGAGGAAGAGTGTGATGAGATCATCTTTAAATAGTGCTAAAAATGAACTAGCCTGAAAAGGAATTCCAAAGGAGAGAAGCTCTTTAAGGCTGGAACGTGAAATCCCAAAAGATGGTTTCCATGGAGATACTATATAAATTAAAATAAGCCCAGTAACAGACCGAAGAACAACCGCAATAGTGAAGCTGGTAAGTCCACACTTGAGAAGTGCAAAAATTATAATCGCAAGATAAAACACAGTGCTTTCAACTATCTGCACCAATACAATTTTTTGAAAAGAAATTGTGCGCTCAAGAAGAATAGAGGGAATTGTTTTAAGTGACGATGTAAAGAAACTTGCCAAAAGTGCCCAGTACAAGTAAACTCCTTCGCTTGGGAGTTTGTAAAATTGAGAAACAGCAGAGGTGCCCAAAAACCCAATGAAAACTACCAAACAGATGAGAGCCTGCTGCACTGTGAAGGTAGTGGTGAAATCTTCAGTTGAAGCTTCCTTTTTTTGAACGAGTGAAGCTGCAAGTCCGATGTCAGAAAAATAGTTGAGTACAGAAATGAGCGACATCACCGTGATATACATTCCAAAAATAGCCGGAGACAGAAGAATAGTCACCACAAGGTTTGCCAAAAGCCCCAGCACAGCAGAATAGCCGCTCTGAAAAAATAAACTCAGCGTACTGATAATACTATTTCTCTTTATTGATGAGTATGAGTCGGTTTGTTCCATAGTTTTTTCTCAAACATAACGAATATAAGAGTTATAAATGCTATAACAGTTATATAGTTTCCCGCTTTTTCTATAGGAGTTTCATTATACCGCACAATCACCTGCGATTGAGCGGGAAGGTTCATAAGAATGGGCCGTCCGAGCGAGTCGAAAAAATGGGGGAAAACTCTGTTTCCATTTACGGTGATAGTCCAAAACGGGAAATAATGAATAGGGAGAGTTATTATGCTTTCTTGAGTGGTAAATTCCTTATAAAATGGTTTCTCTACCTTTTGAATTCCGGACGTTGTTGGGAATCCACTAGATGATGAGCTATACGACCTCCATGTTGTGTAGTCGCCATAACGAGGGAAATATTCTGGAATTTCGTAAGCGGCACGCGATTTAATATATGTATCTGAAAGGGTCATTTGTGTATACTCTTGAAGGCTAAACCGCCAAGGTTTTGAGAAAAACTTTGAAGATGTAAATAAAATACAAACAGAAATCATAAGAAGAATTGAGGCTTGAATCGTTTGTTTTTTGAAGAGTGCAGTTGTATAGGCAGCAATAAATGCTACACTAAACACTACAAAAGGTAAGAATCGCCATGGGAATTGAAAGACTGCGATGAGGGGAGACAGTACATTCCAAATAAACGAAGAAGCATAGGTGGTTAGAAACGCAGATAGTATGCCAAATGCAAGAATAAAGCGAGGGATTGAGGAAAGCTTTTTTTTACTAAACGCCACACCAAATCCCACTGCAGCTAAAATCAAATGTAACTTTCCAATTTGAAATGACATATCGTCCGCATAGCATCCAACTCCACTTCCTCCAAAGCTCCACGTTTGAGCACTCCAGAGTTGCCATCCGCATAGAAAATGATCACTATAGTGAGTTTTTGATGCAACCTCTTTTGCATAGGTAAGACTCGTTTCAAGTAGTGCGGGAAAGAGAAAATATGCAGAAAGTAACAGTCCAAACAGCACTGAAAACAAAGCCAGTTTTTTGTGTTTGAGAAGAAGTGAAAAAAGAAGTACAAATCCTACTGAAATGAGGGAAAGCACATTATGTACGGTAAAGAGAAATGAAAGAACTATCGATGTGAAAAAAAATACTCTTCCGTTCCTCATGGCGTCATTTTGCTTTAAGGCATACAGAGCAAGGGGAAAAAGAGTCATAAACCATACCTCTCCGCCGTTTCCTCTCACAAATATCTCAACCGCCATCCAAAGGGATGAAGAGTATACGGATGCTCCCAGAATTCCACCCCAAAAGCCAGTAAATAGCGATGCAAAAAGAAAAAAGGAAATAAATGATCCGAGTAGTCCAAAAAATAATACCATCTTTAACGAAAGGGCTGAAGAAAACCCAACAAGATGGAGGAGTCCGCCCACCCAATAGGAGAAGGGAGCATAAAAGTTAAACACAGGAAATCCATGTTGAAAAGAAAAATGTGGCGCAAGACGGGGAGGAACTATCCCATTTTGCAGGTTGAAGGCAAACTCTTGCATACGTGCTCCTTGAGTACTGTCGTGTATTGTGAAAAAACGAGGGTCAAACGGATTAAGCTCTTTTCCTAAGAAGAAAAATATAGCACATAACATGAAGCTAAACACGATAAATTTTTTCACATTCATATTATACCCAATCTATCACTCATTTTTGTTACAATGCGGTCAATATGAAACTGAAGAATGGCTCTGTATATTTTTTACTTTTGCTTATCACTCTTCTCTCACTGTGTATTCGCATGTATCACCTTGGATCACTTCCTTCAAATATGCAAGAAGACGAGGTGATGACAGGATACGTTGGACGATATATTATTCAAAACGGAAAAGATGTATACGGAAATAAATGGCCACTCCTTTATTTTAATAAGTTTGGCGACTTCTATATCATCGGTCCGATTTATATGAAAGGGCTCTCCACGTATCTATTTGGGGTGAATGCATTTGCTGTTCGATTTCCAACTGCGTTGTTCGGTGGTCTCACCACAGTTCCTATTTTTTTACTTGGATCTTTGTTATTTCAAAGTGCTTCTGTAGGATTATTTTCTGCATTCGCCGTAGCCATAATGCCGTGGACCATACCGCTGGGGAGAGCCTCGTCCGAAGGAATTTTGGGGGGATTTTTCTTTCTCTTTGGGCTGTATTATCTCCTTCTCGGGATTCAAAAAAAGAATGTCTGGAGTAGTATATGGGGAGGGATATATTTTCTTTTTACATTCTGGATTTATCATAACTATCGTCTTCTCTCATCCTTGTTTGTGGTGGGTGTAATTGGGTACATGATGGGTATAGGTAAGGTACATAAGAAAGTAGCTTTGAGTCTTGTGGGACTCCTCCTTCTTTTTTTGAGTTTAACGCTTATTATCAGTAAAACACCTTGGGGGAGGGGAAGATTTGAACAGACGGGAATCTTAAGCCCTATGTCCGGAGTTGCAACGCGCACGCAAGAACTAATTTATGGAGAACCAAATAATAGTGTATTTGTGGCGCGTCTTTTTCATAATAAAATCTTAGGATATGGGAGGGAGTTTATCCGTCAATATTCAATTTATTTTTCTGGAGAGTTTCTCTTTATCAAAGGGGGAAAGTCTGAAGCATACGCGGTCCCTGAGCAAGGACTTCTTTATTTATCTTTTATTCTTCCACTCATAGCATTTATCCATGCTTCTACACAACAGTCATGGATACGCAAACAGAAAAAGAGCCTTCTGTTGCTTCTGTTTTGTATTTTAATGTCTCCAATTCCTTCTGCTCTCACTATCATTGATGCCCCAAATATTCAACGAAGTATATTACTTGGACTCCTTTTGTCTTTACCTTTAGGGGTAGGTTTACAACAGATTTGGGAGTGGAGACGTTTCGGGAAGGGTGTATTTTATTGTGTTATCACGATTATCTGTGCTGAGAGTATCTTTTTTTGGCATAACTATACCGTACATACAGATTCATTTACTAGTATGTATCGAAACGACGGCCAAAAAGAACTTATTACGTATTTGAAACGATATACAAAGAACTCAGTATATTTGCCAACATATGGGACTATGTCTATGTATCAACTGTTTTACACTAAAGATTTTTCACCACGCTATGCGGGCACCTTTTTGAATGATGTAAAAGTGAAGAGGGTCAGAAACATATTCTTTATCGATTCAGAGTGTCCTTCTCAGAATATGCTTGGGAAAATGGATGCAAACGACGTTGTGGTCGACCCAATTAGCTCATGTGATAAAAGTCCATGGCAGAAGAGCTATTCTCTTGTAGAGACAATTAAGGGCACGAATAAAGAGTATGGCTTTAGGATACTAAAACCTCTCCCTCCTGCAGTTGAAGAGTTTATTACCGAGTGAGTTCAAACAGCTGAATAGCACTTTTTCCCTCTGGCTTGTAATATGCTTTAATGAGTTTTAGTGGCCAACTGGAAGGATAAGAAAGCTCATGCGCAGTAACTACATACACATACTCAGTGTCCATATTGTGCTGATACTTTTGAAGTGAAGCAAGTGAAAACGGCCACACTCCTTGAATATATATTTGCTCTCCTTCGTTTACAAAAACAGAAAGCATATCGCCTGTGAGTCCAAAGTCTCCCTCTGCAATTATACGAACTGGTTTTTCTTTTGACTTTTCTCGGGCAAACGCAATGATCTCATCCATCCCAAGCCCCACATTTGGTCCCACAATATACTGTCCCTTATCGGTGTCGGGGAAGTGAATCTGAGAGTAGTTGGTCCACATGGGGTACTGAAAGTAAATACCAAATCCAATAATAAGACTCATAAAAAATACAAATAGTCTTTTGTCTTTAATCTGATCCAACAAATATGAAGTGAGGATCACTAGAATAGCACAGAAGAATATTATATAGCGAGGGAAAAGGACGCGAGTCATTGCCGATATGCCCAAATAGGGGACGAATAATAAAATGAAGAAATATAGAAATAAACGAATATTTTTTTTAAATAAAAAGGCAAATCCGAGGAGCGCAAAGGGGACAATAATCCATCCCGATTCACTAAATACATAATAGGGAACAGTAATTAAGTTGGAGAATATTACATCAAATGGATGTTGTATAAACTCAGCAAATGTCATTACAAATGTATTATTTTTTTGCGAAAGATAATGCATGTAAGGTGAAAGCCGTTGCACGTTATAGATTATTTGCGAAAGCACCAACACCACTCCCCAAAGGAATAGGTAGCTTACAGCCCCATTTACTTTGTGTTTTTTATAATCGAACAAAAATAATGAAGAAAGAAAAGACACCCCCAAAAACATCTGTGCAGTACTTTTCGTAAGAAGTGCAACTCCCGCTGCTATGCCAAAAAGGAGTGCAACGTCGAGCCGCACTGTGTTGACCAAAAGAACGGTAAAAAGCACAATCCAAATAAATGCAGCATTTACTCCACTATCTACAAGAGCCATTCGATCATAGAACAGAAAATAGGGTGAAAGAATATACAGGAGTACTCCACTATATGCAGTTCTTTTATTAAAGAGATAGGATAACAAAACAAATATGCCCACAACTGCACTCATTCCGCAGGCTACAGCAAACAAGCGACCTGCAAGGAGAGAGTCTGTGGGGAATAGTTTGAGAAAGGGAATGGTGCCCCATGTCTGAAATGGCTGTTTACCATCGGTGAGGGAGATAAATCTCCAACTAGCATCATGCCATGCAACTTTTGCCCATCGAATATATATTCCTTCATCGGTGAAGATGGGGAGATGTTTTACGTTGTAAAGTCGTGTTGCTAAATAGAGCAATAGAGAGCCTACCAGAAGGCCAATATCAAGGAGTGTAAATCTTTTTTTAAGGTTTGTAATGTATCTCTGAATATCAAACATATATCAGATTATACCACCTCAATAATTACAAATCCTATTTGAGCTTTACAGGTACCGCTTCAATTGCTAGAGGTTCATTATCTCCTAGTTTGAAAAAGTGATCTGCACTATCTGCAAATCTCGATAAAAACTGAAATATATGCGATTTAATACTATTTAGACCCTTTACTTCATCTTTATAGATTCTTTCATGCATTACTTCAATGAGCCATTTATGCTTATCGGTATCAATCTGGATTTCGTGATGATTTGCAAGGTCTTGAAGTACATTTTCCACATTTGGATCCTCCATGAATCCAAATCGCACAACAACAGATGCAAATGTGTCATGCTCAAGCCCAACTTTTCCAAAGTTTATTACTTCATATCTATTCTCTCTCTTTACATAGGGATGCTTTTCTATTTGAACGTTAAGAAATATTACATGCTTAGGCATTGCTCCATATCTATCAAGGAAAATATTCATAAGCGCCGGTATTTTATCCTCGAGAGCTTTTTTACTTGGCACCATGAAAATATATGACTTTGGAATTTCAGGGTATCTTTTTTCCTCCTTCATTACTAATAAATCACTAATTTTTCCTGTTCTATACAAGTCATAAGTATCGGCAATTTGTTTTCTTCCCCATTGCCAGGACTGGATAACGAGGAGTACAAGCAAGCTTATTCCGAGGGGAATATAACCACCCTCAAACAATTTAAGTGAGTTTGCTGCAAGGAAAAACGAGTCTATTATTGCAAATGATCCAAAAATTAAAAGAGCCTTTACTAAATTCCATTTCCATACATAATATGAAACAGCAATCATTGCAAGCGAAGTAATAACCATATCTCCACTAACAGCAAGACCATAGATAGAAGCGAGCTTGCTGCTTGACTGAAATATAAGAACAAGAGAAACACACCCTGCATAAAGCATCCAGTTAATAACTGGAATATATATTTGCCCATAGTGTTCATGATGGGTGTGTACTATCTTCATATAGGGAAGTAATCCGAGTGACACAGCCTGAGAAATAAGTGAAAAAGCACCTGAAATAAGAGCTTGGGAAGCGATTATTGTTGCAACCGTTGCAAGTAGTACCATTGGTATCAAAAACATCTTAGGTACCATGCTGTAAAAAATATTATGAGCAATTACTTCTTTTCCCGAAAGGAGAAATGCTCCCTGTCCAAAATAGTTCAAAAGTAAGGCGGGGTAGACCAGGCTAAACCAACTCATTCGAATTGGTTTTTTACCAAAATGTCCCATATCCGCATACATTGCTTCACCTCCAGTAATAACAAGCATGACAGAGCCTAATGCTATGAATATTGTTTTTATATCATGAGACATAAAAAATTGAACAGCATAAAGAGGATTAATTGCCATAAAAATTCCTGGGTAGGAAATAATATGGCTTAGTCCAATAGCAGCAATTGCGCTAAACCAGATAACAATAATTGGTCCAAATAATTTACCAATTTTATGAGTACCAGAAGACTGAATAAAGAATAATCCAGTCAAGATAGCGATTGTGAGAGGTACGATATATGCATTAAATGTGGAAGTTAAAACCTTTAGTCCCTCCACTGCAGATACCACGCTAATTGCAGGGGTAATAATTCCATCACCCAATAGCAATCCTGACGCAATTAAGAATAAGGTCATAAGTAAGCCTGTAAACTTATTTTTTACTCCGCTCCCGCGGACAAGACTGTATAAAGAAAAAACTCCACCTTCGCCTTCACTATCAGCATTTAAAACGACAGTAACATATTTAATGGTCACAATTAATGTGATGACCCAAAATACAATACTGATTACACCCAACACATCATTTTGTCCTATGGAGTTGCGAGCATGACCAAAGAAGATTTCATTCATTGCATAGAGGGGAGATGTGCCAATGTCACCATATACAACGCCTAGAGCTGCAAGAGACATACCAAGGAGTGCTTTCATAGAATATGATTAAAACCTATAATAAATAATTTGAGCTAAATACACAAATAATACGTACAATTGTACCAAACAATATTCACGATGCAAATACGATATAATGGGAAAAATGAAAAAACACGCAATCATCACCGCGGCCAACAGCACTACCGGCGACTTTGTTGTGGCACACTGGCTTCATTCATTAAAGCAGAATGTGTCACTTGAAACAATTGATGTTGTGGTGATTGACTATGGCCTTTCCGCTTCGCAAAAAAAGGCCTTAGAGAAGGGGGGAGTGCTACTTTTTAAAGGGCAGCGTCCCTCTCACATCGTGAACAAGCGATTTTTTGATGCGAGAAAGTATCTTCGTACACATCCTCATGAACAAATACTTTTTGTTGACTCGGGAGATGTGATTTTTCAGGAGGATATTTCCCCGCTTTTTAGCTTGAATACACAGCAGTTTCGCGTTGCTCCTTTGGGAAAAAGAGTCCTGTTTTATAAATGGTTTATCTTCAAACATTTTGAGGAAGATGTAAAGCGAGAGATTTGGCGAGTGATAAAAAATAAACCGGTGATTAATGCGGGAGTGATTTTTGCCCCAACTGCAAAGTTTATTGCGCTTTGTGAGGAAATGAAACTCCTCATCCGCAACAAAGAAGAGTTTGGGCCAGACCAGATAATCGTCAATTATCATCTATACAAGGAAAACCCAAAATTCCTTGATTCAAAGTACAACTTTATGATGAGTACCGCTTATGCAGGGTTTAGACTGCGAAAAGGAGTGTTTTATAAACTAAATGGAGAGAAAATTGCCATTGTGCATAATGCAGGACAGATGAATATCTTTCGCCCGATTTATAACTTTGGATATGGAGAGCAATATAATCAACTCAAGCCAGTTATGTATTTTCTCAAGCGAACAATGTACTATCTACTTGAGTCATATAAACGATATTCTCTGAAAAGGAGAAAACGATAATGCAAAAAGTAATTCAGAAATACTTCCTTTTTCAATTGTTAAGTAGTATGGCCTTTTTTTCTCCTATCGTTGTGTTGTTCTGGCAGGAAAACGGACTAAGTATGACTCAGATAATGCTTCTTCAATCTATTTATGCAATAGGCGTAGCCATTCTTGAACTTCCAACTGGTGCATTTGCCGACTACTTCGGAAAAAAGAAAAGTTTATTATTGGGTGCATTATTTTGGGTAACAGGTTGTTTTTGGTATGGAACAAGTCATACATTTTGGCAGTTTGTTGGAGGCGAATTATTGTTGGGGATTGGATCTGCTTTTTTTTCTGGTGCAGATCGTGCCTATCTGCATCAAGTTTTAACGGATTTTGGGAAAGAAGATCAGTTTAAGAAAATAGAAGGAAAGGCTCGGGGCGTAATGCAGTTAGGACAAGGTATTGGAAGTATTGTGGGAGGTTTTATTGCAAATATTTCACTGAACGTTGCAGTATTCGCATCTGGGTTTGCAAATATAATTAATTTTTGGGTTATTTTTTCTTTTCCAAACACAAAAAAAGAAGAGAGACACTCTTCTGGATACTCGCAAATCATCAAGGAAAGTCTGATACTTGTATATCAACATAAAGAGTTGTTGTGGCTCACATTATTTTTCGCTAGTTTTTATGCCCTCGTTTGGCCACTGCAGTTTTATGCACAACTATATTTCAAGCAGGTCAATTTGCCTCTTTATCAATACGGAATTGCATATTTTCTTTTTAGCAGTATCGCAGCTTTTTTTCTTCAGTTTACTCATTTTGTGGAGTTGAAATGTAAAAACAATATTTACTTGGTTTTGTCCATTACAATTGTTATCTTTCTGATTATAGTATCACTTTTTCAGTCTATTATATTAGTTCCACTCTGGACTGTGTATATCATTACTAATTTTATGAATCAGACTTTTATTTCTGGGAGAGTTCTTGAAATTGTGCCACCTCAAAAAGCAGCAACTATTCTTTCGTTTCAAAGTCTTATGAGAAGGCTTATTTGCTCTGCTATTCTCCCAGTACTTGGGTATTTGAGCGATCTCTATTCTTTTAAAACAACACTCTTATTATATGCAGGGTTTGCTTTTATTCTTCTCACAACTCTGATTGTAATCAAAAAGAAATTTCGATGAATTCAGGGTATTAAACTCGAGCTTCATAAATTTCTTTGTGGAGGAATCGCGCGAGGGCAAATGCCACTCCATGGCGTACTCCTTCTGAACGAGTGACAATACCTTTGGTGAAGATTCCAAACATTCCAATTCCTTCTCCTACTTTTGTGGTATTAAAATGAGAGTCAATAGCCTCTTCCAGATTCTTACCTTTATGAATTGTATTTATAATAATTTCGGGAAGTACCAGTCCACCTGTTGCTCCTATACCAACTTGTTTCTTTTTATTTACAATCACAACAAGTGAGTGTTCAAACCATCCGAAACTGTGTTTATGAAGCCCTCCTTCTATTCCTACTCCATATTCAGCATGGTTGATACTGCTTAGAGCTTTAATAGCTCGATTGTACGCACCTGTATACATTTCATCTATATCCATTGGTTGTTCGGATACTCCAGATTCAACTTTCACTCCACGCACTAGACAGTTCTTAAAATGATGAGAAAAAATCTCAATAACGGGTTGAATTTTTGTGGGGTTTGTTGAACCAACAGCTACTATCATATGCTATGAATTTTACCAAGTTTTCTGGTATAATAATGACTACAAAAATATGAAAAAAACATTTGGCAATCCTTGTTCACGATGTGGAAAAGAGAGAGTAATTGTACGCACCTGGAAAGAGAAGGTGGATAGCTCTATTATCATTAATACAGAAACTGCATGTCCCGATAAAGAATGTCAAAAAGAAGTGGAAAAAATAAATAAAAAGCAAATGGAACGAAGTGCCGCATTAAAACGTGAGAGTGAAAAAAGACTTCAAAGCAGAAAAGATAGCTCAAAGAAAAACAAGAAAAAAAAGTAAAACTCTCCTTTACTAAAGTGTGCTAATATAAAAGTATGACTCTCCCATTTGTGTCGCTATGTTTGCAAACCCTGATAATGTGGGTTGTAATAATTTATCTTCATCGAAAAAAAAGCCGCTTCACTCTCATTCCTCTCTATGTATTTATAGCTCTTCTCACGCTTCTTACCCATAATTTAAGTGATTTAGGTTTTGCAGTGGTGATGAAAGATTGGTATTTTCTAATTTCTTCTTTTTCCTTTTTTACAACGCTCATGATGGGGATTTTATTTCTCTACCTTTTTGAAGGACCCCGCGCCACACGTTTTGCACTTATTATCATTCTATTTACTTCGCTACTCTATATTGGGGTGGTGTGGTTGCTTGGAATGCAAGTTGACACTTCGCATTGGGTGATTTTGTCTCTTAAACGAGCACCATATTATTTCTGGTCTATTCTCGCCATAGTTGTAGATATTTTTTTTATTTCTATTTTTTGGGAGATTCTAAAGAAGATGAATAGTCTCCCGCTGATAATTCGCATTTTCTTAGTATTTTTTAGCACCTTCGCACTAGATACTATTATTTTTGTCAGTGGGGTTTTTGGTGGGCAAGCTATTTATAGTTCTGTATTAAAAGGAGATTTAGTTATCAGATTTATCCTTGCCTGTTTTGCAACTCCGATTGTTGGCTATTTTCTAAAGACACAAGGTTATACAGAAGGAGAAGTGCGGGAAGAAAAAAATATCTGGAGAATTCTCAATTTCAAATCTGATTTGGAAAACAAAATCCAAACTATGGAAGAGGCAATCAAACACCAAAAAGAATTGGAGGCGAAACTAAACGATTCACAAGAGCAGTATCATCTTGCGCTTGAAGGGGCAAATGCCGGAATTTGGGACTGGAATGTAAAAAGCGGATTTATCATGTTTTCAAAGCGATTTTGCAATTTAATTGGATTCGAAGAAGGGGAGCTACCAAAAACAATAGAAGAATTTAAGGCTTTTATCCACCCAGATGACCGTGAAATTACATTTAAGACCATTCAAGATTGTTTTGAATCCAAAAAAATACTTTCACTTGAATATCGACTTAAAAATAAAAATGGAACCTATCGATGGTATCTAAAAGGGGGTATTACCAAATATGATAGAGTGGGAAAAGTAGATAGAATGGTGGGCTCTATTATTGATATTGATGAAAAAAAACAAATGATCGACTCGTATAAAGAAAAAGTTGAGGAGTTGGAAAAACTAAATAGTCTCATGGTGGGACGTGAAATTCAGATGGTAGAACTGAAAGAAGAAATTAAAAAGTTAAAATCATCTTAATCCCTCACTCTTCATTTTTCTGGTAAAATAGTAAACATACCAGAGGTACCCAAGTGGCCAACGGGGGCAGACTGTAAATCTGCTGGGTTTTCCCTTCGGGGGTTCGAATCCCTCCCTCTGGACAAACTGAAAATTGACTTCAAAACACATTGATTTAGGTTGCTAAGACAATCTATTTTAAGGGTTCTAACCTGAGTATTTTTTCCTGCATAGAAACTGAACTATTTTATAGGAGGAAAATTTATTCTACCTTTTCTATCAATCTAATCTAGTGAATTAAAAAAGGTTCGAACCGAACTGATATAATTGATTATGTCAAAAATAGTTGTCCTTGGAGATAGTATTGCGTATGGAAAATGGGATGAACAAGGAGGATGGGTGCAGAGACTTCGTTCTTATATTGATAAAGCATTTAATATTGAACAAAATAAAAACCTTCAAGTTTATAACCTTGGTATTCCAGGTGAAGTAACCACTCGATTAGTAGAAAGAGCACAAAAAGAGCTTTCAGATCGTGTAAAACTAGCTGATACAGGAAAAAATAATCTGGTAATCGTTGCTGTTGGGATTAACGATACAAACAATGATAATTGGATGACAGGGAAAAAAACTAGTCCAGAGGATTTTAAAAATAATATTAAAGACATTGTTTCTACTATTAATTTGCTCGAAGGCAAACCCATTATCCTTGGACTTACTCCCATTAATGAAGAGAAGTATTCTGAACGATTCCCTAACCGATTAGAAAATAAAACAATCAAGGAATATGATCAGTATCTTTCAGAATTTTCAAAGTCAATGGGCATTTTCTATATTGCGTTGTTTGATGTGCTCATAACCAAAACATATACATCAACTTTGATTGACGGCATTCATCCCAATTCAAATGGGCATGAAATGATATTTCAAGCAGTAAAAGAATTTCTTGAAAAAGAGAAGTTGTTAGAATTTTTATTAACATGAAAATGAAAATCGCAAAAAACCAAGCAATCCATCATGGAAGACCAGGAGTTGATGGATATTATTATCAACTTCCTCAAATAAATAATGGAACTACCATTGCATATGCAGAATTTACAGATGAACATGGTGAGAGAACTATTGGAGATAGAGAAAGAATTTATTATATTTTGGAAGGTAATGCGGAATTCCTTGTGAATGGAGAAAAATTTCTCGTCAATGCTGGTGATTTAGTTCCAGTCCCGTCAAATGCGACTTACAATCTTTGGCCAAAATCTCCAGTGCTTAAAGTATTACTTTATATGGAATACCTTGATTTTGATAAACTGCCAAAAAAATAATTTACCATACTAAATTTGTGCATAAAAAGTTCTGACGTCCTTCATGAGTCTGGACCAGGCACCATCCGGCGCCTGGCTTCGCTCAAGACAGTGTAGGAAAACAAGGTAGTATTTATAATCTGCAAAGAGAGCTTGAGGCGGGCGCAGAATTGTGCCCGTCAGACTTGTACCCGTCCAAATAAAGATATAAACTTATTTCATGATATTCTTCTATGTTTATGTTCTTCGAAGTTTAACTCAAAATTTTATTTACGTTGGATATACCGACAATCTAAAACGCAGACTTACAGAACATAATTCAGGTCAAGTAATTTCTACAAAACATTATCATCCGCTTGAGCTTATTCACTACGAAGCGTATAAAAATCAGAAAGATGCAAAACGTCGTGAAGAATATTTGAAAACTAGCAAAGGAAAGACCACATTAAAAACAATGCTCAAAGAGTTTTTTACTAAGTAGAGACGAATAAATGCTACTTTAGCCCTTCATAAAAACATAAAAAGGTTCAAACTTGGAGTTGGTTTTTAAACAAGGCAAGTGGACAAAATTATCTAAATCTAATAAAATGGATCGTCCTAAGAATATAAAAAAAGGGTTCAACCGAATTGGTATAATTACTCAATGATTACAACTTTCTTATTTGACCTAGGTGGAGTCCTATTTACAAATGGAACAAAGAAGTTTATTAAAGAGTTGAGTCTTTCGTACAACATCTCTGAAAATAAAGTAAAAGAAGTAATAGATGGAGAGATGGGATCTCGATATCGTGAATCAAAAATTACTCGGGATGAATTTTGGAGGCAAGTAATTGAGGAGTTTCATTTAAATGAATCAGCAGAGGTACTGGAGAAGCAGTGGATTGACGGATATGAAATAATCTCAGGTACTAAGCGGATTATTGCGGAACTTTCTAAAAAGTATTCTCTCTACTATCTTTCTGATAATGTAAAAGAACGAGTTGAAGCGTTGAATATGAAATTTGACTTTCTAAAACTATTTAAAGGAGGGATATTTTCACATGAAGTTGGAGTAAGAAAACCGAATCCTAAAATTTATGAATTTGCGCTTCTAAAAAGTAACTCTAAACCAGAAGAAACAATATTTATAGATGACAAGCCGATGATGCTTAATCCTGCAAAAAAGATGGGAATAAACACGATTTTGTTTACCACTCCCCAACAACTTGAAGAATATCTTCTCTGTCAAAAGCTAATTTAATTAACTAAATTTGTGCGTGATAGGTTCTAACGCCCTTAATTGCTCTGGACTCATAAAAAAAGGCGCCCAAAGTGGCGTCTTTTTTTATTGAGTGTAGTTTGGAAGAGATGAGAAGTTTACCCTGAGCTTGCCGAAGGGAGTCCCTCCCTCCGGACTCAGGGCAGAAGAAATGCAAAAACACTACTTTAGACCTTCATGAAAATGTAAAAAAGGTTATAATTTGGACTTCTATACTTGTATTGAAACTGGACCTTTTTATAGAAGGATGATTACTTAGACATTCCTAATAATCTAATCTTGAAAAATAATAAAGGATTGAACCTAATTGGTATAATATGTTATGGCAGTTCGAAGGGTAATCCAAATAGGTGACCAAAGGCTTAAAAATAAAAATAAAATCATTACTGATTTTGAAGATAAAAATCTTTCATCATTAATCCTTGATCTAAAAGATACGATGAATAAAACTGGATTAGTAGGAATAGCTGCTCCACAGATTGGTGAAAATGCATGTGTATTTGTAACACATCCCAGAAATACCAAAACAAGAAACATTGGGAAAGAAGATATTTTCAGAGTTTATATAAATCCAAAAATAATTTTTTCTTCAAAAAAGAGGGTAATAATCTACGAAGGGTGTGGAAGTGTAGTTAGGGGTCAATTGTTTGGCCCCGTAAAAAGATCAAAGGAAATCACAATAGAAGCACAAGATGAACAGGGTAGTGTATTTCAGCTTACAGCAGATGGACTTCTCGCTCGTGTAATCCTGCATGAATTTGACCATTTATCTGGAACAGAATTTATTGAAAAAATAATAGACTATAAAAAACTTATTTCACAACAGTTTTATAAAAAATACATCAGAGATTCCGAAGAAACAAAAAAACTCATTACCATAACAAAACTTGAGTATAAGAAGCGTATACTTTAAAAGTAATAAAAACTTTTTCTGAAATTTTGCAATAAATTTCGAAACAGAATCATCGCCAGTATTTATTGCTCGCTGTGTATAAAGAAGTGGAAAATATACATCCTTTAATACCTTAAAAGAAACTTATTCCTTACAAATTATTCATAATCATAAAAATAATACTCAAATCAACGAAATGCAGTTACCTTTGTATAATATTCTCTATAAAATATTCAAATTTCTTTTGATTTTTCAAACATTATGAAAACCATTTACATTTCACTTTTTGTATTTTTGTGTACTATTATGGTTCTCCCTCAGAAAGTAGTGCAAGCAAAAGGAAGTGGTGCACAACCTCAATTAGAAAAACTTGAAGCAGTGATAGAAACAATTGAAGAAGAGAGAGATATTCAGCCCACAGGAAGTCAAAATTGGCAGCTATATCAACGATTACAATTGAGAATTACTAACGGCTCACAAAAAAACAAAGTAATCACAATTGAAAACGGTATATTTCCTGCGTCCAATATTCAAAAATACAAAGTAGGCGACAGAGTCGTGGTGTCATCTGCACGAGATAGTGCCGGAAGAAAATTATTTTATATTTCAGATTATGTACGTCGAACTCCCATACTCTTACTTTTTACCCTTTTTATTATATTGACGATATTTATAGCAAGATGGAGGGGGATTTTATCCCTTCTAGGTATGCTCTTTTCTTTTTTCATACTATTTTATTATCTTCTCCCTCACATTCTCACCGGGGTAAATCCCGTTAGAGAGGCTATAAACGGAGCCATTATCATAGTTCCTCTCACATTTTATTTTTCTCATGGATTTAATCGGAAGACTTCGGTGGCAGTTGTAGGCACAATACTTTCCCTCATTTTCACAGCCCTTCTTGCTCATTACTTTATCCAAATAGCAAACCTTACTGGATTTGCTTCAGAGGAAGCAAGTTTTTTACAGGTAGCAAAGGGTGGAGTAATTGACATGCGGGGGATACTACTTGCGGGGATAATTATTGGAGTATTGGGTGTTCTTGATGACATAACTATTTCACAATCTGCAATTGTATTTCAATTAAAAAAGGCAAATTCTTCACTTCAGTTTAGTGATTTATATACTCGAGCTATGGATGTTGGACAAGATCATATATCGTCTATGGTAAATACCCTTATATTAGTATATACCGGTGCATCGCTTCCTTTATTCCTTCTCTTTATCAATAACCCCCTTCCATTTTCTGAAATTATTAACAACGAAATGATTGCAGACGAAATAATTCGAACACTTGTCGGAAGTATTGGGTTAATAATATCTGTTCCATTAACAACCTTTTTGGCATCACTGATTGCACATCATGATTTCATACCTCAATCTTTATCAAAAAAATAAAATAATACGAATTTCGGATAATTTGAAAGGAAATATTATTTTTCTCATAATCATCGCCCTTTTAGGCGCTCTATTTTTCTATAAAGTTATACTCCAAGGGGAAGTGTTTTATACAGGCGATAATTTAACAATAAATTTGCCTAGCAAACTTCTTTTCATTTCCTATCTAACACAGGGTATAGCGCCATTTTGGAATCCATATATATTTTCAGGAAGCCCATTTCTGGCTGATATAAATAATGGTCTGCTCTCTCCAATAAATATCCTTTATACATTTATATCTCCCTTTAGGGCACTCAGTATTACGATTGGATTTGAGATTATTGGAATGGGGTTGAGTATGTATTGGTATAGCAGAGTAAGGAAAATATCACAGTTAGGGTCATTTTTATCTGCGATTGTCTATATGTTTTCAGGTAGTGTACTCACTCAAATGGGGAATACAGCAATTCTCAACACGATTTTTTGGATAGTTCCCCTGTGTATCTCTCTTGAACGGTATGCACAAAATAGAAAAGGAGAACATGCACTTCTTTCATCTGTATTCTTATCTCTCTGTTTGTTTGGAGGGCATATTCAGTATTGGTACTATGCAGCTCTTTTTTCGATTGCCTTTATTATTTTTCAAAAGATGGAGATCGTCGCCAAAATACGATGGTTACTGATACTATATATTCCCTTTCTGATACTTTCAGCCGTACAGATAGTACCATTTCTTGAATTTGCACAGTATTCAACTCGCCCTCCACATAGTTTAAGTTTTGTAGGAAGTGAGTCGCTGGTATCCTACATTCGATTTATCCTTCCTTTATTTTTTGGAAATGTTAAGGAGGGAACTTCATGGGGAGCAGTTGCCAATATTACAGGATATGTTGGTATACTCCCTCTTTTTATTGTTTTATATTCTCTATTTTTTATCAAAAAAAGGGAAGTGTACTTTTTCACACTTGGGGCCGTCATTTCGCTTTTGCTTTCCTTTGGCAACCAGTCAGTAGTGTATCAAGCGGCATTTTACCTCCTTCCTTTTTTTTCTCGATTTCGGACACCCTCAGCGATTCTTATAATCTATAGTATGTGTATGGCTTGCTTGGTGGGGTATAGTTTTGACTTTTTATTGAATGATCAGTTTAGAAAAAAAAATCAAAGCTCATTCGTAGTCTTTTTAGCCATTTTAACTGCTCTTATTGCAGTTATATGTATGGGTTTGAAAAATTATGGAGATACAATTTTTTTAAACTCAATTAAAGGTGTAAATACCTTATTTTACACTGCATTTTTTTCACGATTTCTAGAATATTCTCCTTCTCGAATGCACAGCATCTTCTCCTTATGGAGTGATGGGATCGTTATGTTACTTTTAAATACTTCTTTATTCATAACCTTTATTTGGTTGGCACAGAAACAGAAAATCGTCCCCCCACTTCAAAAATATTTATTTATCCTAATTGTATGTATCGATCTAAGTTCGATTGGAAGTACGCTGATTCTTACAGCGCCTCCTGACAAACTAAATCTTGAGAGTAGGCTCGTAAGCAGTATAAAAAAAGATGCATCCGCTCAAAGAACTCTTACACTCGTAGATGCTGGAAAAAAACCACCGTTTGGACAACCATCATATTTTATCGATGAGGCATATAAAGCTATTCAGCTGCTTTATCCAACGATAAACAGCGTATTTGGAGTTGAGAGTATTGCCGGATATGGATCTATTATTCGAAAAGACTACGCTGATTATTTTTCTCAATCAAAAAGTAGTGTCACTTCTCTCGATTTTTCAAAAGTCCTGTTGAGTCAGCTAAATGAATTGGGAGTTACTCATATTATCGCTACACGAAAACTTGATACGGAACTATATGCAAGCAATTCACTTAAGTCAATAGTAAGTTACTTTGATTCGCAACTACACCGAACAGTAACTCTTTACAAAAATAGCACTGCCTTTAGGCGCGCTTACCTCGTGAATTCATCAAACAAAAAAATATCCAACGCTACGACTCATATTATATCTTCTTCTCCAAATAGGGTAGAGGTGGCTGTATCAACTCCCGTTTCCGGGAGGCTCATTCTCACAGATATGTACTATCCTGGATGGACTGTTTGGGTTGATGGAAAAAGTGCGATACTTTCTCCATATAAAAAAATTATGAGGAGTACGGAAGTAGGAGTTGGGAATCATTTAATCCTTTATCTCTTCACTCCATATAGTATTATATTTTTCTCTTTTATTAGCGGTTGTTCATGGATTGGTGTGCTGAGTTATCTACTCTATAGCTATAGTCGTAAGTCTCATGAAAAACGGGTTATCATCCGGTAAAATTGAAGGTATGGAACTATCTCAAATGAAATGTAAAAAAACCAAGGTATCGGTTATTGGGGCTGGGCGAGTGGGAATTACTGCTGCATACACAATGTATTTAAAAAATACAGCAGCGGAAATAATGCTTTTCGGACGAGATAAAGACAAGCTTATTGGGGAACAGGCAGACTTTATGGATAGCCTTTCCTTTTTGGGGACTACACATGTGACAGTTGGGCATGAAATGAGTGATCTGGTTGGTTCAGATGTGGTTGTTTTTACCGCAGGAGCAGCTCAAGAGCCAGGAGAGACACGACTTGATTTAGTAAAGAAAAATACTGAAATTCTCGAAAGCTATCTTCCTGATATTGTGAAGCATGCTCCTGAATGTATCTTACTTCTCGTAACAAATCCTGTGGACATTCTTACCTATAAAGCATCCTCCAAGGCACTTCTGCCGCGAGGGCGCGTATTTGGAAGTGGGACAACGCTCGACACCGCACGATTTCGATTTCAGCTCTCTAAATATCTTAATGTAAACCCTAAGAGTATACATGGGTACATATTAGGGGAACATGGAGATAGTTCATTTCCAACACTTTCTACAACCAATATTGGGGGTCAACTTATCACCACAATGAAGGATTTTTCTGCTGAGAAAGCTTATGAAGCATATATTAAAACACGTGATGCTGCATATAAAATAATTGCGGCAAAAGGGGCAACCTACTATGCAATTGGCGTCGTCATCAATCAACTCGTAGATACTATATTAACCGATGCAGGGCGGGTATATCCACTCTCCATTCAACTTATGGGAGAGTATGGATACTCTGATGTTTCGGTGAGTGTTCCCTGTGTACTTGGGAGGGGTGGAGTAGAACGAGTAGTTGAAATATCACTTTCTGACGAGGAAAAACTTAAGTTGAAGCTTTCTGTAGAAACACTGAAAAAATATCTATAAAGATATATTATTAAAAAAATTTGATACACTAATCGCATATGTTTATACCAGTCGTGAATGCACAATGTCCGGTTTGCATCGTCACAGTCGGAGGTGGGCTGTTTCTTGCTAAAAAGCTTGGAATAGACAATCTTCTCACAGCAATTTGGATTTCAGGACTTAACGTCGCCATTTCATTTTGGTTTGTTTCATTTGTGAAGAAACCAAAAATCCTTCAAAATCCATTTATATGGACAGCACTTCTTTTTGCATCTACCTATTATTACTTGGTGGCAACTGGTCAAATGTATCATAAAAATGACACATTTATGCATATAGACAAGGTACTTGTTGGGCTTATTATAGGCACACTCGTTTGGCTTTTGGGTATTGGAGTAGACAAGCTTATTAGAAGATACAATCAAGGAAAAGTACTCTTTTTTTACCAAAAGGTTATCGTGCCTCTCACTCTTTTAAGCATTGCAACGGGCGTATTTGCTGTTCTCATTAAAAATATTCGCATCTAACCACTATGGAAGACACCAAAATAAAAGAGTTTATGAATAAAGTAAAACAAATGGAACAAGGTCAGCAACTTGATCTCTCCTCCGGAGAAGATCTCTCTATTGGCATTATGAATTTAATCTCAATTGAAGAGCATTTATTCTTTTCGGCAGGCAAGACCGGACAAACAAAGTACTACAACCTCCTAAATGAAGTGCGAAAAATGCGTGTTGATCTGATGAAGTCAATGATTAAGGAGTATGAAGGAGAGGTGTGGTGTATTAGTAAACACTTGCTTGCCGCATCGATGCGAGTTATGGAAGTGGGCACAAAGGCGCTAAAAAATAATGATAAACCAAAAGCGTATGAGTTATTTAAAAAGTCATATGAACTGTACAACATGTGTTGGGCTCTCAACCTAGGACTCACCGATACAAAAGAGCTCAAGTCAATTGAAATTCCTGATAAAGAAAAACCTGCCATAAAGGAGGAGAAAACATTGTTTGCCAAAATGGGTACAATGGTGGGGAAGATGCTTGATTGTTGTAGGGAATAACTGCTATCATAACAGTATGTCTCTTACCGACGTATCCTACTACGCGCGCAAGTTTGCGCCATTTGTGGTTTTTAGTTTCGTGGTGCTGTTGATTGTATTTTATTCGTTTAAACTTCTTTTTTTAGTGCTTTCTCTAAACAAAAAACCTGTTATTCGCTACGATGTTCGATTCAAAGAGCTTAAACCTCTCTTTGTAAAGAAAGACTCCACATCAAGCGCTGGATTATCATTTACTCTCGATACTGTGGCAGGCCAGCCCATTACCGCCACAGAAGCTGGGCAAGTATTTTTCTTTCCTCCTGCGAAGTTTCAATTTGACTATCTTCCAAAAGTATATGTGATAGCGAAAAAGATGGGATTTGATACCTCTCTCGTTAAGCATAAACTTGTAAATAATGAGGCAATATTTCAAGATACAAAACAGCGACTTGCCATTGATATTAATACCTACAACTTTCGCTATGATTATGATTTTAGAAAAGATAAGGAGCTTTTAGCACAGGCTGAGATGCCTGATTCTGAGTCTTCAAAGAACGCAGCAATCAACTTCCTCAAGTCGATTGATAGATACCCACAAGATCTCGCTTTGGGAGATGTGAGCCTTGTACACATGTTTTACGATAAAGAGTCTTCATCGGCCGGGGTGGTGAGTGATCCTCAGGACTCCAATATGATAGAGATTGATTTTTATAGAAAAAAAGTTGATCAGTTCCTCCCCATGTCTCCCACTTATTTCAACAGTCAAAATTATGTGATGCTTATGCCAAATGGAAATCAACCCAAAATTGTGAGCGCACAGGTGAAGTTTTTTGAAACATCATCAACAGAAATTGGTATGTATCCCCTCATCACCGGACAGCGTGCATATGAACTACTCCTTCAAGGAAAGGATGTTCTCATATCTCCTCCAAGTAATGGGGCTAAAAAAGTGTCCATTAAAACTATGTCATTGGGATATTTTGACCCCGACACATATCAAGACTACTTCCAACCAGTCTATGTATTTACAGGCGATAATGATTTTGTGTCATATGTTCCCGCAGTGTCTGAAAAGTGGCTGATTGATGAATCCAAGCTGTAATCAGTTTCTATGATTTTTCTTTTTGCTAGTGACTGCTAGCTATTGACTGAAGACTGTAGTCTGTTGACTGTTAGCTGTCGACTAATTGAGCGGCATGGATACATGATCTACATACGAGTCAATCCATTGAGTGAGCACTCGCGTATCTTCAAAGCGATCTTCGCTCTTGAGTACAACCAATACATATTGATTTCCATTTTTTTTATAAAAACTCACCAAGTTTTGGCCAGCTAGTTCCGTATATCCTGTTTTAAGCCCTCCGATACCAGTGATTTTTCCGAGGAGTTCATTTACATTATTGAGTTTATGAAAGTATTTGTAGTCTACATCTGAAATAGTGATTTCTTTTGTTGAAACAAACTTAGCTAAATACGAATCTTTCAGAAGAGCCCGTGCAGCCAGTGCAAGGTCGTATGCTGTGGTAAGTTGGTGTGGATCATCTATTCCAATTGGGTTGATAAAGTGAGTATTCTTCATGCCAAGTTCAACAGCTTTTTCATTCATTTTATCTATAAAGGCATCATATCCATACGCATTCGCAAGAGTATAAGCTGCATCATTTGCTGAGTACACAAGAATCCCATAGAGGAGATTTTCTATAGATATTTTTTCTCCTCGCACCAATCCCATGAGTTGCCAGTCGGGTTGGTCCTCTTTTGTTATTTGTTTTGTCACTACCACAATATCTGTGGGTTTAAATATATCTCGGACAACCAGTGCAGTAATAATCTTAACAGTTGAGGCTGGATATAATTTTTCTCTACTGTTTCTCTCAAAAAGAGGGGTAAAGGAAGTGAGATCTGAGATATACACTCCTTCTGCGGATACAAATGGATAGGGGGCTTGTTTTTGCACCACTGGAATCGTGTGAAAAGCAAAACGAGTAGCTGGTTTATCAACCCATGCTTGATGATTTGAAAATACGTGAGTGAGCCAGTAGTTGCCTGGGTAAAAAAGGAGGAGAAACGTGAAGGATAAAAAAATGATTATGCGCAGAGATGTCATACATTCTATTCTACTGAATGAACGCCACTTTGTCACCATCCCTTACATCGATTATACGGACTGTGCTTTTGAAAAAATCTCAACGAGCGGATGTGCTACTGTAGTAAAATCAACATACTTCATTTTAATACTTTTTGTATGTGATCCTGCATTAAACACCATCATTTCATTTTGTTGTTGAGACGCATCGATATAAAGTGGAATGCCAAATAAATTTCCAAACGGTGGCACTGCTCCAACTTTCACTCCTGTGACCTGTTCAACCTCATCAGGGGTTGCCATACGAAGACTTTTTAGGTTGTGATTTGACTTAAACGCCTTCAAGTCAACCTTTTTATCGGCAGGGAGAACGAGCATAACGGGTTTTTCATCTGCAAAAAGCACCATTGCTTTTGCTCCCTCACTGAGTTTTGTATTTCTCACTCGTGCAGCATCTTCTGAGGTGAGCACACTTTCATGTTCAAGGCTAGTAAACTTGACTTCATGTTTTGTGAGAAGAGCAACAATAGACTCGTAAACATTTTTGAGCTGAGTAGCTTGTTTCACTGGTTTATTTTCATTTGCTGCTAATCGAATATCAACTCGTTCCATATCTCTGGGGAATAGGGATGCTTCGCGGATATTGGCGAGCCCTAAGATATTCATTGTAATTCGCTCCAAACCCAAACAGAATCCACCTTCAGGAGGCATTCCATATTTAAATGCTTGTAAATAAGGCACCTCGAAGTTATCTGGATTTTGTCCCCATTTTTTTATATTTGAAACAAGCGTGTCATAATCGTGGAGTCTTTGTCCACCGGTGATCCACTCTTGTCCTTTTCCAATAAGATCAAAGCTCAATGTTTCTTCTGGATTTTCAGGATCTGGATGTGTATACATCGGGCGTTTTTTTGTGGGGTAGTGAGTTACAAAAACCAAGTCACATTGATGTGTTTCGGCAGACCAACGTGACAATTCGCGTTCACCCTCAGGGTCTAAGTCTGGCTCTTTTCGAATATCACGACCAGTGCGTTTAAAAATAATTTCCTTTGCTTCAGTGAGTTTTACTCGAGGAATAGATGTTGCAATCAGTGGAATGGTAACGCCGTACGCGTAGAGAACATCGGCATGTTTTGTTTGAACAGCGCTAAATATTGACTTAAGCATATGTTCTGCCATATCCATAAGTTCTGTCCAACTATCGATAAATCCCATTTCAGCGTCTAGTCCAACATATTCAGTGAGATGACGAGTGGTGACTGAAGGTTCTGCCCGATATGCATGAGCTACAGTGAACACCTTTTCGAAGATGGAAACCATGATTTGTTTATAAAACTGTGGGCTTTGGGCCATGTATGCTTTATGTTGGAAGTACGAGACAGGAAATACTTCAGCTCCTCCCTCTGTAGCTGTTGCTACAATAGTTGGTGCTTGAATTTCGGTAAAACCACGAGCTTTCATGACAGACCGGAATGTCTCTACAATTGTTTCTTGTACTTTAAAAATTGAGCGTATTCTTTGATGTCTCAAAGTGAGACTTCTATAATCAAGAAGTACGGGAAGCGACACATCAAGTTTATCCTTACTCATGTCAAAAGGAAGCTCTTCGGCTGCGGCAAGAATTGTGTAACTCTTGGCTTCAATTTCGATTGTTCCTGTTTTAATTTTTACATTTACTAGAGCTGCAGGTCGCTCTTTTACCACTCCTTGTATCGATACAACCGATTCAGGGGAAATGGTTGCAAACGAAGAGTCTCCCACAATCTGAACAATACCAGTTGTATCACGGAGATCAATAAATACTACTTTTTTATGATTTCGAATAGTATTTACCCAACCGCGAAGCTCTACTTGTTTTCCAATAAGAGTTGGTGTGTCGGATACATATATCGTTTTCATAGTTTTTTTATTATAACACGCTCTTAACTGCTTTCACGAAGCACTTCAACTGTTTCTTTCCCTGCCAATAACTAGTCTCAACTGAATACAAAATGGATAAAGAGGCATGAGGTGTAATACGTTTTTTTTGTTCCTCGGAGGGTGAAAAATAAATACACTCAACCCCTTCCCGCGTTACAAATTTGAGATGTTTTTTGGTCTTTCCCATGGCGCTTACAAAATTCACTTGAATGTCACTTTGAAAAGTTGGTGTTGGGTTGCCAATGCCGAACGGCATGAGTTGTTTGAGCATTTCTGCTAGTTGAAATGTGACCGAATGGATAGGAATTTCCATATCTACATGCATTTCCTTTTCAGTGGGGGCAGGAACATCACTCATCCGGTTAATTACTTGCGATTCAAATAGGGACAGCTCTTCATTGGTTAGTGAAAATCCTGCTGCTTGTGGGTGACCACCAACATGTTTTAACATATTTAGTGATCGAAGGAACGCAACAATATCAAACCCCTTAACCGACCGCGCTGAGCCTTTCCATCCATTTTCTGATATTGTCATGATAATAGAGGGACGGCGAAATCGTTCTGTAATTTTAGATGAAATGAGTCCAATAATACCCTCATTCCATTTGGAATTTTTCAACACTATGAGATGAGGAATGTCGCTCGTTTCAAGTTGAGAGAGAGCTTCGTTTACCGCAACCTCAACCATTTGTTGTCGTGTACTATTATGCCGCTGTGCGTCCATTGCTAGTCGCTTTGCTTTTACTTCATTTTTTGTACAAAAAAGTCTTACTGCGTCAAGAGCATGAGATAAACGTCCGATTGCATTGATGCGAGGAGCGAGAGCAAACCCAGCATGATAGCTTGTGATATCTGTACCTATAAGTCCTGACACGGCAAGCAGTTCGCGAATCCCGGGTGTAGCTGCATGAGTAAAAGCAGCTAGTCCAAATCGGGCAATACTTCTGGAATATCCGGTGAGTGGGACTAGGTCTGCAACCGTGCCAAGTGACGCTAAAGCTAGAAAGTCATGGGTGAAACGGCATTTAAGCGTTTCATTTTGTGGGTCAAAAGCACGCCACAAGTCAAGCGCGACTATGTAGGCTAGCCCAGATCCTGATACAAGCGGGCAATGGATTATTGCAAGAGCTCTCTCAGGGAGAAGTTTTGGTTTTGTGTGGTGATCGGTCACAATAATGGGAATTCCTTTGTCAGCTGCATACTGAATTTGATCGCGAGCACTAATTCCATGATCAACACTGATAATCAATCCAGGTTTATATTTTTCAATTACTGCATCTATTCCCTTAACGGAAAAACCATACCCCTCGCTTTGTCTATGGGGGACATAAGGGAACACAGAAAATCCTAAGAGGTGAAGAGTTTCCCATAAGACAGATCCACCAGTAATTCCATCTGCATCATAGTCGGTATACACTACTATTTTTTTATTCGCTTTTTTACAGGTGTTGAGAATATGTTTTAATTGTTCCAGTTCTTTTTCAAATCCAAGCGCAATGAGAGAAAAGGTGAGGGGATGTGGAGGATTGAGAAATAGATCCCGATTGGTAATATTTCGTTTTTTAAGGAGGATATCAAGAATTTCTTGCGGATTCATTGAACAATTGTATCATCTTTATTAGACAAGTCCGCCACCCTTGAAGATATTTGGCTTAAGCCAATCTTGAGTATCTTGTGCGCCTTCCTTTGACTGACTTTCTTGAGCTTCAACTGATGCAATCGACTGTACTTGTTGTCGTTCTGTACCTGGTTGTTTCATTGTAAATACGGGAGTTGATGCAGGTCGAACGGGTTGAACTGCTTGAGCTGGTGTTGTTTTTTTTGATGCGCCAGACTTTAAGAGAGAAGCAATTGTTTCAAATGTTTCCGCATTTACTGAGTATGAGGTGAATGTGTTAGTAGCAGCAGCGATACCCACATAGAGATTTGTTGACATTTCCTTGTCTATCTCGCAGTTTAGCTGCTTGAGCACTTTGAAAATGAGTTCACATGTGGAAGAACTCGTTTTATTTATAAAATTAACAGTTCCATAAAACGCATTTGTGAGGTGTCTATCGATATTTATGATTTCTTTACCCTGAAATTGTGTTTGATTATCTGTATAGAGCGTACCGATAGCATTTAAGTTTGGCGTATCAACTGTAAAGATAAAGTCAAAAGAACCTCCTGAATATGAGTAACTTACTTGATTTGGGTTGAGTTTAGGAAATCCACTTCGAGGAGCGATGACAAGATTAAACTTTTCACCCTGAATATGATAATCGATTTTGTCGATTGCACCGTCTGCATAAGGAAATGAAACAACCAGATTGTCTCCTCCAACAGATAGGGTAGTCTGGATTTTATCGGCTGCAGCCATATCACTTTTTATAGCGGCGGAAGATACAATTGTTACGTTTTTCCCCAGCTTAAGGAGTCCCAAATAGAGAGCTGTAGCACCAGCTATGGCATCTACTGAAGGATTTGTGGGGAGCACAACGATTCCGCTTGCTCCTTTTGAGATCACTTCCGAAATACGGGGTAGGGTGGTATTGGTGTTTGGAAACATATTATAGGATACATTTTACCACATCACCCACCCGAATGTCAACAGCAGGAGAGAGTATTATGCCGCACTCTTGGTCTTTCTTTACCTCTTCAATTTTCTTCGCACGAATTTTAAGAGAGACTATTTTAGATTTACCTATAATAGAGTCATTTCTGTGAATTTCCACCATATCTCCAAGGTTAAACTTGCCTTTTGATAGCTTTGAACCGAATACCTTTTCGCCTTCTATAACAAATGTGGCAAGTATTTTCGCCTCACCTTTTAGATTCTTTTCAGTCTGTTCCTTCTCCTGAAGGAGAAGTGCCACTTCTTCAAGCTCCTCTAAGAGCTCATAAATAATTGTGTAAGACTTGATAATTACTTTTTCTTGCTTAGCCACTTCTTTGGTTTCTGGATCTACCTGAGTATTAAATCCAATCACAATCGCTTTACTTGCCTTGGCTAAGAATACATCCGATTTATGGACGCCACCTACACCGCTTAAAAGTATTTCAATGGTGGGATTTTCACCTAAAATAGCAAGGAGTGCCTCAAGTGACCCTTGTGAGTCTACTTTAAGGACAATTGCGAGCTTTTTAACCTCTTTTTTAGGTTCAGCAAAAAAATCTTGAGCTGTAAATGCTTTTTTTTGTTCAACCGGTTTGACAGAATCTACAACTGGTTGCTTTGCTTCTTTTTGTTGAGACATCTGAGAACCAACCGCAGGAGCCTCCTCAAATCCCAAAACTTCACAAGCCTGAGAAGCTGTTACTTCTTTAAGAGATGTATTCAAGTCATCTGTGAGAGAACGCACTTTTGCTTTTACCTGTCCAGCATACACAACATCACCTACACGAAGAGTGCCATTTTTAACAATAATGCTCACCGCAATCCCACGTCTATCCTTTTTTGTTTCAATAACATATGCTTCAAGGTTTGCTTGAGGATCATAGGTAAGCCCCTTATCTGTAGCTAAGAAAAGAATTGTTTCAAGTAGTTCTGGTACTCCTTTACCCGTTTTTGCACTAATTGGTGCAACTGGTACATCTCCGCCTTTCCCTTCTACCATTATTCCGTGGCGCAGCAAATCATTTTTTACTTTTTCTGGTTTTGCTTCAGGAAGATCCATTTTGTTTAACACAACAATACAGGGTACTCCAGCTTGTTTGATATGGGAGATAGACTCAATTGTTTGAGGCATCAGGGAATCTTTTGCATCTACTATGAGAAGGACAATATCGGCAACATTTGCTCCTCGTGCCCGAAGTTGAGAAAATGCTTCGTGACCAGGAGTATCGATGAAGGTGATCTCATTTATAGCGTAGCCCTTAATACCTGTTTTTGCGGTGTATCCTCCAATTTTTTGAGTGATTCCACCTTGTTCTTTTGCAGCAATACGGCTACTTCTAATATAATCAAGAAGAGTTGTCTTTCCATGGTCTACATGACCTAATATAGCAACTACTGGGGATCGTGGTTTCATAGAGCTTCTGGTGCTGGTGAACTATTGGGAATTTGAATTATATCAATAGTGTATCCAGCAAGACGAGAAGCGAGATTCACGTTTACTCCTCCTTTTCCAATTGCAAGAGGTGCTTGAGATTCCTCAACCGTCACCTTTGCATGTTTTGTTTTTTCATCTATCTCAATTGACGATACTTTTGCAGGGGAGAGAGCGGAGATGATAAATAGTTTTATATCTTCGTTCCACAAAATAATATCAATTTTTTCTTTTCCACCACATTCATCAGTTACTGTTTGTACGCGAACTCCTCGTTGACCCACACAAGCCCCTACTGGATCGACTGCTCCATGTCCGGTTGCAACTGCAATCTTTGCTCTGTCACCCGCATCTCGCACTGTTTTTTTAATAATAACAGATCCATTTGCAATTTCAGGCACTTCTCTTTTGAAGAGCTCTTCAATCAGACGAACGTCACTTCTAGATACTACAATTCGTGGATTCCCATATTTATCATTGCCAATCTCTTTGATATAGATTGTATAGCTACTGTTCACAGAGTAATCTTCATTTTTTATTTGGTCTTCTTTAGGAAGAATCGCCTCTGCTTTTCCAATGTCAAAATAAGCATTATACCCATCAAATCGAATGACACGACCCTTAATGCAGCTCCCAATGTGAGACTGAAAATGTTGAACGACAGTTCGTTTTTCAACCTCTCTAATTTTCTGCAAGATAACCTGTTTTGCTGTTTGAGCTGCGATGCGACCAAAGCCAGGAGGAGTTATGTCTTTATCATCTTCAAATAAATGAGCTTCTCCAGACTGTCTATTGATTTTAGCAGTTATATTTTCACTGGTTTCAACTTCTGGGTACTCTTTTTTATAGGCAGCAACGAGAGCTAATTCAATGGAAGAAAGTACATCCTCAGCAGGAATGTTTCGCTCTGTCGCAACTTGATTAAGTGCAAGTAAAAATTCTGATTTTAAAACTGTCATAGTATAGGTATAGAAAAACTTTGTATTACTCCTTTTTTGCTTCTTTCTTTTCCTCAGTTCCGGATGATTTTGCGTCGCCTTCGCCTTCAGCGGTATCTGGTTTTGCAGTTAACACCTCAGGGGCCGCTGCTGCAGCTGTTTCTGCGATAACACTTTCCTCCTTATGAGCTACAACCGACACTAATACTTTATCTGATTCAGTCTTTATTGTATAGGTGGCATTGTTTGGAATATCTGACACCTTGATTTCAGATCCAATCTCAGTTAATAAGCTCAAATCAATCTCAATGTGATTTGGAATGTCTTGAGGAAGAGCCTCGACAGTTACCTTATCTGTTTGAGTGAGAACAACGCCTCCGGCATTTGCTGCAGGTGCAACTCCCACAAATGTAAGTGGAACAACTGCCTCAATTTTGATGGTAAGGTCTACTTTTCTGAAATCAGCATGAAGAACTACTCCCTCGAGAGGATCTCTCTGGATTGAAGTGATAAGAGTTGGGACTTCCTCTTTGTCTGTCTTTACATAAATAACACCTGTTTCTCCAACAAGCTTATACATTCTCTTGAACTCAATATAGTTCACTGAGATTGCCTGAGAAGGAAAGTTTGTACCGTAAATGTTTGCAGGAAGCATTCCGCTCTTGCGTAGATTTTTGTTTTTCTTTCCAAAAACTGTTCTTAATTGGGCCGTGAGGACTGTTTTTTTTGTCTCTGCATGAGCTTTTTTCATAGGTGATCTTTCAATAATTCAATAAAAAATACGCGATCTGTCGACAAGTCAGTATTATAGATGATTAGGTTATTTTTCACAAGGGGAGAAAAATTCGTATTTAATAGATTCATATTTGAGGGGAGACTCAGGGTAAAATGCACATCATGTGGTAAGGCGCCAATTTGCTTTTGAAGCACCAGTTGATACGTGGCTTTTCCTGTTTTAAAGAGTGTTGAGGAAGTATACGATAAGAATACTGTCTTTTTCGCTTGAGGAGGAAGCTCAAGAAGGAACCCTACTAGGCGTTGATTGCCTGATTCGGAGTCATACGAGGGAAGTTGTTGGCCATCTATTTGAATACCGTTCACCACCGCATCGCGAGGAAGAATTATTTGAAAATAGTTTTTATAGGGTCCACCGGGAAAGAGACCCTCAAGGGAGTTATTTTTGTAGGAGATAGCCAGGGTTGTTGTGGTGAGGCCGTTCTCATCGATTGTTGTTTTTATGTCATATAGTTTGTCGATAAAGAAATTTGTTTTATTAACCCCTAAATTTGCGTCCATCGGAAACTGGAAGTCAGCGTAACAATTATCCTTTGATGTTGTTGGACAAAACGGTGTGGCTAGTCGACCACTCCAAAATAGTTCATCAAGTTTTTTCTGTGCACGTTCGTCGTTCATAAAAAAAACCATATTTTTTTGATCAAAACCATCAACCACCGCTTTACTTAGAGCAAGCGGATTAGCTGATTCAGCTGTTGCGAGTAGCTGTTTTACGAGCGCCGAAAGGAAGTTTTTTTTCTGTTGAGATCCGGGGAAAAATTTATTTTCTACTTCATACTGCGTTTTTATATAGAAGTTATCTTTGGTGATTTTTTCATTGTAGTCTGGAATGAGGAGTTCGCCGTACGCCCCGATTATATCTTTTACCGCTGAGGTTGTGATCAATGCTGCGCCATTCCATGAACTTAATCCCATCTCTTTTTGAAGGAAATATGTTGCTTGTTGGTAGGTGTCATAAAAATCAGGAAAAAATGCACTATCTCGCAAATACCAATGCGGTTGAGCTAAATAGTCACGAATTGCGTTTGGCGGTGCCACATGTGCCGTGAGCTGCCCATCTGCATCATACACATCAAAAATAGCAAGATCTTTCATACCAAAATACTGTGTTTTGAGTATACCGAAGGAACCGATAAACCCACCACCCGGGCGAAGTTCCATATTATTTGCAAACAACAGAAGAAAGGACTGTTCATTCTCATTTCCGAGTATAAAAGGAAGAAGTGTAAAAAGTTTTTTAGACTTTCGAAGAAGTGCTATTCCTTGTTGAAACTCATTTTTATGGGAGGCTGAGATAAATCGTGGGGGAATTTTTCGATATAACGTAAGAATATACTCTTCCGATAAATTAAGCAGTTGTAAAATGGTCTCAAATCGCTTTTTGCTTACATTCCCCAGTTGCACTGTTCTGTTTGGATTAAGAATTTGTGCTGAAAAAGCTTGGGATTCCCGGATTAATTCTTCAGCTGTCTGAACAAGCTTAGTTTCGGTAGTGTTAATGACGATTATGTCGTCAGGAAGCTGTGCGACAGAAAACAACATGTATACCGGTCTCACAGGAGCAAACAATGTCTGAGTAAGCTCAAGAAATGGCTTTTTTTGTTCCGTATAGCTGAGAGCTTGTTTGAGGTTTCCCCTCTGAATGCTCCGTAATGAAAGATACGAATAGATACTTGAGACGGAAAGCGGAATCCAAAATGAAAAAAGATATCCAATGAGCAGCAGCACTATACATATACGAATCCATGCAAGTGGGAAGGAAAACGAATATTTTCGAGGATGATCCTTAATCGGTGTTGGAACAGGTTCAAATGGCGACTCAAGAGTGAGACAGGGGGAGTGAGTTTGCTGTGTGATGGCAAACCAGATAATTGTTTGAATTTGAGTTACTGCGTACTCTGCTTGGCCAAGAATAGTGACTACTTTAGTGTGGTTGGGTGGTTTTATCGGTTTATTTTTTTTATGTGGACGAAATATGATATAGGTTGTAGATTCCACTCCGTCTAGGGGAACAATCTTGTTTGTAGAACTAATAATAAAACAGAGATTAAACTGGTGTGTATCGTTAGGAATATGAGGAGATAGAAATACTTTTAGATCGTGGGAGGTGAGGTGTGCCTTTAGTTCACGTGCAAAAATATCATTTTTATCTGTCACAATAAGCACTTTTTGTTTGATTGTCGTTTGTTCTGTTATAAAATGCACGTGCTTCATACTGTATAATTATATAATGAATCTAGCTCATAAAATCGTCCCCCTTAGCTCACTTGAAAGAATAGTGAAAGACCCTTCAGCTAAACGAGTGCTGGCCGGTGGATGCTTTGATATTCTCCACATTGGGCATGTGCAGTTTATCGCAAAAGCTAAAGAAGCAGGGGACTCACTTATACTCTTACTTGAATCAAGCGAATTTATTGAGCAAGTTAAGAAAAAAAAGCCAGTTCATACACAGGAACAACGAGCTGATATTCTTGCTTCACTCCAAAACGTAGATTATGTGGTACCATTACCATTCCTAACTAATCCCAATAGCGACTACGAAAGAATAATTAGAGCGCTCAGTCCAGCAGTTATTGCACTCACTGAGGGAGATAAAATGGAAGCACAAAAGCGAAAATTAGCCCAACTGGTAGGATCAGAAGTATTAGTAATTTCACCTATTTCATCATTTTCTAGTTCGCAACTTATCACCTATGCGCCTATTTTTAGGGATTGAACTCCCACAAACAGAGAAAGAATCTCTCTATAAACAACTTATACCGCTCATTAGGAAATATCCTTCTTTTAAATGGACTCATCCCGATTTGTATCATGCAACTTTGCAGTTTTTTGGAGAAGTGGAGGATATTGGAAAACTGAATGAATCAATCAAAACAACACTTTTTGATAAGTCAAAATTCACACTCTACGGTTTAGGTCTGGGAATGTTTCAAACAACAGAATTGGTGTTGCACATGACCTATCGCAGAGAAAAACGCATAGATGAAATTGTGACATCGCTTGAAAAAACATACCCCACGTTTGTGAAGCAGCGACCGTTTGTATTTCACACCTGTATTGGGAGAGCACCGCGATCATCAAAACAACAATTTTTTCTGTTGCGAAAAACAATGGAACGCATGGAAATTGAACTATCATATCCAGTAAACACTCTCACATTATTTGCGAGTGCGAAAAATAGCGAAGGAAGAAAGTTTACGAAAATTGAGGAATTTCCGCTTATATAGTAGAAAGATACTCTGATAAAACAAAAACCATTCTTTTTACAGAATGGCTTTTGTTTTGGACGGTAATTTATTTTTAAAATTACTTTGATCCAATTTTGTACATTCCTGTTGCGCAATCTGGACATTTTGCCTTCATTGCTGGTTTACCATTTTTCATGGTAACTTTTTCAGGATCTGAAACTTCTTTTTTTGCTCGACATTTTACACAGTACATTGACGTTGTCATAGGGTTGTTTCACCTCCTTTCAAATACACGCAGATAATAAATGAAATATAAAGCAATTTCAAATACAGTTATTCCAAAAGCAAAGAAAATACTTTTAATGAGATCGTTCTTAAAGTATGGATCTATAGTGAAAAATTGATTATTTACATCATGCGCCTGAACCGATAAATCAACTTCATTTATTCGCGTCTGATTTCTGAGCTTCTGTAGGCGTGTCTTTTTAGGCATGGTGTAATTGTAATCATATTGACAGCCCTTTGTAAAGTGGATAAAATGATTTGTATGGTTACAAACATCACTCTCGCATTTTTCTTTGGGTGGCTTGCATTATTAACTTTCATTGTCCTGAAGCTAAGAACTCACTATCATAGGCTCACAAAACGTGCTGGAATTCACTCCATTGAAAGCATATTGGATTCACTCCTTAAGGAGGCAGAAAAAGCCGAAAACAAGACAGAACACCTTGAAAAAAAAATTCACGAACTTCAGATTGCATCTGTTCATATGTATCGTAAAATAGGGATAGTACAGTTTCATGCACTGGGGAAAACAGAAGGAGAGAAGAGCTTTGTTATCGCATTATTAAACGATCTTCAAAGTGGCATAGTTCTTGATTTTATGTATATTCCAGACGGAGTACGTGTGTATACGAAACGAGTAAAGGAGGGAAAGGGCGAGACTCTTGAACTTACCCATGAAGAGATGGAAGCCATTCGAAAAGCAGGATAACAAATATAATATTACTAATTATTTGATAAGATGTATTCTTATGGATATTAAAAAATTGATTGGATTAGCAGTTTTATTGGGTGTCGTATCATTTGGGGCGACGTATGGAGTGATGCAGGTTATGCAAAAATCTTTAACAGCATCTCAGGTGAAAAAGATACCTCCGGCAACTGAAGAAGAAGAATCAACAGAGCCAAAAACTGAACAGTGTCCGCTCAATGGCCAGATGATGACTGTCGCTCAGAAAAATAAATGGGTAACAAGACGACCGCTGGGAGTTGCAATTGAAAATCATCTTGAAGCACGTCCTCAATCTGGAATCTCTTCAGCTGATGTCGTGTATGAAGCAGTTGCAGAAGGAGGAATCACTCGATTCTTAGCAGTATTTTATTGTCAAGATGCACCGTTAATTGGTCCAGTGAGATCAGCACGAGTGCACTTTATAAAGATGCTCCGTGAGTATGGAGAATATCCTCTCTATGGACATGTGGGAGGAGCCAATTGCGACTCAGAAATCGGCAGTGGATGTGCAAATGGAGCAAAAGCAGACGCACTTGGACTCATACGAAAACTTGGATGGAATTCGTACAATGATATGGATCAGTTTGGAGTGCCATTCCCATACTACTGGAGAGACTATGAACGACTTCCTGGTGTTGCTACAGAACACACAGTATATTCTTCAACAGCAAAGCTTTGGGACTACGCAAAAACAAAACGACTTTTGAGTAATGTAGATGAGGAAGGAGTTGCATGGGATAAAACTTTTGATTCATGGAAATTTGTAAAGGATGCCCCTCAAACAGAAAGAGGAAAGGTAAATAAAATACAGCTTGGATTCTGGAATTCTTTTGCGAGTGACTTTTCAGTGGTGTGGAATTACAACACCGCAAAAAATAACTACACTCGGGTTAATGGAGGAAAACCACATCTAGATAAAAATACCAAAAAACCTCTCGATGCAAAAAATGTCATCGTGGTATTTGCAAAAGAAAGTCCTGCGAATGACGGGTATGAAGGAGGTCATATCCTTTATACTCTCGAAGGAGAAGGTGATTCACTTGTATTCCAAAATGGGACTGCCCAAAAGGCCACATGGAAAAAAGATGATCCAGAATCTCGTATGAAATGGTTTGATGAAAACGATAAGGAAATTTCAATCGTGGGAGGAAAAGTGTTTGTGGAAATACTACCCATTGGGAATAAGGTTACTTATTAACATTGAAATTAGACTCATATGCTAGCTGCAGTTATTCCCTCAAAAACGAGAAGAAAGATTCTTGAACTTTTCTTTACTCATCATACCGATCTGTATTACTTAAGAAATATCGTACGAGCAGTAGATGAAGAGGTGAATGCTGTAAAACGGGAACTCGATATTTTAGAAAAAGCAAAAATTTTATTTAAAGAAAAACGATTAAATAAATCGTTTTACACTCTCAATAAGGGATATCTATTTTATGAGGAGTTTTTGCGTATTTTTGCAAAAACCAGTCCCTTTCCTCAGGCGGTTCACGAAAATGCACCTCGTTTGGGCAAGATTAAATTTGCCGCTCTTTCGATAAAATATATAAAGCAAATCCCTATTAAAAAAGATGAGGTATACTTTCTTCTTGTTGGGATGATTATTATTCCAGAGATTGAAGTATTTATAAAACGTATGGAGGAGAAGTCGGGTCGACAGATAGACTATACGGTGATGACAGAGGATGAGTTTGTGTTTCGAAAAAGAAATAACGACCCATTTCTTTGGAGATTTTTGCGTACCCCTAAAATTATGATTTGCGGTTCTGAAGAAGAACTGATGAAATAACTCTATGAATAGCAAAACCATTATTTATATTGCACTCCTTCTTCTCCTTATTGGAATATGTCTTCCTGAAAATGTACCAGTGAAATTTGCCATCAACAAAAGCAAAGTAAACTTCACAATTAACCCAGTTTCAATAAACACCACCATTTTAGGAATGCAGGTAAAGAAAGAGTTTAAAACAAAACTTGGTTTGGATTTGAAAGGGGGAAGTCATCTGGTATTTAACGTTGATACGAAAGGAATAAAAACAGAAGATATGAAGGATGCTCTCGCATCTGCAAGAGATATCATCGAAAAACGTGTAAATTATTTTGGCGTATCCGAACCACTCGTTCAAAATGTGAAGTCGGGAAATCAAGAACGAATCACAGTGGACTTGCCTGGACTTGAAAACGTTTCTCAGGCAGTGACTCTCATTGGACAAACCGCACAGCTTCGGTTTATTGAAGAAGGTCCTATCGACCCAAAAATTGCATCCACTGCTTCACTTCTTGAGCGACTTAATAAAGATACAGGGATGAATGGAAAGCATATTAAGAAAGCTGCAGTCGTATTTAATCAAGAAAACGGCAAACCAGAAGTTTCTCTTTCATTCACTGCCGAAGGAGCAAAGATGTTTGAAGATATCACTGGACGCAATGTGGGTAAGCCGGTAGGGATATTTCTTGACTACATGCCCATTTCCGCCCCAACAGTACAACAAAAAATAATTGATGGGAGCGCCGTCATCACAGGAAGCTTCACTACAGATGAGGCAAAAAAACTTGCAATATCCATTAATTCGGGAGCTCTTCCTCTACCTATCAAACTTATAGAACAACGCAACATTGGTCCAAGTTTGGGAGCAGAAGATGTAAAAAAGAGTGTAGTTGCAGGAGCTGTAGGTTTATTGATGGTGTGTGTTTTCATGATTGGGTATTATGGTAAACTTGGCGTTATTTCAACCGTGGCACTTGCTCTCTATGGAATGCTTTCATTTGCAATGTTTCGAGCAATTCCGGTTGTGCTTACACTTCCCGGGATTGCTGGATTTATTCTCTCTATAGGAATGGCTGTTGACTCAAATATTCTCATTTTTGAACGTATTAAAGAGGAACAGAGAAAAGGGAAAGACTTTAAAACAGCAATTCGACTCGGATTTGGAAGAGCGCTGGATGCTATTAAGGATGCAAATATCACGACGATGCTGGTTGCCTTTATTTTATTTAACCCACTCAACTGGGAGTTCTTGCCCCAGTTTGGAATGGTGAGAGGATTTGCTCTAACTCTTGGAATAGGAGTTGCGACTAGTTTGTTTACCGGAGTTGTTATTACACGACGATTAATACAAACATTTTATAGAAAAGACATATGATTCAATTTCATAGATACACATGGCTCTATATACTCATCTCAACTGTCGTGATTGGAGCTGGTTTATTTTCTCTCATTCGATTTGGATATCGTTACTCCATTGACTTTACTGGAGGGACCACCGTTCACTATAAAACACAACGTGCAATTGATAAGCGAAAAGTAGAAACGATTATTCGTGATCTCAAATTGAAATCAGTACATCTTGAAGTGACAGAATCCACACTTATTTTCCAAACTATACCTCTTACTGACGCACAGGAACTCAAACTTCGACAAGAGATTAAAAAGGTGAGTGGATCTGTACAGACTCTTCGCTATGAAACGGTTGGTCCCACCCTGGGAAAGGAAACAGGACAAAAGACATTCATTGCTTCACTGTTGGCGGTCCTTGTAATACTTATATATATGAGCTTTTCATTTAAAGGATTTAACTTTGCCCTAGCAGC
>CAYWLV010000006.1:0-24941 GCA_964459595.1 uncultured Gammaproteobacteria bacterium
CCTGCGCGACATTCAAATGTCGCTCCATAGCCTCAAGTATATCACGCAAACCTGTGTTCATCTCTTAAAATCGCGCTCTTTTAGCCACTGAAAGCACCATGAACTCCGTTTAGATGTGACTCTCTATTTTATATGGTACTATTACTGTAATGGGTGTTTTATTTAAAGCATTTATATTTTCATTTGTTTTCTTTTCTCTTGTATTATTTGCTGTTTTTATAGGAAAAGATGTAATCAACAAACAAGGCATATATCATCCTCTCCTGTTTTCGTCTTTTTCATTTTCTTCAAATCCTCTTTCCCCCCGTATCACCCCCCTTCCTGTTGCGGTAGTTGGAAATGGTGATGCAAATGCAAACAATTTAATTGATTTTGGAGATGTTCATTATGTTTCTAGCAACTGGAATACCTCAGCAAGTGGATCCATAGATCAGTATAAAGATGGAAAGGTGAATACCTTAGATTTTGTGGTTGTAGCAAATCATTTAACGAAATAATCTCATAACATGGATAATGAACTGATTGAAATTGGGATTTGGATAAAGATATTTTTCTTCTGTGTATTTGGTTTGGGGGCTGCAATTGGTTTTTTCATTTTTTTCAGTGGAAATGCCTTTTTTACGAAAGCTTCTGGAGGAGATGCAAGTATTATGTTTAGTCCTGCAACGATCGTTGCTAAAAAAGGTGATGTTTTTACTGTACAGCTTATGGTTGACACAAATAAGTCATATGTGAGAGGAATAGATGTAGTTGCGAGTTTTGACCCAAGCGCACTCACCTTGAGAATGATTACCCCAACAGCGCAAAAAGATACGGAGCTCAAAACCTATCTTCCTCTTGATTCCTCAAATACATTTGACTTCTTAAACGTTATTTCTCATGCAAATAAAACGGGTACACTCGATTTTGGTGCAATTGCTGCCGATGTTCAGACAAACAAAATGAAAAGTGCGGTAAATGGTAACTTTGTGATGGCAACACTAGAGTTTTTTGTGTTGAAAGAGGGTAACGCCACTGTAACTCTTCTCAAAACACATCCCACTCGTGACTCTACCGTAGTTCAAGACGTGAATCCACCTGTCAACATCCTCTCCAAAGTAAACACTCTCTATATAACTCCACAAACCACAATCCCAACTCAAAATAAATAGTTGTTTTAGTAACTAAAACTCACTGGCCTAGTTGTTTATACATAGTCCTCAAAGAGAGTAAAGGATTATAAATATGAAGCAATAACCCAATATCTTCCTTTATCTCTCTTTTGCGCATTCCTTGTGAATCTTCCCTTTGCTTTAGTCTCATGCTCATAGTCGGATTGAATAGTTTCGCATACTCCTCTACTGATATTATCGTTGGACATAATCCGTGTTCAATAGCTTCCTCTTTGACTCGTTGTTTATGAAACTCATCTGTAACGATAAAATAATTTGACCATCCTTTCTCCTTACCTAATTGAACGAGCACGTCCATCCCAGAATCAGTATTCACTGAACTGTGCTCGCTGAGAATTCTCGAGGGTGGAATTTGCATGGTTCCATAAGATAGTTTTTCTACCATTTCTTGAAACATATGAGTAGTGCTATTTTCATTCGCTCCAATGGGCATTCGTCCATCCTGCATCAACACATCCACATTATTTCCATTTAAACCTAAATATCCAACTGCGTAAAGTCCAGCTGCTGCTGTAATTCTACCCTTTTCAAATGAATTGGGTACCCATGTGCCATTATCTAACGTCATCCCAGCCCCAAGCACTGACAGCACGGTTTTAGAATCTAAATTGTTCGATTGATTTACAAGAGAGGGAGGACAGTTGATTTCACCATTTGCAGTAGCGGCTTCCCATATGCGTTTTGTTATTTCTTGATTAATTACTGGAAGACCAACTGCGACTATTCCACACACCAAAATAAAATTACTCAAAATATTTTTTGTATGAGCTAAAAATTGCTTCTTATGAATATGTCGACGTCTTACATTATCCATTGTAAAGTGGATTATACTGTATCAGCTCAAATTGTGTTGATAGTCCGACTTTTTCACTTTATACACTATAATATTTCCATGACAACTACTGAAACCACCTCAACCTCTTGGTTTTCCCGCATGGGAAGTTCTATAAAAAATATTTTTTTTGGAATAATTCTCGTTGTAGGAGCTCTCATTCTTTTGTTTTGGAACGAAGGACGCGCAGTTCGCACCGAACAGAGCCTTGCAGAAGGAAGATCGCAGGTAGTCTCTATTCCTTCCACTCCCCTTTCCCCTCAAAACGAGGGAAAGCTTGTTCATGTTACTGGCCCTGCCACAGTTGGAAGTATTCTGGCCGATGGTGATTTTGGTGTATCGGGGAGTTCACTTAAGATGCGACGCACCGTGGAAATGTATCAATGGAAAGAAAATGCAAAAAGCAAGACAGTGGAAAAACTGGGAGGAGGAACAGAAACCACCACAACATACACCTACACACAAGAATGGTCTAAAGCTCTTATAGACTCCTCTTCCTTTAAAGAAAGTGAACAACACCAAAATCCCACAACAAAACCCTTTATGGATAAGGAATGGATTTCCTCCGATGCAAAACTTGGTGCATTTACGCTTTCTGAGGCGATGATTTCATCACTATCTGGATACACGCCACTTCCTATTACTCAAGAAATGGTAAACGTCCAAAATACAACTTCAGCAGCCTCGCTTCAATTGGTTGGAAATACTATTTATCATCTCACTCCCAATATTACCTCTCCTGCAATTGGAAGTACTCGAATTCTGTATGACTCTATTCCACCTCAAATGATTAGCATCATATACAAACAGTCGGGATCAACATTTACTCCCTATCAAACAAAAAATGGCGAAGCGATTCAAATGATTCGCCTCGGAAAGGCATCGTCCACTGAAATGTTTACCGATGCAGAAGCGACCAATAAAACACTCACCTGGATTCTGCGATTTGTGGGTGCGATTCTGTTATTTGCAGGATTCCAGATGATACTTGGAGTATTCAGAGTTGTGGGAAGTGTAGTTCCATTTATTGGTGATATTATTGGGGCTGGTGTAGGGTTTGCTTCTTTTCTTCTTGCTCTTATTGTAGGAAGCATCGATATTGCAATTGCCTGGGTAGCGTATCGTCCTCTTGTTGCTCTGATGCTTATCGCTATTGCCGTTATTTCTTATACTACCCTCGTTCGGAGGGCAAAACAATGATTTCTACACATAGTATAGAAGTTTCTCATCTTGTGAAACGTTATAAGGGAGAAAAAACAAACTCAGTTAATGACGTATCGTTTTATGTAGAGAAAGGTTCTTTTTTTTCTCTGCTTGGCCCAAATGGAGCAGGTAAAACCACCATTATTTCAATTCTCACTTCGCTTCTTTCACTCACATCAGGAAGTGTACATATCGCAGGATATGATGTGGAGACTGAGCCAGATAAAGTGAGACAGAATATCGGTGTTATTTTTCAAAATCCAAGCCTTGATTTAAACCTCACGGCTGAAGAAAATATTCGTTTTCATGCAGTGCTTTATCATCTGTATTCATTTCAGCCCACATACTCATTGATGCCAGTTGATTACAAAAAAACTGTCGCTAAACTTGCTGAGTTGGTTGGAATCCAAAATGAAATACATAAGCCCGTCAAATCTTTCTCAGGCGGAATGAAACGCAAACTTGAGATAATCCGGAGCCTTATCCATAAACCAAAAGTGCTTTTTTTAGATGAGCCCACCACAGGTCTGGATCCAATTAGTCGTAATAATGTGTGGTCTTATCTTCAGGATATACGAAAAAAAGAGGATATCACTATATTTCTTACTACTCATTATCTTGAAGAGGCAGAAGGGTCTGATTATTTAGTGGTGATTGATAAGGGAAAATCTGTTTCTTCTGGTAGCCCAACAGAAATAAAGGAGTCACTTATCAAACGATATATTATGGTTGATGCTCACAACCGAGCACAACTAATAAGCGAGTTACACCATCATGGTTATACCTTTGATGGTGAAGGTCCGTTTCGTATAGCGCTTGGCGAATCAACAGGCCAGTCGATAATCAAACAGATTCAAACCCCACTTTCATTTCTTGAAATTCACAACCCAACTCTTGAAGATGCTTATGTAGATATAATTACTCAAAACACAACCACATGATACACGCCATTTTTACTATCGCTTTTAGAGACATAACAAAGTTACTTCGTGATAGAACTCGTATTATTGCAAGTTTTATTTTCCCCATTATTTTTATCGGCGTACTTGGCACAAGTTTGCAGCAAAATTTAGGCGCAAGTCTTGGATATAATTTTCTCACCTTTGTATTTGTGGGGGTCCTTGCCCAAACACTCTTTCAAAGCACTGCAGCTGGAATTATCTCACTTGTTGAAGACAGACAGAATGACTTCTCTCAAGAAATGTTTGTAGCTCCTATTTCGAGATACGCAATACTGCTTGGAAAAATTCTGGGAGAAACAATTGTATCTGTCGTGCAAATCACAGGAGTGCTTATTTTTGCACTTATTATAGGAATTCCACTCGATGTTTTTAGTCTTCTGCGCCTGGCCCCTTTCATTTTTCTTGTAAGTTTTTTCGGTGGTGCCTTTGGTGTAATGGTAATGGCAAATTTAACAGATCAGAAATCTGCAAGTCAAATCTTTCCTTTCCTTCTGTTTCCTCAATTCTTTTTGGCGGGAGTCTTTAATCCTATTAAAAATCTCCCTCTGCCTATTCTTATTGCCTCTCGAATCTCCCCAATGACCTACGCGGTAGACTTACTCAGAAGTGTATATTATTCAGGGAAAGCAGAATACGCAAAAGTAGTGCTCTTTTCACCCCTCCTGGATGGAATCGTTGTACTGGGAGTTGGAATTATATTTTTGAGCATTGGAACATATCTTTTTGTGAAAAATGAGCGTAATAGATAGCTCCATATGGTAAAATAGAAGCTCTGGAAACAATAGTAAAGTTCTCTCAAGTCTCCTTTGACTTCGGGCACGACAAAACCATTATAGATGAAGTGAGTTTCTCTGTCCGACGCGGCATGAAAGTTGCCCTTATGGGGCAAAATGGTGCTGGAAAAAGCACATTGTTTAAGCTTATAACCAAAAAAATACAGCCCTCTACTGGCGAAATAAATGTTGATAAACGAATTACGGTAGCAATTGCACATCAAGTGATAGCTCCGGAGGATATGACGCTCACCGTAGAGCAATATTTTCAAAAATGGCTCGGTACTGTGCCCTCACATGTGCTAAATCGAAAACTCAGTAATGTGCTTGATGTGGTGAACTTAAAAGCTCCAAATGATAAAATCATTAAATCTTTTTCTGGGGGCCAACAAGCACGACTTCTCCTTGCATCAGCGCTTATTCAGGATCCCGACTTACTCTTACTTGATGAACCAACTAATAATCTTGATCACAAAGGTATAGATCACCTCACTGGATTTCTCATGACCTACCCGAAAAGCGTTATTGTGATTTCCCATGATGCGGAGTTTTTAAATGCCTTCACAGAAGGTGTACTCTATTTAGACAGCTTTACTAAAAAAATTGAGCAGTATGCAGGAAACTATAATGATGTTGTCGAACAAATCGCAATTCGCATAGAACGTGAACAGAGGCAAAATGCTCAGATGGAGCGAGGAATTCAAGAAAACAAAGATAAATCAAATTTTTTTGCCCACAAAGGAGGAAAAATGCGTCTCGTTGCAAAGAAAATGCGAGAAAAAGCGGAGAAGATGGAAAGTGAGAAAGTGGCTGTTCGCCGCGAAGATAAAACAATCAGGCAGTTCACGTTTCCCACACAAGAAGACTTAGTAAATGAAGATATGCAAATCAACTCTTTTACTATCATGAAGGACTATAAGGAAGTCGAAAAAAAGTCCCGCATATTTCTGGTGAAAAATAAACATTTACTGATCAAGGGACCCAATGGTATTGGAAAAAGCACCCTCATTGAGTCCCTCGCGCGAGGGACAGCAAAAGGAGTTGCTATTTCTCCAGGAGTACGGATTGGCTACTATCGACAAGACTTCTCCACTCTAGACTTTAACGATACAGTGTATGAGTCGTTCACCAAAGCTGTAAAGGAGTCGGGTGGACCTATTTATGAACAACTTATTCGCTCAGTTGCTGCAGGATTTTTAATTACAAACGAACATGTGCATTCTAAGATTGGTACCCTTAGTGAAGGACAGAAAGGACTTGTATCATTCGCTCGTCTTGTCCTCCTTAAACCAGGACTGCTTATCTTGGATGAACCTACTAACCATATTAATTTCCGCCACCTCCCTCGCATCGCAGAGGCACTCAGTGAGTACAAAGGAATGATGATTCTTGTTTCCCACGTGCCCGAATTCGTCTCCCAAATACGAATTGATGAGGTGCTAGACCTTGAGAAATAAAATTAGTTGAAATTAGATGTGTCAGGTAGAGTGAAGTATTTTGCATATTTGACAGGAGATGCTCTGTTTGAGCACTCGAATTTTCCTCGTGCGAGTTCGTCGGATGGAAAATAGGCAAAATATGAATCATTTAAGTTCTCCCCAAATATTCAAAAACTATGATATAATATATATTAGATTAAGTATTAGGGATACCATACCTGCTTGAATTTAGTTCCGTACAGTTACACTTCTTTTTTTAAAGACAGCACTCAAAGAACACCGTCGAATAGACACAAAAAATAGGTCGCACATACAATTGTTTACTGACCTCCTTTTTGGAAAGCCTCACATACCGCTTAAAGGTATGCGATAGTAATCACCTCATATTCCGACAGCATAAATTTAGGCAGATATCGTATTCCGTTACTTCCCCATTTATATACTAGATTAATCTTGTATAATTAAGCCCTATGGGATACATGGTTGAGCTTAACACACTGCTTCGTCCGACAACACCTTTTGATTTTGCTCATATTGAACTGGGTAAATCATATACATCAATTCTCGAAAGAGAAAGGGCATTCCCACTTGGTATTGCGGTGTTGGTTATCGATGCTGAATGGCGATTTTATGGATATGGTGTGGCACGTAGTATATTGGTGAAAGATAAAAAGACCGTGGTGACATGGGAAATGATTACCCTCTTCTCTCCTCAAGAGCAAGAGCTCTATAAAGCAAAATTTATCGAAGCTGGAAAAATTACCGGCGAAGTAAAGTAATCTTCATGAAAAAGCACCTCTGGTTTAAGGCAAAGAATTATGGATGGGGGTGGTATCCAAGTTCATGGCAAGGATGGATAATCGTCGTCATTTATATACTTACCATCCTATGGAACTTCTACCGCCTTGATGAGTATTCCCACTCAAATAGTGATACGATTCGGCCTTTTGTTATTCAGACGTTCTTAATAACAATTCTCCTGATATATATCTGTATAAAAACCGGAGAAAAGCCTGAGTGGCGCTGGGGAAAGCAAAAAATAATTTCTAAAAATAAGTAGATATTTTTTTCATTAATTCTTCTAGTGAAATATCTGTTTTAATCACAAAATCTGCAAGTTCTGTAGGGTATACTGCTGTAGATTGATTCGTGAGTATTATTATGGGAATATCTAGTTGAAGTTTATTTTTTAATTCATAATAAAACGTTTGTCCATCCATACCGGGCATATTCAGGTCTAATAGAATCAGTCCAACGCTTTCTTTGTGGATACGCATTATATCTAAAGCATTATTGCCATCGGTTGCTTCGATAACTTTATATCCTTCAGATTCTAGTTTTTTTCTGAGTATCAGTCGATAACTCACTTCGTCATCAACAACAAGGATTGTATTCATATATTAAGAGTACTTTATATGAGTGAATGATTCAATCTGATTCAAGTTATATTTTATTTTTTATAGTTTCTATTGCCTGCATAAATGCAGATGTGGTGAATGATGCGCCAGCAACAGTAGAAATTGAAAGCGATTTGATATCTTTTCCTACAACCATTGGGGCAATTTCAGCCTCAAAGTTGCGTTGGTATCTGCGCGATTTACCATCATTCATAGAATGTATATTATTTATTTCAACTATCATAGTTCCATCAAGGACAAGAGAAACCTGTATACTTTCTCTTCGACCTTCTGGATCGTAATCAATGGACGCTGAGAGAGTTTTTTTAGCGGTGGTTGGCACTAAAGAGGGTGCCACGTTTGATACGGGAGGAGTTGTGGGTACAACTGGAGGGAGTGAGATAGAGACTGTAGGAATTAATTGGGATGATTGTGGAATAATGGGAACATCAAACAGATACAGAATTACACTTACCCCAAATACAAGAGATAGCATTAGTATGCTACTTTTTTTGATATTCATATTTTTTTATGGAGGGCAACTGATACACGCCAAATACAAAGACAACAGTAAAATATAAAGAGTGCGATCCAATATGCTTTTATTACAATGAACGCATTCATAAAACTCCCAATTTCTAGCGCATGAATGAAAACAAAAAAGAGCATTGGATATGATAAGTAATGAATGGTAAGCCACTTGTTATAGGAAATAGTGTTTCTTAAAAATGAACTGGTAAGCCAAACTAAGATTACAAGTAGAAAGGCCATTCGCCCATAGGTAATGTGTAACTCTGATGCTGAGGCAAGTGAAGGCAAAAACAAAAATGATAGTGATTCCACATACACAAACATCTCAAGAATTGGGTGAACAAACACAAAAAAAAGTCCCCACACTCCAAGAATTATATGGAGCTTAATAAATGTGCCTTGAGTTATGGCAAGTCGTGTTGATATTTCTTTAATACCAAGAATAAACTCCCAAAGTAGTATTGCCCCACCTATAAAACCCGCAATGTTCGCAAAAGCATAAGTGAAGTTACCCACCACCTGCTGCTGGGTAAATAGATAGAAAAAAGGTAATACAGTTGCGATGATTGCAATAGCCGTTCCAAGCATAGTTTATGATATCAAATTTTTATCTCCCTGTACGAAATTGTGGATTAAGCTGCACACTTTGGGCCGTAACACTACCGTCTGAATTGAGTGTACCAAACACACCCACCTTCTCTCCCATCTGCAGGGTTGTTTTTTCAACAAGTGCTGTTTTATTATAGATTGTCTTTTCTGCTAGTAAAACAATACGAGTGCTCCCGTCGGTTAGTTTTACAGTGAGTGAGTCTGGCTCTATTGTGAGAATTTCTCCCAAAATCGGCTGTCCCCCGCCAACGCGACGAGTAGCGCTTCCCTGCCCCCGCATAAACATACGATCCGATGGAAGTTTACTTTTTTGATACTGCATACCGCCGAAAAATGATAAAGCACCAACTCCAATTGTTATTGCGATTACTACTACTGGCTTCATAAGATTTTTAATAAATTTTTTAATGTTTAATTTTAAATTTTTAATCAATATTTAATTATTAAATTATTTAAAAATTATAAATTTATAATTAAAAATTAATAAAACACTGCCTCTACTCATATCTCAGCGCCTCTATTGGTTGTAACTTCGATGCTTTCTGGGCGGGGTACCACCCAAATACCACTCCAATCACGCCCGAAACTCCCATGGCAAGAAATATGGCAGGCCATGAAATGGTGAATGGCAAACTCATGGTGGTTGAAAGAACATAAGAAATTCCAATTCCCAAAACCATACCGATCACTCCTCCAGTAAGCGTAAGGATAATAGCCTCAATCAAAAACTGCATAATGACGGTTTTTTGTTTTGCCCCAAGCGCTTTTCTCAGTCCTATCTCTCGAGTTCGTTCAGTCACGGTAACAAGCATGATATTCATAATTCCAATACCTCCCACTAACAGTGAAATTGCGGCAATACCACTTAAGAGGGTGGTGAAGGTTCCCGTCACTTGAGAAGCTGTATTCATAATATCTGTTTGAGACATGATAGAAAAATCTGCTTGCGTTGGATCAGTTAGCTTGTGACGAGCTAGGAGTAGGTATCCAATTTGATTTTGTGCCTCAGTCATGACATCTGCTGAAAGTGCCTCTACAGAGATAGAACTGACATTTGAAACACCAAACATCTGTTTTTGTGCAGTGCTCAGGGGAACATAGATAACATCATCTTGATTGTTAAATCCGCTCCCCCCTTTGGCTGTTGTTACACCAATAATTTTTAATGATTGTGTGCCGGTGCGAATCATCTTTCCTATTGGATTTGCTCCCTCACCAAATAAATCAATAACAACTTGAGGGCCTATCACTGCCACTTTGTTCATTGAGCTCACATCATACGAAGATATAAAAACACCGGAGGAGAGAGTGATTTTTCGAATTTCGGCATATGCCGGATAGACACCATAAATCTGTGTATTTGTATTGTTTCTTCCTACAATTACCTGTGCTCGCTTTGAATACTCAGGTGAAACTGTTTTCACAGTAGTGATAAAAGGAGAAGATTGTATCGCTTTTGCATCATCAAGCGTGAGGGTGGTGCCGCCTCCCTGAGCGCCTCGCACCGCTCCACTATACTGTCCTCCTGGTTGCACTGTAAGAAGATTTGATCCAAGTGATTGAATTTGGTTTTCTATCATTTTTTGACTCGCCTGACCAAGTGAGATGAGGGCAATAACACTTCCAATGCCAATAACTATTCCCAAAATAGCAAGGCCAGTTCTCATCTTATTTACCGTGAGAGTGCCAAAACATTCCCGTATTAATTCTTTTATATCCATAAATATATGTTTATTTATTCATTTTCTTATTGATTTTGTCTCCAACCAAACTACCATCTCGTATGGTTATGATCCTCCCGGCATGATTAGCAATATCCGGTTCATGAGTGATCATAATAATCGTGTGTCCTTCAGAGTTGAGTTTTTTAAACAAATTCATCACCTCTTCCGCTTGAGCTGATGCAATATTGCCAGTTGGCTCATCAGCTAAGAGTATTGCAGGATTCATAACAAGTCCCCTGGCAATTGCAACGCGCTGTTGTTGACCTCCGGATAGTTGATTTGATGTATGTTCCATGCGATTTTTGAGTCCGACTAATTCTAAATATTTTTTTGCTTTTTCCAATCGCTCTTTCTTGTTTATTCCTGCATACACCATCGGGAGCATCACATTCTGAACTGCTGTTGTTCGAGGAAGAAGATTAAACGCTTGAAATATAAATCCAATTTTTCGGTTACGAATATCGGCAAGCTCGTCATCTGAAAGCTTGGAAACAAGCTCACCATCAAGACGATATTCACCTTCTGTCACTAAATCAAGTGCGCCCAAAATATGCATAAGGGTGCTCTTTCCACTTCCTGATGGACCCATTATTGCCACAAACTCTCCCTTTTTTACTTCAAAAGAAATGTGCGATAGCGCAACTGTTTCAATATCTCCAGTCTTATATATTTTTGACACATTAGTAAGTTGGATCATGGGTATTATCGAGCCATTCGTAATGCGGCTCCTCCTGATCTACCTCCAGAGAGAGCGCTAAAGGGGGATGAATTGGTTGAGGTTGTGCTTTTTGTGGTTGATTTAATGGTGGCAGTTACCACGGTGTCTCCTTCATTCACTCCAGAAACAATTTCAGTTTGAGAGTCTGACGAAAGACCAATCTCAACGTTTTTTTCAGTAATAACTCCTTTAGTCATAAGCTGCACAAAAGAAGTTCCTGCTGTGTTTTGTTGAATACTACTATTTGGTACAAGAAGCACATCATTTTTTCTTTCAACTACAATAGCAGCGGTAACCGCCATATTCGGAAGAATAGTGGTTGTATCTGTATCGAGTTTAATGACGGTTGGATAGGTGGTAACTCCAGATGATACTGACCCTACAGTATCGATACTCACCACTTTTCCGGTAAATGTTTTGTCTGGATATGCATCAAGTGTTATTGTTGCTTTATCATTTATGGAGACGCGTGGAACATCAATTTCAGTCAGATTTATCGCAACCAAAGGTGTTGCACTTGTCTTTACGTTTGCTATCTTTGTATTGCTTACATTGCTATTTTGAGATGATGCGTTTGATGTGATCACCGATCCCACCTGAAGAGCGAGTCCAGAGACCGTTCCTGAAATGGGAGCGTACACTGTTGATGATGCTTTTTGATATGCCGACCAGGCAGAATTGAGAGATGTTTGAGATTGAGCTATCACATTTTGCTGCAACTTATACTTTGCTTCACTAGCAAGCCAATTGTCATTGGCAATATGAAACTCAGGAAGCGATCTATTGAGATTGTTTGGAGAACCATCTTCATATTGATAAGTTCCGTTTTGTGCAATAGTCATAAAGGCATCCCAGTTTGAAAACATTGTTGATTGCAAAGAATACATATTAGCCTGTGCACTATCAAGATTATTCTTAGCACTTTGATAGCTTGCCCATGCTTGGGACGATGTTTGTTTTCCATCAAGATCGAGGTCTATTTCCATTACTTTATCTCCACTTTTTACCACATCTCCATCCTTTACATATAGTTTTGAAACAACCCCCGTAGCCTGAGTAGTGATATTGGTATTATTCGCACTAGACACCGTTCCCGACCCGCTCACCGCCACAACAAGCATTCCTTTTTCAACTACTGCTGTTTGATAGGTGGTTTTAGATTTACTTGTCCCAAAAAAATAGTACCACCCTCCTCCAAAAAGGATACTAAGAACTAGTACAAAAAATGTTTTCTTCCACAATAGTAATCGCATAAACCATTCTCTTCCCTTGTCAATTATATTCATATATCGCTCATTCTAATTAATAATGCTGATTATGAGCTGATCGGATTGGCAGCCAAACTATGACTGTTGTCCCTACATTAATCATACTCTCTAAAGTGATTTTTCCTGCGTGTAGTTCGATTATTTTCTTTGCGATAGACAGACCAAGCCCATATCCACCCGCGTCGGCTTTACTTCGTGCACTGTCTGATCGGTAGAATCTATCAAATACATGGGGAATGTCCTTTTCATGTATTCCTATTCCGAAATCCTTTACTCGCAGCTCAAGTCCCTTTTTTCCCAACTTTCCTGTAATTGATATATGAGAAGAGGCTGAACTATACTTCACAGCATTATCCAAAAGAATTGTGAACAGCTCTACCAGTTTTTGTTCATTTCCTTCAATTTTTTTCTCTGGAATCTGAAATAAATCTATTTCTATTTTCTTTTGAAGGGCTGCATGTCGTACCAGGGAACGGGCTTTTATCAGTACTGAGTTCATATTGAGTTTTGCAAATGGAGCGCTATCTTTTTCACGTTTATGCATGGATAAAGAAAGAAGCGACTCTGATAAGTAGGTGAGCCTGTTTACCTCTTCGATATTGTCTTGTAACACCGTTTTAGCTTCAGATAGCGTTAGTTTTGGGTCACGAATATACACCTCTAGCGAGCTTTTCATTGCGGTGAGTGGAGTTTTTAGCTCGTGAGAGGCGTCCGAAATAAACCTGTTTTGTTCCTGAATCATTTCTTGAATTGGTTGCATTGTTTTTCCGGCAAGTAAGTAGGCAATTCCTCCCATCACAACAAGAATTCCTCCATTTATTCCCAGAAGAACAAGGATGATATGCTGTTTCATCTCTCTGATGATTTCACTGTCTCGAAATGGAGGTGGCACCAATCCGAGTTCAAAAAATCGACGCTCAAAACGGGCCTGCTGAATTCGTGAAAAGCGCTCAACCTCCAGTGCCATTCCCCGATAAATCACTCCACTGAATGCAATACTTACACTCATGAGGATAAGAACATACCAAAGGGTTAATTTTCGTCGTGCAGTATTAAACATCGGAAAGTTTATATCCAAAACCTCGCACTGTTTTTATCAATTGTTTTTTTTCTCGAAAGGCAACATCTATTTTATCTCTTAATTTTTTTACGTATACCTCAACGGTATTGGGAAGTACATCTGCATCAAAATTCCAAACATGTTGAATGATTTGGTCTTTGGTGACGATTTGGTTTTTTTTATTCAGCAGAAACTCAAGTAGAGAAAATTCTTTGCTTGTGAGCGAAATGGGTACTCCAGCTCGATTCACTTCAAATTTAGCTACATCCATCGTGAGATTGTCTATGGTAAGGGTTGTATTCACTGTGGTGCCTTTTCTTCTTAACAGAGCTCGAACACGCGCAAGCAGTTCATCAAATGAAAATGGTTTCGTGAGATAATCATCAGCCCCTAAATTGAGTCCGTTCACTTTTTCACCTATTTGACTTTTTGCGGTTAGAAGGAGGATGGGGGTATGGATTTTATTTTTTCGAAGTTCAGAACAAATACTCATTCCGTCCATTCCTGGGAGCATTACATCTAGAATAATTACATCATAATCTTCAGTAGATGCAAGGTCATACCCCTCATTGCCAGTGTATGCCACGTCCACCGCGAATCGTTCTTGTTCAAGTCCTTTTTGAAGGGAGTGGGCAATGCGATGTTCATCTTCAACAACAAGTATTCTCATACGATTCATTATAAGGGATTTGCTGAAAGCTGGCTGAATAGGATTTTAGGGGTAGGGTTTAGGGTGTAGGTGGTAGGGGGTAGTTTAAGTGGCGGAACAGGTGGCACGAGTAAAGGGCACCCGACAGCACGGAAAAAAGTTCTGCCAGCAGGCTTCGAAGCTTTTTGAGTACTGGCGGGGGAAATTACGAGTGACAGAATCTGGAGTGACAATATACTTTTAAACCCGTATTACATTACTTTCTCTATGTTTCTCTTGTATCTCTTTCACCAACTCCTCTTCTGTAGTTGTCATTACTGTCTGATATGTCTCTATGAGCCGAACTATTCTCTCCTTATTTTCATGATCAAACTCTGAAAACACGTCGTCAAGAAGAAGAATTGGGTGAATAGAAAGTTGCTTTTCCATGAAGTGGATTTCATTCATCTTCAACCAAAACACTCCTAGTCGTTGTTCACTTCTACTTCCGTATTTTTGAATATCCTTTGGAGGTTTTGCTTCAGTTGTCAATAAAATTGTGAAGTCATCTTTTTGTGGCCCAATGACAGTTCTACGTATTCTTAGTTCCACCTCTTTTTTTTCCTTCAGTCGCTCCATACTGAATTCATTTGAGTGATACTGAATATTAAAATGTTTCCCTTCAAGCGAACTATTTTCATTGAGAAACTGAACATATTCTGTCCGTTTTCTCGTAAGATAGGCAGCCTCCTTCACTAATAATTCATCCCAAAACACAAGCTCCATCGTGAGTTTGTCGACAGACAAATAGTGCTCGAGAAGCTTATTGCGTTTTCTGAGTGCCATTTCATATCCAATAAGATGTTTTTTATACAGGGGATCAAATGATGAAATCAATTTATTAAAATATTCTCTTCGAATATCGGGAGATCCTGTGATAATGTCTATCTGTTCTGGAGCAAATAATACACATCTCGTTTGCTCGGCGATATAGGCCGTATGTCCTTTTTTTGCCTGTTGCCAAAAATAACTTTTCATCACATTTCCTCGCTCATCTTTCTGAAAAAAAATACGAAAATGATTTTTATTATTATTTTTTATTTCTATTCCATCTATCTGTGACTCAGTACTTCCAATAAGTAGCAGCTCCTCTTCCTTTGACTCTCGAAAACCCACTCCATTGATAAGACAATGTATGCTTTCAAGTAAATTGGTTTTTCCGCGAGCATTTTCTCCCAGAATAATAGTGAGTGTTGGTGATATATCTACCTGTTTTGAAGGTATGTTGCGAAAATTATGAAGCTGGATTCTCTGTAAAATCATACAATCCCCTGCCCTATGCCGAATATATAGGCAAGAATTCTGGTAATGAGAAACGAGAGAACGAGTAGGACAAATCCAATAACACCTGCCGATATTTTTGCATTCGCGCTTTTGAGTTTTTCAGGAAGACCTTGGGATGTTACATAATCAAGCCCACCCCACATCAAGACAAAAAATAGAATAATACCAGCCAAGCTCATTACAAATGGAACAACATTGTTGATTATGCTTGCAATATCGGTATATCCTACAAGTGGCCCGGTTATTTTTACCCCGTTCACGTTTATTTCTTGAGCATATACTTGTTGTACCATAGGATTTTATTCTACAATATTTTATTAGGTATTTATGTAGAGACGCAAAATAGTGCGTCTCTACCGCTTTATTGATAGTAGTCCAATTAACAAAGCGTGAAACCCGATTGAAAACAATAAGGGGTATTGGATTGTTGTAACAAAATAGATGAATGGAGGCGGTATTTTGACTGGAATTAGATACCATACAATGCCAATCAAGAGAGCAAGTGGAACTAGATGAATTAAATCGCGTAAGTCTTGTTGGGAAGAAAACATATTTGCTGAGACTGAGAGAATGATATAGCCAAATAATAAAGTGCTGCCTATATCACTTCCCGGAAAGAGACGTGCTTGAACAAGAAGCCATAATGTGGCTAATCCGCCAAAAACCGGAGCCACTCCTACCAAGGTTGAACGGATTGAGTCATGTGGTTTTTTTTCAATCAATACATGTCCCAGTTTTATCCCCCCATTTTCAACTAACGGTATGAGACGGAGATCAGAAGGATGCATGTTGAGAACTAACGCAACAAGATAATGCGATACCTCATGTACAAGAGTTCCTGGCAAATAAAGTAGGGCAACAATACCAACACAGATTGAGTCAAATTTAAAAATGTGCTTGAGTAAAGGATATGATTTTTTAAGTGCGTCTCGTTTAAGAAAGTAGAGCACACACAGCTCTCCGATAAAAAGAAGTATGAAAGAGAAACTATTCATGCAATAAATCCAGTAAGAGCTAATTCCTCCATCTTTTTTTGAATGAGAATATAGAGAAGAACAGAAAGTATAACAAGCGTAATAACAATAAGTCCTAAAAAGATGCTGTTTATATCAAACTGTTTAATGGAATCTTCTTTTTTCGCATACCTCTTCTCCAGAGCAAAAGTATCCAGTGAAGTAAAATTTTTTTCCATTAATCTAGTATAACAAAATCATATGCTACGTGTGCCATTCCCGCGAAGGAGGGCGTGAGTCCTCTCGAGGAAATTCAGTCTAAGATTACCTTTTTAAATACAGAATTGAAATAAGAGTCTGGATCCCTGCCTCCGCGGGGATGACTGGCATATATTATTTTTGCAGCTGGGTTCCGTCCGCATTTGGTAGTGGCGCTTCTTTTGGCATCTCAGTTGATGGTGGTTTTGATTCTTCTTTTTTGGGTGTTTGTGGTGTGTCTATATCAAACTGCTCCTGTACTTTTTTTGATCCACATGATGAGCAGATAATGGTTGCATTTGGCACCACCTCGGTTGAGAACTTTGCAGCACACACGTCACAGAGAAACTTCTTTCCCACTAACTGGTGTTCCTTTTTCTCAAGGAGAGTTGCTTTATGAACATTAAATACAAATTGTTGCCCATCAAAATCAACTTCAACTTCATCTCCTGCATTGGCTTTCTTTTCAATGATAAGTCCGGAAATAGGATTCTCAACAATTCTTTGAATGGCTCTCCTGAGTGGTCGTGCACCAAATACTGGGTCAAATCCTGTGCGTGCTATTTCCTTAACTCCTGCTTCTGTATATGAAAAACCCATATCCTGCTCTTCCATCGATTTCTGCACACCTTTCAGCTGAATCTTTGCAATTCGTGTCATGTGCTCGAAGCGCAATGGCTCAAACATGATTGTTTCATCAAAGCGATTAACAAGTTCTGGGCGGAAAAACTTCATCACTTCTCCCATAACCTTACCTTTGAGGAGCTCAAACTGCTTCTTATGGATTTCTGAGTCAATTTTTTGCTTCTCTTCTACATGTTGATCAAGGGGAAGCTCGGGTCCGAAATGTTCTGCAATAGACTTTGTTTTCCATTCTGTTTCATTTGCAGCTTTGGTCCATACAGTCTTTCCAACAACGATCACCTCAACTCCAGTTGGGCTTACAGTATGAATATCCCAATACGTGATAGGGAGTTGACCCTTATCCGCTTTTTGATCTACGAGATAGTCTTTGAGAAACCCAGTCTGCCAATCGTTTGTATTCATCTTTCTTTTCCAGAATCTATCTTTGTAAGTTACTACTTCACTATCATCTGAAGTGAACGTATGAGTCTTAAGGGAAGCAGTTGGGAGCTGTTCATCTGGTGCATCTGGAAGCGCATTTATCACAACACCATCTTTGAAATAGGCAATGAGTGAAGATTTTTTCCACGTTTTTGCTGTTGTTGATGTTCTAAAGAACACATCTCCTCCCTTACTTATCATCTCAATTCCAGAGGTTGACATTGCGTGTGTATCAAATCCATACATGGGTAGTTCATCTTTTTGCTTTCTTCCTTCTTCAACACTCGTTGATGGCACTGTTGGCTCTTGTTCTATTTCCTGTCCTGCAAAATAGTCAAGTAACATTTTTTCATCCCACTTGCCCACTGTTTCTTTTGCGAGCATTTTATTCCCAATGGTTAAAAGTTCTCTTCCTCGAGGTGAATATGTGTATGTAGTGATTGTTTGTGGTTCCTCAACTTCTGTTTTTCCACCCTTCATTAACTCTTCTTGAATTATTTTTGATCCTAAGTTTGATGTGCAGATAACGACTGTGTTTTTAAATGAAACTACGTGACCTTTATTATCTGTAAGCCGTCCATCATCGAGTATTTGCAAAAGAATATTAAAGATGTCAGGATGAGCCTTTTCTACCTCGTCAAACAGCACCACTGAATAGGGTTTGCGACGAACTGCTTCTGTAAGTTTTCCTCCTTCCTCGTATCCAACATATCCCGGAGGTGCTCCAAGAAGTTTTGAAACTTCGTGTTTTTCCATATATTCGGTCATGTCAAAGCGAAGCATAGAATCTTCACTCCCAAACAAAATATCTGCAAGTGTTTTTGCAAGTTCTGTTTTTCCCGTTCCGGTGGGACCCATGAAAATAAAAGATCCAATTGGTCGTCCAGGACTTTTTAAGCCTGCACGTCCTCTCCGCACGGCCTGAGCAACAGCGCTCACTGCTTCTTCCTGACCAATAAGTCGTTGATGCATTATATCTTCAAGTTTTGCAAGTTTGTCAGTTTCACTGCCTGCTATTTTGTTCACGGGAATACCAGTCCAGCGAGAAACAATGTCTTTTATCATTGAGACCGTGACTGCGGTAGATGTTTGAGCTTTTTTTGTGTTGTATTCGTCTTTTTTTGTGTGAAGGTCTGCTTCTATATCCGAAAGCTTTGAGTTAATGATGCGAGCGCGAACTGCATCTCCACTTTTTGTGCACTCGGTCATTTCTTGCTTGAGCTGACTAATGCGCAAATCCAAACTTTTTATTTCTTCAGGGAGTGAAATCATGGGAAGTCTCACGGCAGATGCCGACTCATCGATAAGATCTATCGCCTTATCTGGGAGGAACCGTTCTCCTACATATCGTTTTGACAATCGTACTGCAGCCTCAACTGCATCATCTGGAATTTGCACTCGATGAAACGCTTCATATTTTCCCTTAAGGGCTTTAAGCATTTTGATGGCCTGTTCTTCTGTGGGCTCTCCCACAACTACAGGTTGAAAGCGTCGTTCAAGAGCTGGGTCTTTTTCAATATATTTTCTATACTCTGAAAGAGTTGTAGCTCCAATAAGCTGCATCTCTCCTCGAGACAAAGCAGGTTTAAGCAAATTACCTGCGTCTCCTGATCCCTCACCTCCCGCTACAATATTGTGAATTTCATCTATAAAGAGTATTATCTGTCCCTTGCTTGCCTTCACTTCATCAATCACACCCTTCATACGTTCTTCAAACTCACCTTTGTGAGAAGCCCCTGCCATTACACTCATTAAGTCAAGCCCCAATATTCTCTTGTTTAAGAGGGGCTCTGGAACTTGTTTATTTACAATTTGCTGTGCTAACCCTTCAACAATTGCTGTTTTTCCCACTCCAGCCTCTCCCAATACTGCTGGGTTATTTTTACTTCTTCGGGAAAGAATATGAATTACGCGCTCAATCACCACCGATCGCTCAATCACAGGATCAAGAAGTCCTTGTGCAGCTTTGGCTGTGATATCAATAGTGTATTGGTCGAGAAGACTTTTCTTTTTTTCTGCTTCTTTTTGATCTGTTAACAATCCCTCTTTATTTCCTGCAATTTTTTTATTGATGTCCTCTTTTTTTAGTCCAAGTTTAGCGAGTGCTCGGGCACCAATTCCTTCACCCTCTTCATAGAGTGCGAAAAGAATATGTTCTGGTGAAATAAACTCAAATCCCAGTTTGCGAGCAACAATAAGAGAGTTGTCAATAATTCTCTTTAATCGAGGGGACATCTGAGGAGGTACGAGCTTTGCTGCTTCTCGCTTATATGTTTGAGTAAGCTCAGCTTCTATTTGTTGTGGTTGCACCTTAAGCTCCATGAGCAGCTTATAAATCTCCCCATCGGCTAAAAGCCCATGTAACATATGTTCGCTATCGATAAACGCACTGCCCAATTCTTTTGCTTTTGACTGTGCTGTTACAAATACTCTGTTTGAACGTTGCGTTAGATGTGTCATGAGGTCGAGATCTGTTCTTTTTTGTGGATTCATTGTGGAGTTGAGAGAACTCCCCAGCGGCTTGGCGGGTTGTGCTGGATTTGTAGGTAGAGTTGGGTTGGAATTATTATTGGTTTGATTATTTATTTGAGGAATGGTGTTATTATTTATTTGGCTATTAGCTGCTGTCTGCTGACTGTTGACTTTAGTAGGAGGAACTCCAATACCATTATATGCTTGCCCTCCTCCGGGAGGAGTTCCGATGCCATTGAATGCTTGTCCTGAGCTTGCCGAAGGAATTGTTTGAGGCTGTGCAACAGTCTGCTGAACGACTGGCACTCCTGTTGGAATTGGTGTTCCAACAACGGGAGGATTTGTAGATGGACTTGCATTCGAGTTGTTATTTTTTATAAAATCAAAAAAGCCAGACATATATTTTCATTATGGAGAATATTTTGCCGGTTGTCAACAAATGATAAAAAAAATTCTTCCCCTATCGGTTTTCTTGCTAGTAGTTGTTCTTATTATCCTTTTTGGCATTCAAAATCTTCTTAATAAAAGTAAGGTTCAAAAAAATTCTGTCATTATTCCCACCGTATTTCAGGGTAATCAATCGGGGAGAAATACCACCTCATCGTCAAGAGATACATCACCTGAAAGGGAGTCGACAACTCCATTATCTGAATCACAAATATCCGGAGTAGAGCTTCAAAAAAAACTCCCAATTTATGCTGCAGACTTTACGCTTGAATACTCTCCTCGCATGCAGCGATATGTTGCCACAATAGCCGATGATACTGCTGCACAGTCGTATACCGACTGGGTCGCACAAAATCCAGCCTATGAAAATGAACTTCAAAACACAATTATCACCAAGCAAACACTAACCGAGTTGAACGATGCTCTTGATTATGCAAAGTCGACTGAACTTACTCCCGAAAAAAAGGCAAAAGAGGACGCTACCATATTTACAAATACTCTAAATACCCTTATCAATCTCCCTTTCCTTTTTATGCAGTCGACAGGAACAACAGACGAGTCCCCAACTCCAACACCAGACATTCAATCAAGAATTCCTACAAATTACCTTCCTCCAACTACTCCCATTCTTCCCACTCCTACCAACTACCAACTACCAACTACTAGTCCCTCTTCTCGTCTCACCTACTACTCTCAATGCGATGGGCCCTATGATGAAAAGCCACTGCCAAATGGTTGCACTGTTTGCTCTGCTGGATGTGGGCCAACGAGTATTGCTATGATTTTGTCGTCATACATAGATAAGGGCTTAACACCGGTAAAAACAATTGAACTCATGAACAAGGCGGGTGTACGAATGGGATGCTATGGATCTTACATTTCAGAGCTATATTCATATCTAAAAGAACGAGGAGATTTGAAGGTATCAGATTTTATAATCCCTTCAGAACAGGGTCTCACGGCTCAAGAAGTTCGGAAAGACTTTGAAGGATACATTGCATCTGGGTGGTCTATTTTTGTGCTTGCCAATTTTAAAACCGATGGTGGAGGTCATTATTTTTGGGTAACAGATATTGGTTCTAAAGGAGAGATTCTTGCATACGATCCGTACTACGGCAAAGGTCAATCAGCTCCAATTAGCGAAAATCGCTATTCGCCAGCTCCGTATTATCGCTATGCGTTTGCGGTGAGAAAGAGTAGTTAGTGCAGGTGGCACGAGTAAAGGGTACCTGGCGGCGCGCACAAAACTCGGGCCATCAGGCATTCCGAGGTTTTGGAGCACCGACGGGGGAAATTACGAGTGACGGAATCTGGAAAATTTATGAATATATTTAAGCATCTTCCCATTTTTATTTTTGCTATTATTTTTATAACTGTTATAACGGTTATAATTTTTATAACAATTACAACTAAGTCTTCCACTTCCTCAAATACTCCCACTACTCAAAAACCTATAGGCATTTTACCTTCTACGCACTATGAACTACGCACTACTCCTTCTCCTGTCCCCCCTGCCGACTTTACCGGTGCTGAAGCCATCCAACAATTACCTGATACAGTAAAGAATATTGGAGAACAAAAAACCGCCCTTCGCCGCCTTACTCCTCTTACGCTATCCTTCGGCACAGTGGAGTTTGATTATGAAAATGATATGTTTTTGGTACAACTCTTTGACCCTAGAGAACAAAGCTTAAATCAATTCACTTCCTGGAGAACTCAAACCTATCCCGCCCTCACTGAAGATAAATTCATAGTCTATTGATTACGGTAGAGACAGGTTTTAAATATGTCTCTACAATCGTTTGCATTCCTTATGTGAATTTCGTTACAATGAATTATGCTTGCTGTATTTCGTTCTGGTATTGATTTCCTCAAAAAGGCATTTCTGGTGATGGTTGTGTTTGGCGCTATCTTTGCCATCTTTGGCTCTGTGATAAATAGCAACCGCCCCAAATATGATGAAAAAAAGGTGTTGCAAGCCTCTCAAAAACAGCTCTACGATACCTTCTCCAGAGAAAAATTAGGAATAAAAAAAGGAAGTGGAAAAGACTTGGTGTTGTCTATTTATAAAATGGGTTACTGCGCATTTATGGGTGAGCTCTGCACAGAAAAACTTACGTATGATGCCAATGCATTTAAGGGGAGCCTTATGGGGCAAGTAAGTAACCTCATCTCTATGACATATATTAACCCTCCTGCATCTGGAGTGTACTGGGTAACAAATACGCTCCAAAACGCCGGCTTTATCCCCCAGAGTTATGCTGCTGAGGGTATGGGCTTTGCCATGATTAAGCCGCTGATGAACTTGTGGAAAATCTTCCGCGATATTGCCTATTTGGTAATTGTTGTTTTTCTGGTTGTTATTGGGTTTATGATTATGTTCCGTACGAAAATCAATCCACAGACAGTAATATCTGTTGAAAACTCGCTTCCCAAGGTGGTGATAGCTCTACTTCTCATTACCTTTTCATTTGCAATAGCAGGATTTCTTATAGATTTGATGTATCTTCTTATAGTCCTTGCAATCGGAATTTTGAGCAATAACAATACATACTACGACGCTGCCCAGATTCAAAATCATTATCTTCAGGCAAATTTTGGAACTATCTGGACAGACATTGTCCCCTTACCTTCTGGCTTAAATGATTGGGTTTCTGGATATCTTCCCTTTAGTTATATCGGTGATTCATTTATGGCCTTACTTCCAACGCAGGTAAATTGGGTATTAGGTACAGTTGCTAGGGTGGCAGGTGTTTGGCTTGGGGGACACTTTATCTTAAATGTAATCAATAGTACTGGTGCAAATAAAATATTAAGTAATATGCTCCTTGCTGGATTTGGTGTTGGAGAGGCTCCAAACGTATTTATTAGTAGCGGTATGTTGATACTTGCAATTCCAGTGATTCTTGGATTAATAGTACATGGTATGGGTTTTGTTGTAGGGATTATAGTTGGTTTAGCTATTCTTGGTATGATATTTAATATTTTTCTTATGCTTCTCAAAGCATATATTCAAGTTACAATTTCTATTATTCTTTCTCCTATTATTTTGCTTTTTGAGGCGCTCCCAGGAAATAATAACTTTAGCATGTGGGTAAAAAATCTTATCGGTGAACTCCTCACATTTCCCACAGTCATTGTCCTTTTGCTTGTGGAAAAAACAATGTTTATGACTATGACGTATCCCGGCGATTTCTGGACTCCTCCCTTTCTCGTTAATATGAATCCCGGCACATTTAGCGTAATTGTTGGCCTGGGGATAATACTTATTACTCCCGATATAGTTAAATTAGTAAAAGATGCAGTAGGGGCAAAACCACTACCATTTAACATTGGAATAGGAACATTCCTCGGTGGTGCTGGATCTGTTACGGGAGGTGGTATGGCTATATTGCAACAATTTAGTACACTAAGTATGGGTCTTTCTGGTATATCAAACATTACGGGATTGGGAAAAGCTAAAGCAAATAGCAAGCCATCCTTAGATGATCATTTGGCTTTTATAAAAGGACTAAATGAAGATCAGCTTAAAAATTTAATGAGTGGTGGAAAGAAATAAAGTTTATTTTAGAAATCCAGGGAGTCTCAATATATCTACCCCAATTATTTTGAGTATCAATACGGAAAAAATAACTACCATAAGCCCTGTTATGCAATTTGTAAGCAGCTCTTGAGCTTTCTTTATCTTCTCTGCATTGCCGCTTGATGTCTGCATCTGGAATGCTGCGAACATAATACAAAGAAGGGAAATTCCTCCTGCAATCCCCACTCCCGTGCCTAATATTTTCTCTGCAATAAACTCGCTCACGTTGCCGCTAAAACACCCCAATGAACTCCAATATCCACCGTTCCCCACGCAAGCACTACACTGCGCTTTTTCGTTTGTGTTAATACTCATGCTTGAGCACACATACCCCATTGCATTTGTGGGGACAACAGAAGGTTGAACTAAACAAATACAACTATCATTATTTACATCTCCTGGAGTACTTGGAGAGCCAACTGAACAAGGTTCATTTGTTACTTGAGTTTGTGTAAAGTTAATAAGAGAAGCTTTTTTGTTTATCATTTCTGCGGTTTTAACAC
>CAYWLV010000006.1:24951-90478 GCA_964459595.1 uncultured Gammaproteobacteria bacterium
TTAGAGGTGCAGGTAAGTTATCTTTAAACTGCGCAGAAATTAGATCTGGAGAGTTTATTGGCATCTTACAACATTTAATAATATTTGAATCATGAGAAGATGCATCTCCACAATTTACTCCAGGTATAGGAAGAGTGAAAAATGATGTAGGAATAGGGGTTATTGCTTGTGAAACGCGAGAGAAAAAGATTATAAATAGAACAAATAAAACGACATTTGAGATAATTTTTCGCATATAGTTTATAGTAGCACAGTCTATTTCTTTTTTCCTTCGGAATCCTCAAATGCCTTTTTGATAATACTCCATAAAACAAAGAGAATGGCAATCGGAAGATACTTATTCATAATGTCAAAAAACATATCATATTTTGTCCCCCCAAACTTTTCCCTCAGCTGTTTGCTCCATACGTGAAAGTCATGTTTTTGCCTCTGAAAGAGCGGAATATCTTTTATTTCAAAGAGCACCTTGCCGGTAAAGGGGTTCATGATTTTCCCATCATCTCTCCCAAATATCTTTGCAATATTAGTGAGGGGGATTTTTTCTGGGAGCTTAACCGGCACTTTGCGGAAAGGTACATTTACGTATACAGCTTCCATCTCTGGAGGTTTTGCAATATTATAGGGAGTGCCCGGTACAAGCCCGCGAGCTTCAAGAGCAAAGATAAATCGATCGATATCCGCGCTATCCCACTCCCATACGCCCACCTTCTTGCCCGCGCTCTCCGCTACCATAGAATTGTATTTGCCGGCTCCTCCTAATCCTAAGAACGCTCTTGCTTGAGTATCCTTCTTCATATACATAATCGTCATTGCTGCAAGATGAGAAGCAAGCTCATTGGCGTAGTTAAACCCGATAATACCATCCATCGCGCCGTATACTTTTTGGATAATTTCAATTACGGGGCCAAAGTCTTTCTTCCCATTAATCCCCATTTCTCGCAGCTTCCCCACCAGCTGGGTAATAGGCTTTGATACATTTTCTTCTACACTCGCAATATCTGAGATTGCACGCTTCAATACGCTCTGTCCTCCTGCACGGAAAGGAATAAAGCTTAAGTCTGTTTCATCAAGTGCAATCGTATACTTTGTTTCTCTATCCGCAGCGCCTCCATTTTTAAAATGAGGTACGAGCTCTTTATTAATAAACTCATCATTTCCTGTATATCTTGTTTTGATATGACCATATAATCGCAATACATTATTTACTCGCTGTTCATTCCACTCCTTTGGATTTTTTTCTATAAGTTTGCGGAGAAGAGGGCCGAGAGTTTTTTCGCTTATCTCATACTCAATTTCTCCAAAGCTTTCCTTTGCTTTTCCTGCAGCCTGCATCTCTCGCATCTTCGTGCTCACGTCTCTCCGCATCATCTGTTCGGCCAGGATAAGGTCTTGCATGATGTTGTCAAACTGATCATACTGTCCATCAAGCCCCATATCTTTCATTACCTGCTTATATCTGCTCGTCCCATTTTTAGAAAGTCTGTCGCGATCCATGCGAAGTATTTTGCTGGGCAGGCGCTTTGTTATAACACGTGCAAGCATTTGGTCCAAAAACGCTTTTGATGCTTGGGCTTCTACTTCTTTCTCAAAATCAGAAGGTGCGCTCCCTCCTTTGCGCACACTTTCGATAACACTTTCTCTTTTTGCAGCACGCAGCTTATCCATATACTTCCCCAGATGCTTTGGGTCTTCGTTAAAATACTTCTCATAGATATACTCAAATAGTTGCTTTTTTTCAGCATACATTGCCTTTGTTTTTGGGGTGCTTCGAGCTCCCAAAAGATCCTCATCTCCTATTTTTCCTCCGAGTTTTGAAACAAAGTCCTGTAAAATCTCATACCCAATATTCTCCATATATTTGAATGTCTTGAAGTGGTTTGTCTTTACTGGGCCTTTGATTGTACGTCCTTCGCTATCTTTCGTTTCGTTATTATCATGAATATACATGCTGTCAAACTGCCATGCCGTACGCCATCCTTTTCTTTGCATCGGCCCTCCCACGAGTCCAATGTTATCAAGAAGATCAAAGAATGTTTTTTCTGGAAGTTTTTCTCTTCCCTTCAAATAGGTATCCTTGTATTTTTTTGCCCTGTCCCACATTTCATTATGGTTTGCAAATCCCTGACTCCCATCAAGTCCTTTCAAGGGGACGAAAAAGACTGGATCAAGAAGATTTGGACCCCCTGCAAAACGGGCAAGAAGATGTTGTGGGTTAAATGCCATAAGTGCAGTGGCATCTTGATTGTAGTAACTCGTAAATGTGGCATTTCCTTTTTCATCTAAATGTGGATCTGCGTGTGCTGCCATTTCTACTTCTGTAAGAAACATTCCACGTGAGGCTCCAACTGCCATTGTTAGGGCGGCTTCGAGTCGATCTTCTGGGACATCGTACATCGCCTTGAGTTGCTTAAGGATTCTACTCTCTATAGGTGTTCTTTGTGTGTTTAACTCTGGAGTAAACATAGCTGCTGGGTGCCTCCAGTCATTTTTTGCAAATCCTTCTTCTATCATCTTGTTGTAAAGCCCAAAGGCACTCTGGAAAATATCGTTATCTGGCAAAAGCATCATCTGGTCAAAATCAAGAGTGGAAGACTCGGCAGCAAAATGCGAAAGTTGCCCATAAAATCCTTTTTGCCCATCTGGAGGATGAAGGAAGATTGCTCTAGAGTTGTGTGTGTATCTTCGCGCCTCAATATAACTATCGGCAATCTGCTCTAAATAATGTGCAAAGTGCGCTCCACTCGACTCTTTTGGCTGAAGAAAAGTTTTAAACCGCTGCTTTGGCTTATTTTTCCCATCACCCACATCAACGGAAACAGTTTCTCGCTCTTGCTCAAGTCTTCGGAAAAATTTTACCTCTTGTCCTTTATGTTCGAGTTCATGTTCATATTCATGAAGACTGTGCCCAAGAAGGCTAATGCGGCGCTTGAGCTCGCTTTTAGCAGGTGTAATACCATGCATAATATCTTCTTGTTCAATCGCCTGGAAATACTCCTTGGGACTTTCGTGATCAAGTTTGGCATACAGCTTTGCAAATAAGAGTGATACTTTCACCTCCATTTCAGAAGATGCTTTTTTTGCAAGATCATCTCCTGCTAACTGTGGGTGTTTTATGGCAAGATTACGTTGAGTTTCATTGTAATACTCAATGAATGCTCGAGGTGTATATAAAGCTTCAATGATTTTCTTATCCTCCCCCTCATCAAAAAAGCCGGAAAAATATTGTTGCCAACTATTTCTAAAGCTGTTTTTTGCCGATGCCTCTTCCATAGCTCTTCTCTCATTTCGAGCTCTTTCTTCACTATTTCCCTCTTGTTCCTGTACTCCAAAGAGCGCTTTAGCCTCTTTTTCTTCATGACCTGTTTGCTTTGCATACTCCACTCCCGCATTTTGGAGTTTTTGGAACATATCTGGAGAGGTATATGGTAGTGTTCGTGAAAACTCTCTTACTTTTCTACTTAAATCCTCAGATGACTTTATAGACCCATTTGTAATGCCCTGTACCAAATCAAAGATATATGGAGCAGATTGATCATCTTGTAAATCATTTAAAGATATTTTTTCTCCCAGTTTTTTAATAAGCTCTGCGCTTTTTGAGGGGATCGTTGGAGCTTTTGGATCTTGCGGTTCCTGTTTTTCAGCACTTGGCACTTTGTCAGGAGTAGTTTTAGCTGCGACGAATATTTTTTGTAAAAATTCTTTTACAGATGATATTTTCCCTTTTGGAGAGTCTTTATCTTCTTTTATACCTTGAAAGTGATATTGAGTGTTTGGATTCTCTGCGTTTTGGAATGCAACTTCGATGGCAATTTTTGCTGCATCTGCATTCTTCTTCAGATTCTCCATCTCTGCCTTCAGTTGTTCTGCAGTTTGGGTACTAAGTTTCTGTGCAATAATTTGTTCTTCATTTTGCGGCCTCGAATTATTTTCCACGCCATTATCTACCATGTATTAATAATAACATGAATTCAAACTCTAAACACTAAACTCTAAATCCTATTCAAACCAATACAAAACCATAAACATGTTTTTTTAGGGTTTATTTATATTTTAAAATTTGTTTAGTGTTTATGATTTAGAGTTTAGGATTTTATTCATGAAGGGAAAGGTCTGACTCAATATATGAAACGATAGAGACGAGTTTTTAAGAAACTCATCTATTGCAAAACAGTTCCAACAAGAACTTTTTGTCATAAAATAGACAATCAAGTCCAGCACAATAAGGAATGGCAAAAATAGAAGAATAAAATAATTTTTTTTATTCTGCACTGGTGGGTTGTGGAGCATTCTCCTTCAAGTCTACCACAAGTTGGCGATCCCGACCTTCTCCAACAGAGTAGCTGGCAAGTTCAGGGTATTCACTCGTAATTAATTGATGAACAATTCTTCTTTCATAGGAAGAAAGATCACCAATGTGTGTGGCTGTTTTTGTGTCGAGAGCCTTTTGAGCATATTCACGAGCCATCTCATTTAATCGCTCTGTTTGTTTTTCTCGATAATCATTTACATTGATTAAAATGCGGACTGGTTCTTTAAATTGCTGGAAAAGCATCACTTCTAATAATTTTTGAAATGCACGAACGGTTTCTCCATGTCGTCCGATGAGGGATGGTGCTTCCTCTGTCTTAATAACAATCTGAAATGCTCCATTTTCTTCTGCAACATCAAGACTGTATTCTGATACGATTTTTTTTAACAAAGCTTCTGTCTCTGTTCGCACTGTGTCGATTCGTTCCATAGTATTTATTTAAATATTTATAAAATTGATAATCTGTTTTGACTTTAAGACTTTATGACTTTAAGACCTTTCGACTCTCTTTTGTGTAATTCGTACTGGATTATACTAAACAACGAAAATATATTCCAATACAGAGCAAGTCCAATAGGCATACTCAGTGAAAACCACCCTATCATGAATGGGAACACGTATTTCATCTGTGTATTCATGGCTTTTTGGAAATCGTCGGAAGATGAAGTGGTTTCCTTGCCGTCTTTATCTTTATTCTTAACGGGTGATACTGTGTTCGACGCGGCCATGCCGGCTGTGGTGCTCACTGTCTGAAAATACTGTAACACTCCGGTTACAAGAGGAATAGCATATGCAAAAACCGAGTTCATTTGCTTTGGAGTCGCTGCAAGATTAAGACCCAAAAACCACGTATCAAGAGATTTAAAATGGAGGAATGCAAAGTAGAGTGTTTTGTTTAATGTCACAATAACCTTTGCAGTGTCTGCAACGAAAAAATGCTGCAACGTCTGATAAAGAGCGATAAAAACAGGAATCTGGATGATCATAAATAGGCAGCCCGATGCAGGATTAATTCCCGCCTCTTGATAGAGACGCATTTGTTCTTCCTGAATTTTTTTCGAGTCTCCTTTATGTTTTTTGGATAAGTTGTCTATGTGGGGTTTAATATCCTGCATTTTTTTTGCAGAATCCATTTGTTGTTTGAAAAAAGGATGCAGGAGTAGACGAATAGTGATGGTGAGAGCTACAATTGAGAAGCCCAAACTTCCTGGCACATGTGCAAGTCCAAATAAATAGTGATACAAGGCCAATAAGTTTACTATTGGATTTGCAAAAACAGTGTTGTAGAACAGTGATAGTGGTTGCATCGATAAAAAAAGTCAATACGATTGTTAGACTGTTAGATTCTTTCTTCCTTTTGCTCGGCGACGTGCAATTACTTTTCTCCCGTCTGGAGTGGCCATGCGGCTCAAGAATCCATGTGTCTTCACACGTTTTCCTTTTTTTGGCTGAAATGTTCGTTTTGGCATAGTGAGTAATAAAATTAAATAATCAAGCTTCTATTATATCAGGTTAAAGTCGTTTTTAGGGCTTAGAGTTTAGAGTTTAGGGTTTAGGGTCTAATATTGACTTCCCTTCTCCTTTAAATACCTGCCACAAGGCCTCAGTCTCGAATGGGATAAATGGGTGGAGCATACGAATACTCTCAAGAAATACTTCTTCAAGAGTTTTTTGAACTTCAGTATTCCCATTTTTCAACTCTTCTTTGAGCTCTTCTATATATACATCTGCAAACTTGTGCCAAACAAATGCATGTAAATTTCCTAGTACCTGACCAAATTTATACCCTTCCATATTTTTATGGTAGGTTTTTTTTACACCTTCAAACTCCTTCTGTAATTTCTCAAGCGTTTTTTTGGTTGTCATTCCGTGCTCCGACACGGAATCTATATAATTTTCCTTTTCTGGATCCCGATTTTCATCGGGATGACGATTAAGGAGTATGAATCGCCCTATATTCCAAATCTTGTTTCCAAAATTTCTCATTCCAATCATTTTTTCATCGGTAAGCACCACGTCACTCCCTTCCTTTGTTTCAAACATAAGTGCCGCTCGCAACACATCGGCTCCGAATGTTTTTATTACTTCAAGAGGATTCACCACGTTTCCCTTACTTTTACTCATTTTTTGACCATGTTTATCACGCACTAAGCCATGAAGAAATACCGTTTTGAAAGGTACCTTTCCTGTGGTATGAATACCCAACATGAGCATTCTTGCGACCCAAGCCCGCAAAATGTCATGTCCTGTTTCCATCACTGCTGTGGGGTAAAAGTGATTATACATTTCGCTTCCCGATGTCTGGAGTGTTGCATACGGCCACTGCCCCGATGAAAACCACGTATCAAAAGTGTCTTCATCTTGTTTGAAATCACAGTTTCCACAGAGCGCACACTTTTCCGGCCTCTCAACACTCACAAACCAATTCCCTGACTTTGGACTTTCGACTTTAGACTTTTGACACTGATACGCCGGAATTCGAATCCCCCAAACAATTTGACGTGATACATTCCAGTCGATAAAATTGTCCAGAATACGAATAAGCTCTTTTTTAAATCGCTTTGGATATATCTCTACCTCACCCCTTTTAACCGCTTCAATGGCTTGCTTAGCTAATGGTTTTATTGAGATAAACCATTGCTCCTTTGGAAGTGGTTCGATGACTCGCTTACATCGATAGCATTTTCCTACTCGATGGTTGTGTTTTTTTTCCTCACCGAGTAATCCCTTTTCTTTGAGTGAGAGAAGTACTGCCTCACGCGCTTTTGAAATACTTAAGCCCGCATACTCTCCTGCGTCTTTTGTCATCTTTCCATCGGTCCCGATAACCTGGATAGACAGAAGGCCGTGTCTTTGACCCATGTCCCAGTCGTTATGATCGTGTGCTGGAGTTACCTTTACAGCTCCCGTTCCAAATTTTATATCAACAAGAGTGTCTGCAATAATTTGCACTTCACGCCCAATGAGAGGGACAATCACATACTGACCGATTAATTTTTTATAGCGTTTATCTTTTGGATTAACAACAACAGCCGTGTCTCCCAACAAGGTTTCAGGACGTGTAGTTGCAACCGTAATTGAGCCCTTCCCATCTCTGAGGGGATATTTTATCTCCCATAGTTTCCCCTCTTTTTCTTCATAATCCACCTCAAGATCAGAAAACGAAGTGCCGCAGTTCACGCAATAATTGACAAGTTTTTTTGCCCGATAGGTGAGACCATCATCGAATAACTTTTTGAAAGTTGAGTAAACAACAGCCACTATATTTTCATCCATGGGAAACTTAGCGTTTCCATAATCAAGACCAAATCCCAACTTTTGCAGTTGCTCCTGCATGATATTTTTGTTTTGTGCCACAAAGTCATAGATCATTTGAAAAAGTACTGGTCGTTCAAAATCAAATCTACTTTTGCCTTCTTTTTTAAGGTGTTTTTCAAAAACAAACTGCGTTTCGATACCAGCATGATCTGTCCCATATAACCATAACGTATTGTCTCCTTGCATCTTTCTATAGCGAATCATTATGTCTTCATATACCATCATTGCGTGGCCTAAATGGAGATCCGCATTGGCGTTTGGAGGAGGAAGGATAATGCAGAATGGCTTTTTATCCGTATCAACCACACCCTTAAAAAAACCTTTTTGCTCCCAAAAGGCTGATAATTTTTGCTCAAAAAGAGAATGTGTATATTTGCTTTCCATAATAGATATAGTGGATATTGTATCACTTATTATTTATAACTTGTAGCCGGTAACTTGTAACTTTTATTCACAACAAGTAATATGTATTAGTTTCAAGTTTCAAGTTTCAAGAATTACTCTATGCTCTGGATAACACAAACTCTACAATGGTACGGAATGTTGCTCGTGGTGGGTCTGATGTTTTTTGGCTTAACCAGAAAACTACTCGGCTCATTCTTTGATTCAGGATATGCATTTTCCAAAACTATTGGGATTCTCCTGTTAAGTTATAGCGTATTCTTCCTTTCAAGTCTGCACATTGCTCCTTTTCACCCAATCACTCTCCTTTCATGCCTTGTGTTTAGCTTTATCGTTGGAATCTATATTAATCGATACAATCATCAACAAATTCCATGGAAGATACTTATTTTTGAAGAGATATTCTTTTTGGCTGCTCTTTTTTTGTGGGCGTTTGTTCGTGGTCAAGAGCCATCTATTCGAGGACTTGAAAAATTTATGGACTATGGCTTCATGAAGTCCATTCTTCGAACAAGCTATTTTCCTCCACTTGACATGTGGTATGCATCACTTCCTATCAACTATTACTATTTTGGACATCTCACCGGTGCTGTTCAAATTATGTTAAGTAGAGTTCCTTCAGAAGTGGGATACAACCTCATTCTTGCCACCATTTTCGCTCAATCAATCATATCCACTTTTTCACTCACTGCTCACATTGTATATTCATTTGGTAAAAAATTGAATTTTGCTCTTTTTTTTGGGTTTGTGGGAACTTGGATTCTCAATTTTGGCGGTAATCTTCACACATTGTATCTCTTCACCACTGGATATCCTGCAGATAAGCCGATTCCCTTCTGGGAGATTTTGTCAACATATTCGCCTACAAAATATTGGTATCCCAATGCAACTCGATTTATTCCTTTTACCATTCATGAGTTCCCTTCCTATTCGTATGTGGTTGCAGATTTACATGGTCATGTGTTCGACATTCTTTTTGTCCTTCTCACCCTCGCCATTTTGTTTATCTTTTTTACGCACTCTAAACTACGCCCTACGCCCTACACCTTAACAATTCTTCTCGGCTTCATGTCCGCAGTCCACTATATGACCAACGCATTTGATGGCCCCATCTATATCCTACTTACTTCTGTCTTCTGTCTTCTCATTGTTGGTTTTTCTCGCCAATTGCTGTTTCATATTACTATTCTCATTAGTTCTTTTATTCTTTTTTCCTTACCCTTTTCCCTCCATTTCAAGCCGTTCGTCACTGCGATAGGCATGAACTGTGCACCTTCATTTCTTGTAGATATGGGCAAAATAGGACCATTTATTTTTGAAAAAGGCAACTGTCAGCCGGATGAACTTTGGATGTTGTTTGTACTCTGGGGATTTTTCTTTATTTCATTTCTCTTATTTATTTGGGGGAAGGCAAGTGAAAAGTATAAAGAGCACAAAACAGATGATTTTGTTTTTACTCTATTTGCGTTTGGATTTTTCCTGATTCTCATTCCTGAGTTTTTTTATATTAAAGATATCTACCCTGCTCATTTCCGTGCAAACACCATGTTTAAGCTTGGATATCAGGCATTTATAATGATGAGCATTGCTTCCACATATACTCTATTTGTAATTTCTCGTCACTCTACTATTGATAAAATTGCAAAAAAAATAATATGGATTGTTCCCTTTCTGTTTGTTGGGGTATATATGTTTTATGCTGCTCCTTCCTATTATGGAACACTTGAGAAAATACCACAGCTGAATGGATTACAATGGCTTGATGTTCAGAACTCAGATACCCGAGATATTATTACCCACATTGAAAAAAATATTACAGGACAGCCTGTGATTCTTGAAGCACAGGGTGATTCATACACAGATTACAATCATGTGAGCGCCTACACGGGTCTTCCTACAGTTGCTGGATGGTGGGTACATGAATGGCTCTGGAGAGGGAGTGCAGATGCTGTAGGAAAGCGAATTCCAGACGTTGTTGCACTATACGAAAGCAAGGATCTACAACAGACCAAAGATTTGCTCACAAAATATCACGTCTCCTATGTAATTGTCTCAACTCTCGAAAAAGAAAAGTATAAGGAGCTTCAGGAAGCCAAGTTTGAAATCCTTGGTAAAAAAGTGTTTACGTCTACTAATGGGTTTGGGGCTCTGTACCAAATAAAATAAGACCCTTCTTGACAAGGGTAAAAAGGTATGATAACCTCTTGCTGAGCATTACTACTCGTCGTCCCCTACATACGAGCGGTAGTGATGCTCCTTTTTTTTTGGCTTTATAATCTAAATGACTTAACAGGTACTCCTAAGTTCTTCTTCACTAAGCTTTTAAACTGTAAACTAGCAAAGTCCAACATGTCCTTACCTAAGCTGTTTACCTCCATTTTTGGGAGCCGTTTATAGTGAATTGAAATCTTCATAACAAGACTATACAGAACTCAGTGCCCCCTGTCAAGACCTATATAAAAATACATCTATACTATGAGTTATCCTATATTTTTTATATTAATATATGCAGCGTCACAATAATCTAGCTATATTTTGTGGATAACTTATTTACCTATGTGAATAACCTTTCTATTTACAGATCTAAGTCTGAAATGAGAGAACGGATGTTTTTATTGAAACTGGAAAGAAGTGTTTGCGGCTTAATTTGTATTAAATCGTTAAAAATTTTTTTGGATCGTTTATTGTAGAGATGGCCACCCATCTCATACTCTATAATTTTTTTATCTACTTTTCCCTTTGCGAAGAAGTAAAGTGTGCTTTTTATATATTTAAATATCACAGCAAGCTTCCCTTCTCTATTAAACCTTCTCAACGATACATATATTTTTATTGAGGGGATAAAACGTGGCTGTATACCAAAGCGATACGCGTTTTGCACCAACAAATGGTCTTCACTTATTGATACATTCTCTGGAAATCCACCAATATGGCTAAATAGTCTTCGTTCAATTATCATAGAGCCCCCACTAGAAAAGGGTCTTCCTATTGCATTTGACAGTCCAACAAATGCATTCCCAAAATCCATAAACATACTCATCTGAACATCACGCTCTAAGCATGATAAACCAGGTAAAAATAGGAGTCCAGTTTTCTTCTGAATATGAGTGTAAAGTTTCTTTAAAAATGAACTAAGTATCCGCGTATCTGCATCTAAAAAGACAAGAAAGACTCCATTGGCATTTTGTGCACCTCTATTTCGCTGTACAGCAACATTTTTTTTCTCTATTTGGATTGATTTTAGCCTGCGAATACGTTTTTTATATTTATTGATTTCACGTAGTGTGGCATCTTTTGAATGAGCATCAACAACTATTACTTCAAAATCTGCAAAAGACTGATTTGAAAGGTCTGTGAGGAGTTTTCCAACAAATTTTTCCTCGTTAAGGGTCGGAACAATTATGGAAAAATATGGCTTCATATCGGTCTTTATTATAGCACTTGGTATACTATGTATATGAAAATCTCAATTATTATTCCAGTCTATAATGAAGAAAAGTACATAACCGCCTGTCTCACCTCTATCTCACAGCTCAAACTTCTCCCCGATGAGGTGATTGTGGTTGACAACAACTGCACAGATACGACAGTTGCTTTGGCACAGAGATTTCCCTTCGTTCGCATAATCCAAGAAAAAAAACAAGGCATGATTGCCGCGCGTAATGCGGGGTTTAATGCGGCTCAATTTGAGATTATCGCTCGGTGTGATGCTGATACACATGTGCCTCGTAATTGGACAAAACGCATAGTAGATAATTTTTCAAAGAAAAAAATTGATGCGCTCACCGGACCGATTTCCTATTATGATGCTCCAGTTAAGAACACGCTCATCGCGCGAGCCTATCTTGAAATGATGAGACCTATTCATCGGGGAGGAGAAACGCTCATAGGACCAAATATGATAATTACAAAACAGATGTGGGAAAAAGTAAAAGATATCGTGTGCTTAAACGATAAACAAGTGCATGAAGACATCGACTTGGCATATCACATTCAAGAAGTGGGTGGAAAAATAAAGAGGGATAATTTGCTTATAGTGGGAACATCAAGTCGACGAATAAGAAAAAATCCATACTCATTTTTTAGCGAATATCCTCAGCGATTTATGAAGACCCTCCTTTTTCACGACAAAACAATTTTACAGTTGAAAAAAGGTATTACGCTTCCTGCTTGGTATAGAGCGAGGAGATCTCAGAAAAAGTTGTAACGTCCCGTTCTTTTTTATCATCTCTGAACCGAACTAAACGAGGAAAACGGAGTGCAAAAAGAGCTGTATGATTGGGAGATTGTGTAATTTCATCTGCCTTTATTTCTACAACTATGCCAGGCGTTACCCATGTATCAACCTCCATTGTGCTGTCGATTACATATTCATTTGGTTTTATGTTCACCTGTAATGCATCACATCTCTTTTTCATTTCTCGCCATTCATCGTCGGTGAGCCCTGTGCCGATTTTAGACACTGTCTTAAAAACCTCGTCTTTCTCATCATATACACCGACCAAAAAAGCTCCCATTCCAAAGTCGGTACGCTTCCCTTTTCCTGAGTCGTACCCCATCACTAAACAGTCAACTGTATCATGAATTTTTGATGAATAACTTCGTTTGAACTTTATCCAGTTCCACCCTCGTGCTCCCGGTCGGTACGTACCATCTAATTTTTTTGCAATGATTCCTTCCAGACCGCGCGTAACCGCATCATCAAAGTTCTTTTCGATACGTGCTGCATCAGAAAGAAGCGTATGAGGAGCGAGAATTGCAGTATTTGCATCTGGCGTATTTTCTTTATTAATCACACGCTCCAGGGCAATTCGCCGTTTGGTAAATGGTTCATTTATAAAGGAAGTGCCATTCAGATATAAAAGTTCAAAAATAAAAAGTTTCAAAGGGATTTCTTTTGCTTTTTCTTCTATATCATATTTTCGTTTTCTCTGTACCGTTTCTTGAAAAGGGAGAAATACTCGCTCGACTGGATTGTATCCAATTGCCTCACCTTCAAATATTGCCTCATCTGCATTAAGTTCCTTGAGTACTCCCTCTACAATATCTGGATACATATACGTCACATCCTCCAGATTTCGTGAGTATAATTTCACCTCCCCACTCTGTCTTCTGTCTTCTGTCTTCTGTCTTCTATAATGTATTTGCAGCCTAAACCCATCATACTTTGGTTCAATTGCACACTCGCCAATCTGCTTTACTATTTCTTCACCAGATGAAAGACGCTCTGCTCGCATCATGATAATAGGGGTAAACAAGTGAGGAGTGACGGTATGAATCCTTGCAATTCCCTCACTTTTAATTAGCTGTCCAATATATCCCAAATCTGGTCGAACATGATATGCGGCTTCAATTTCTGGTCTGTGTAATTTAGATCCACTTACCATCCAAGAATACGCATCGATAATAGTCATATCAGAAAACCCCAATCTCATTTTGCCCTCTGGAATGCGTACTAAATATCGACATGAAAGACTGTCAAGCTGTGCAATTAGTCCGCTCAATATGCCCACCTTCATTTCATTTGATCCGTCCCCTGCCGATTTTGCAAGTCGTTCAAGAGAAGTAAATACTTCTCCAATGGTCATTTCTCTCTGTTCAAACGATACATACTGCTTTTTGAACTCCTCCACTGTTTTGCCAACATCTCCTAGCCGTCTATTCTCTTTTTCAAAATATGCTCGATCTATGTTGAGCGAGTTCACAATTGCCTTAATTACTGTTTTCTCAGCCATACCAAACTCTACCGAAATAAACAAAGGGGCGACTCGTCCTTGGAGTAAGTAAACTGTTTGACCAATCTCTTGTGCATCTAGCTCGTTAAAAAGCTCTGATAAAATCTGTGTTATCTCAAGTCGTGAAGACTTCCCTTCTATTCTTTCAAAATATGTTGCGAGTTTGGAAAAATACATGGTTCTCTATTGTATCTTATATATTACGGCCCTGCCACCCCACTAAACCTTGGTATTTTCAGTATTCCAGATCCAATGAGGTTCACGAAAAAGACTGAGGCAAGGGTTATGATAATCCCAACAATAGACCCGGTGATAAGTCGTTTTCCATAGTTTAACTGTTCTCCATCAGCTTGAGAGGTGAGAATAATAAACCCTCCATACATTAGATAGAGAAATGCTATCCCCCCAGACAAGGAGAAGATACCATTAAGCATGACCTGAACTACACTTGGTGCGCCCGTCTCAAATCCTACTCCTGACCCTGAGGTGATACATCCCAACAAAGTATATTGACGACCAAGCTTTACTGGAGTAGCAGGAAGATTGGTTTTTTCGTCTATGAGTAACGTAGCGCAGTCTGTAGGGTCTGGAGTACTATTTGCGGAAAAGGAATCAGGATACAAACACTTTACACATCGTGCCCAATCTCCTGGGACAAAGTCAATCTCACAGGTGGAAGAGGCGCAAAGTCCACATGCATCACATGTTGCGTAACGGGGAGCTGAAGTAATAGAGATAGTTGGCTGAGCCCCGTTATATGTTGAGAGATATTCCTCATGTAATATTGCACGTTTGAGTGCATTCTCAGGAGTAAAAAGTGAAGCATATTGATTTTTGACGGCCATATTTTGAGATAGAGGATTTATCAACATGGTATATTGGTAAATCCACTGAATAGTTTTACTCACATAAGGTTGAACAGTCTCAATTTGCTGCTTTATCCGGTCAATCGGCCCTGGAACTATTGAGTTTGAACCGCTTGACTGGGTAAATGTCTCAATATTAGCCCATGCCTCTTTTCCTGGAGAGAGTGCGACTGCATCCTGCAATGCACGATAATGATTTGTAGATGAACTAAATGTTTTCGTTACCCCCGTACCCATACTGTCTTGGGGAGCAATGATATCAATTTTTGTTTGACTATACAGGTTTTTATAAGCCTGGAGGGAGTTTTGATAGGATGTTTCCTCTCTTTGATAAGGAGAGAGGAGAATTTTCTTTGTGGGTTCTTTTTGTTTGATAGCATCCGCTAATTCTTTAAAAAAGATAAATTGAGGGCTATTTATATCGCTTATTAAGTTGGTATCTCCTTCTGGTGTAATATAAAATCCTGCAATAGTTGGGTCGCTCCATGATATACCAATCTTATTAACCATGAGTTTAATCGCATCCATCGTGCGCATGCTAAATGCAATAAGTCTCCCTTTATCAGAGTTTTCGTCTCCTCTAGTGCCACGTGAAAACTCAAAACAGGGATGAGGAAATTTATAGTCGGCAAGACTAAAATAAGCCTGCATATTAAATTCTTTTGCAAGTTTTATAGCAATCGGAAGAAAGGGTGGGGCACCAGCGTTGAGTCGAATTGTTATTTGCTCATCATATGTGCTAGAGCTACAATTCTTATCGAGAAGACCTGTACCACTCCCCCCTAAAATAATGAGGGTAATGCCCATATCTTTAAGTTCTTGAAAAAAGGACCTATATTCGCTTTCTGATTGATAAAATAAATCAGGGACAACAAATGTTCCAGAAAGAGGAAGAGGTTGTGCTGCAGTTACTTTCCCCACAAATAACGAAAAAAAAAGAAGTAATAAAAGAAATATTGTTTTTTTCATTATTAATAAGTATAAGGTAGTTTTTCACATTCAACGATCAGATTCACATTTGTATTGTAGCGCCCGTAAGGGGTAGTCCATCAGTGTTATAATTAATGAATGCCACAAAAGACTCCACTTAAAATCAATCTTACTGAGGCAAAAACAATTCTCACAAAGTCAGGTCTTCCGGGCGCCGATTATGTGATTAATCCCTACAACGGTTGTTTATTTGGCTGCATGTACTGCTATGCTGCACAAATTGCACGATGGAAACATCCAAATGAAGAATGGGGCTCCTATATTGATGTAAAAATTAACGCTCCTAAACTCCTTAAAGACGAGCTATTGAGATTAGAAAGAAAAATAAAGAAGAAGAATTTTGGATTTATTTTCTTTAGTTCAGTTACCGACCCCTATGTAGGGGTAGAAGCAAAATATAGATTAACCAGACGGTGTTTGGAGGTGCTTGCTGATTTTGGATATGAAGGCGGAATTGGTATTCAAACGAAATCTCCACTTGTAGTGCAAGATATTGATATATTAAAAAGACTGAAAGATGTGCAAGTGGGTTTTACGGTTACAACTCTTGACGATAAAGTGGCGCGATTCTTGGAAGTGAAAGCTCCTCCGGTAAGTATGCGAATAAGTGCTCTTAATAAACTTCATAAGGCAGGGATAAATACCTATGCTTTTATTGGTCCGCTTCTTCCCTATTTTGTAAATAACAAGAATACAATTAATACCATCCTAGACAAACTTCAACAAGGAGGAGTGAAAGAAGTATGGTTTGAACATATCAATCTCAGTACGAAGATAAAAGCAAGATTGTTTGAGTACCTAAAAAAAGAATCTCCAGAGTTAATCCCTCTTTTTGAAAAAGCAGACACGCTTGCCTATCGAGATAGTCTCAACGCAATAATACAAGACGCTTTGAAGGGGAGAAAAATGAAAATGGGGTTGGGAAAAGTTATCTACCATCACGACTTATCAAAAAAACAGCAGGACCACTAATGCATTTTATTTCCTTTTGTAACGACCTAGAATGCTAGAAATGCGGCTTATAAGCCGTTGTGTACATGTACTTAAGCTTGTAACTTGTAACTTAATGCTTGCTCGCATCTTTTCCGGCACGACAATTGGACTCGACGGCGTCATCATAGAGATCGAAGTTGATATTGCCAACAAAGGCTTCCCTTCTTTTAATTTGGTTGGCCTTCCGAATAAAGCGATAGATGAGTCAAAAGATAGAATTCGGACAGCGATTTCAAATGTTGGGTTTGAAATGCCCGACTCACGTCTCACAGTGAATTTGGCACCCGCTGATATTCCAAAGGTGGGATGTGGTTTTGATTTGCCCATTGCTCTTGGAATTCTTACAGCTGCGGGAATGGTTGAAAAGAGTAGTGTTGCTAATAGTTTTTTTGTGGGAGAGCTATCTCTTGAAGGAACGGTTCGCGGAGTTGCTGGAGTACTCCCGCTTGCCCTCCTTGCCCGCGATAAAAAATTAAAAACAATTTATGTTCCCTCCGACAACTGTTTGGAAGCATCAGCAGTTGAAGGGATTGAGGTTATTCCGGTATATCATTTACGAGATCTAATTCTTCATCTTAATAATCAAAAAAAACTGAGCGCTAGCCCCACTCTTTCTTTAAATGATTTCACTTCTCATCAGACTATTGAGGTTGATTTTGAGGGAATTCGCGGACAAGAAACTGCAAAACGAGCACTAGAAATTGCAGCAAGCGGCAACCACAATATTCATCTCAAGGGAGTACCTGGCGCGGGAAAGACGCTTTTATCTCGGGCATTTCCCTCCCTTATGCCTCTTCTTGAAAGAGAGGAGATTTTGGAGGTATCAAAAATATACTCTATTGTGGGGCTTCTGCAAAATAAAGGGTTTATCACAACTCGTCCGTTTCGCACTCCACACCACACAACCTCTCGAATTGGTCTTATTGGAGGTGGTACCCACCCACTTCCCGGTGAAATCTCTCTTGCTCATCGCGGCGTTCTTTTTTTGGATGAGTTTCCAGAATTTCCCCGATCCACATTGGAAAGTTTGAGACAACCCATTGAAGATGGAACTATCTGTATCTCACGCGCCGCAGGAAGTATCTCATTTCCATGTCGATTTCTCCTTATTGCAGCATCAAATCCCTGTCAATGTGGATATCTTGGACATCCCACAAAAAAATGTAGTTGTTCGTTTCATTCAATTCAACAATATCGAAAGCGGCTATCAGGACCGATACTCGATAGAATTGATATACATGTTGATATACCTCCCGTTGAACAAGACAAACTCACATCAATGGAAAAAGCAGAAAAAAGTGCGGTAGTACGTGAAAGAGTGTGTGCTGCTCGACAAATACAAATTAAACGATTTGGAAAAGCATTTACAAATGCTGAAATGAGTTCCCACCTAATTCGTACCCACTGTGTTCTGTCCGATGCTGCATCTTCACTTCTTAAAACAGCGATAGCTCGTCTCTCTCTTTCAGCTCGATCGTACTTTAAAATAATCAAAATTGCTCAAACTATTTCAGACCTTGAATCAACAAATAGAATAGAAGGAAAGCATATTGCAGAAGCATTACAATATAGACCGAAAGAAGAATAAAAATTCTAAACACTATACTCTAATCCCTAAACATATAAATGCAAAATTATAAATTTTAATTAAAAAAGAAATAGTTTAGAGTTTTATTTTATATTGATTTAGGATGTGATTAGGATTTAGTGTTTAGAATTTAGGGTTTAAAATACAATGGATTAAAAGTTTATATTTTCACTCATTGCATTTTATTATTTGCTCTCTATAATGAGCAGTGTTATAACTAATTCTTATTTACTCACTATGCAAACTCCAAAATCTGAAGACAAAAAACTAGAAGAAAAAAAGTCACAAAAAACACAAGCGGTTGATTTGGCTATTGAACAAATTCAAAGAGAGTTTGGAAAAGGATCTATTATGCGTCTCGGTGAGGCTCCATCCGCTTCTTTTGAAGCACTAAAGACAGGTGTCATTCCACTCGACTTTGCACTGGGAATTGGTGGTATCCCGAAGGGAAGAATTATTGAAATATTTGGACCAGAATCATCAGGAAAAACAACTGTTTGTCTTTCTCTAATTGCCGAATGTCAAAAAATTGGAGGTACAGCTGCATTCATAGATGCAGAACATGCAATAGACCCTGCTTGGGCAAAAACACTTGGAGTACAACTAGACGATTTATTGGTTTCTCAACCAGACACTGGTGAACAGGCACTTGAAATTACAGAGTCCCTTATCCGATCGGGTGGCGTTGATTTAGTAGTGGTAGACTCTGTTGCCGCTCTTGTTCCAAAAGCAGAAATTGAGGGAGATATGGGAGACGCTCAGATGGGTCTTCAAGCACGCCTTATGTCTCAAGCGCTCCGCAAACTTGCCGGTGTCCTTTCAAAATCAAAAACCACTATTGTCTTTACCAATCAACTTCGCATGAAAATTGGAATCATGTTTGGTAATCCAGAAACAACTCCGGGTGGTATGGCTCTTAAATTTTATGCATCTGTTCGTATGGATGTGCGAAAAATAGAAACTCTGAAAAAAGGAACTGAGGTGGTTGGTACACGAGTTCGCATAAAAATTGTAAAAAACAAAATGGCGCCCCCCTTTAAGTTGGCTGAATTTACCATAAACGGCCAAGGAATTGATAAGCTTGAGAGTGTTATTGATACTGGGCTAGAATGCGGTATTCTCACAAAAGCTGGTTCATTCATAAAATATCAAGACAAAATGCTTGGTCAGGGAAAAGAACAGGTAAAGGATCTACTCAATCAAGACGAAAAACTCAAAGTAGCACTCATCAAAGCCGTTGAACTAAAAGTATTTAAGAAATGACCTGTGTCATCCCGACGAAAGTCGGGATCCAGTCTATAATTACATTATATATGTATATAAATCTCAAAATTCAAAATTCATCAAAAGAAAATCTCGACACCCTTATTGAGGGAAATGAATCAAGCAACATAACTGTTGTTATGGTACATGGACTAGGAACAGATAAACATGAAACTGCCGGGCAGTTTGATGATATTGCAATGGCACTTAGAGATACTTATCGAGTAGTACGATTTGATTTTTCTGGGTTTGGAAAAAGTGAAGGAAAAACAGAAGAGTTCGATTATAAAAAAAGTGCTCAAGATCTCCACTCAGTCCTCAACTATGTAACAAAAACTTATGGTGGAGAAACATATATTATCGCCCAGTCGATGGGTTGTTTTATCACAGCACTTCTCAATCCCAAAGAAGTAAAGAAAACCATTCTTATGGGAATTCCCAATTCGAATACAAAATTTATTACAGATCGTTTGATAAAGCGAATTTCATCTCGTCCAGGAGGTATTATTAACTTAAACGGAATAAGTTTTGTACCTCGAACATCAGGCGCCATCCAAAAATTTGGACCTTCATTTTGGACGGAACTCAAAAGCTTTAAGCCTATTCAAGAAATAGTATCGTTTTCTAAAAACACTAAACTTCTCATCATTCATCCGCTTCAAGATGATGTTGTTGGTCCCGAATTTCAAAAGGAATACGACGCAATTCCAAATATTACAGTTGAATGGATTGATGGTGATCATTCATTCAAAAAGCCAGAAGATCGCAAAAATCTTATACAGAAAATAAAGGGGTTTTTTATTTAACTTGCGTTTCACATGGAAAAAGCACTTGCGGTAGCCTATCGATATCTTGCATTGCGTCCTCGTACCGTTGAGGAAGTGAGAAAAAAGCTCGTTTCAAAGGCAGAAAAAAATCTGTATACGCCGTACGAAATAGATTCTGTCCTTGATCTTCTTAAGTCGCAAGGATTTCTCAACGACTTAGCGTTTATCAAGTCGTTTGTGTCATCGCGCAATTTGCTTAAACCAAAAAGCAGGAGAATGCTCACCTTAGAACTAAAAAAAGTAGGCGTTTCTCAATCAGATATAGATATCTTTTTTTCACATAGTGCTTTAGATGAAGAAGGATTAGCACTGAAAGCTCTCTCAAAAAAAATGAAATCGCTCGCTTCCATTTCTGATCAAAAAAAACGTTTTATGAAGGCTATTTCTTTCCTTCAAAGAAGAGGTTTTTCATATGATGATGCTAAAAAGGCATATTTGCAACTAGCAGGTATAGAGAGTATAATGTAGCAATTATTATTAATTGGTTGGCGGAGAGGTACCAATTATTGTTTTTATCACCATGATTCATTTTTTTTCGCAATTTAGCCACAAAATGGATGCGTAAAATACGAGCACTCTCACGTCCACCAGATCTAAAAAAAGACTATGTTCGGTACATTTTTTAAACGATTGTTTTTCGGAAAACAAGCCGAAGAACAAGAAATAAAGCTTCGACATGAAGCGAAAGAAATAATTCTCAAGGCCAAAGAAGAGGCTTTTCGCATAAAAACAGAGGCAGAGCATCTCGCACAAAAAAACCTTGCAGAGGCTTTAGAAGTTGAAAAGCGTGTAGCTTCTGAAAAACAGCAGATAGCTGAAAAAGAGAAACTCCTTTCTTCTGAAAAAGCGCTTCTTGAAAAAGAAAAACAGTCTGTGAATGATAGTAAGAAAAGTGTGGAAGAAAAACGGGACCAAATCCTCCAAAAACTTGAAAGTATTTCACAACTCACAAAAGATCAGGCTAAGCAACTTCTCCTTCAGGGATGGGAAGAAAAATTAAAGTCAGATGTGGCTCGAAGAATCACACAGGGAGAAGAAGAAGTGAAGCGAACTCTTGATGAAAAGGCAAAGGGACTTCTTGTGGATGCAATGAGATATGGTGCAACCGATGTCACCGCAGAATATACTCTATCAGTGGTACATTTGCCAAGTGACGAGTATAAAGGGCGAATTATTGGAAAAGAGGGTCGAAATATTCGAGCGTTTGAAGTGGCAACGGGAGTTGATGTTGACTTAGAAGAAGAAGGCGTAATTAAGATATCCTCATTTGACGCAATCCGAAGAGAAGTAGCTCGCACAGCTCTTGAAATTCTTATTAAGGATGGACGAATTCAGCCACCACGTATTGAGGAAGTTGTGGCAAAAACTCGTGAGGAAATTGAAAAAACAATTTTTAAGGCAGGTGAAGATCTTGCTCATAAAGTGGGCGTATTCAATCTTCCTGTAGAACTTATCAAGCTTCTAGGACGATTTAAATATCGATTCTCTTATGGTCAAAACATGATCGTTCATACCCTAGAAGAAACACGAATAGGAATTGCCCTAGCTCATGAATTAAAGGCAGACGTGAATGTAGTAAAGCTGGGGTGCTTGTTCCACGACATTGGAAAGGTGATAAATGATAAAGAAGGATCACATATCGATTTAGGTGTTGAGCTCTTAAAAAGACATCGCTTCCCTCAAAAGGTAATTGATACAGTCGCATCCCATCATGAAGATGTTCCAATGAATAGTTTAGAAGCAGTTATCGTCTATATTTCAGATGCAGTTTCTGGTGGACGGCCAGGAGCACGACATGAAGACTTTGAAGAGTATCTCAAACGAATCAAAACTATTGAGGATGTTGCGAAAACAAAGAAAGGTGTAAAAGAAGCCTATGCACTTCAAGCTGGTAGAGAGCTTCGTGTTATAGTGCGTGCAAATGAGATGACAGATGATGACACGGTAATATTGGCTTCCAAAATAAAACAAGAACTTGAAGAAAAATTTGATGTTTTCCCAGGACAGATAAAAACAACTGTCATTCGAGAATATCGAACTGAGTCAACAACGAAAATATAAGTCTCAAGTCTTAAAGTCGAAAGTCCAATGTCGATAAGAAAAAACTGACCCCAGACAAATTAAAAAGTTTGGGGTCTTTTTTTTGTATTATGATTTAAAATTTATAGACTTTTAGACTTTCGACTTTTGACTTTTTAACTCACTGTCCTAACGCTCCAAATTTGATATAGATTGCTACAGTAAGATGTTTTTAGTGTAGATTGACAGGACAAGCAAAAATGAGTAAGCTTTCACTACTTAATCATTAGTTTAAGTCAATACAAAAGGCAGGTGAATCAATATGACAAAAGCAGATCTCGTTTCCCAAGTAACAAAAAAAGCGGGTCTTACCGCAAAAGCATCCAAGGATGCAGTAAGCGCAGTCTTCAACTCAATTACAGACGCTATGAAGCGTGGTGAAAAGGTTGTTGTAACAGGATTTGGCACATTTATGGTTCGAAAGAGAGCAGCCCGAAAAGGCCGCAATCCACAAACCGGTGCTGAAATTCAAATTCCAGCAACAAAAACTCCAGGTTTTACAGCTGGTAAAAGCCTGAAGAGAATCGTAAAGTGATAGATGAAAAGTCTATTCAATAAAAAGCCGTCCCTCACAGGACGGTTTTTTATTTTGGCTTTCAGATCTTCAGACTTTATAAACTTTATAAACTTTTGACCTGCCCGCAATGCTTAGATCTTTGCGTAGCAGGCGGGCTTTATGACTTATGCTATACTTATTCGTATGCCAGTCTTTATAGCTGCAGATCACCGCGGATTTGATTTAAAAAATAAACTCGTGGAATACCTCCAAGAGAAAGATATTCGAATTGAAGATTTTGGTAATTATCAGCTGGATCCCCTCGATGACTTCCCAGATTTTGCTCAAAAAGTTGCTCAAGCAGTTCAACAAAATCCAAAAGAAAATTTGGGTATCGTGCTCTGCGGTTCTGGAATTGGAGTGAGTATTGCAGTCAATCGGTTTAAACATATTCTCTGTGGCGTTGCTCTAAATGAGGAGCAAGTAAAACATGGTCGAGAAAATGACCATACTAATATTCTTGCAATCGCTGCAGACTACACAGATATTGAAACCGCAAAAAAATATATAGATATTTTTCTCTCAACCAGTCCGAATTTAGATGAAAAATATATTCGTAGAGGAAAAAAAATGGACGCTATACCCGTGCAATAAAACTCCCATCTGGCTCCTTTCCAATTATCCCTCTCACCTCAAGAAGTGAAAGGATGGGAAGGGTTTCAGAGATACCTAAAGAAACCTTTCTAGCAACATCGTCAACAAAATGCTTTTGCACCGTTAACATCTCATAAATTTGTTTCTCTACTCCATTTAGGTCTGTCGGTTTTTGTGTAATAAAAGAAGAATCATTGCTTAATCCATAATCAGAAAGGAGTTCACGAGAACTAGTGAGAACATGTGCGCCTTCTCGAAGGAGAATATGTGGTCCAATAGACATTTCTGAGGTGATGGGGCCTGGTACTGCATACACATCCCTCCCATTCTCTGCCGCGTAGCGGGCAGTTATGAGTGACCCGGAGCGCTCTCCACCTTCCACCACCACAATTGCCTTTGAGAGACCAACAATTATTCGATTACGAAGAACAAACATCCCTTTTTGAATTGCAAACCCAGGCGGATACTCTGAAATAATAATCCCGTACTCTTTGAGTATTTTGTCATGCAGCTCCTTATTTTCAAGTGGATATATCCTATCTATTCCTGTACCCAAAACGGCAACTGTTCTACCCTGCTTCATAATTGCAGCCCGATGGGAAATGGTGTCTATTCCTGATGCCATACCAGAAACGATGACAAGCCCAGCATCTGCAAATCGTTTGCCGAGTTCCTCAGCTACATGAATGCCGTAAGGGGTTGGTTTTCTCGTCCCAACAACCCCTACACAGGTATCGCTTTCAAAGTTTATGCTATTTCTGTCCCCTTTTCCAAATATGCAGATTGGAGGATCGGTAATATTTTTGAGGAGTTTTGGATAATCATCATGCCACTGAGTCATTATCCACGCGCCATAGCTCTGTATTCGCTGAATCTCAAAATCCGGGTTGTATGTCTTTCTCAATTGAATAAACCCAGCAAATACGTTTTCTCCCCGGAAAAAAGATCGAAGGATGCTTGAGGAAGCATAAAATGCCTCAGAAGGAGAGCCAAAATAGGTGATGAGTTTTGAAAAGGTAACAGGCCCAATCCCGTTACAAAGAGCAAACCCCAAACAGGCTTTCTGATTATCGTCCACAATTATTAATATACCATTTTTAAAAATCCTAAACACTAAACTATAAACTCTAAACAAATTAATGCAAAATTTTAAATTCCAAATGATACAAAGTGGTATGGAGTTTTATTATGTGTAGTTTATTGATTTGTTTAGGTTTTAGTGTTTAGGGTTTAGAGTTTGCTTTTATGGTTTATCTATTCCACCCCGATTCCACGGATTACACCTCACTACTCTCCACAACCCCATGAGGAGCCCTCTTCCCACTCCATACTTTTCCACCGCTTCTGCTGTGTAGTTTGAACAGGTAGGATAAAACCGACACGATGTGCTGAATATATTTTGAAAAAAAGAGATGGATTGATATTTTTGTATGAGTATAAGGATTATTTTTTTCATGTCAAACTGATATAATAATAAGCTATGTCAATACTGTACGTCATTATAGCGGATATCCTTTGGGCAGGAGAAATAATTTTTACGAAAAAATTTTTTGCAGATCGTAGCCCTGTGCTCGTGGCGGCTTTTGCTTCATTTTTTGCGACCTTGTTTTACCTTCCTACCCTCGCCATGGTAAAGGAGAAAATCACATCAAGAGATATTGTACTTTTTATTATTATGGGGATTTTTGTATATGTTATCCCACAAATTCTCTATGTAAAAGGTATTCAAGAAACTAAAAGTGCGGTAGCAGTATCTCTGGCAAGTCTCACCATTCCAATATTCACTTCTCTATTTAGTATTTTTATCCTTAAAGAAGTTGTCACCCTCAAACTTCTTATTGGAAGCATCTTCGTTGCTACAGGGTTTATAATCGTATCATGGCCATAAACATCACGGTTGTAACGCTGTTCCCTAAAATGATTGAGGGGTTTATCGGAGAGTCAATCGTTAAAAGAGCTATTGAAAAAGGACGTGTCACTATATCGATAGTGAATCTTCGTGACTTTGCACGCGATTCATATGGCACAGTTGATGAACGTCCCTATGGAGGAGGAGCAGGTATGGTGCTCTGTGTCGACGTCTTAAAAAAAGCACTTTCCTCCCTAACAGCTCACAACCAACTACCAACTTCTTCTCGTCGTACTATCCTCACCTCTGCCCGAGGCAACGTTTTTTCTCAAAAAAAAGCCCAAGAACTTGCACAAGTTGAAAATATCATTATTTTTGCCGGCCATTATGAGGGGTTTGATGAGCGGTTTTCAGAATATATAGATGAAGAAATTTCACTCGGAGACTACATTCTCACAGGAGGAGAACTTACTGCGGCTACGATCTGTGATGCAGTTGTTCGCCTTATCCCTGGAGTGCTCAAAAAGGATAATGCCACAGTTGAGGAAAGCTTTTTTTCATCTCCCGTAAAAACATTAATAGAGATTGTTGGCAACCATTCTGTACTTGTGGCGCTTCAACAAAGAGGTGTTAAGGAGGTGCAACTTTTAGAATATCCCCAATACACTCGCCCTGAAGAATTTGAGGGGAAAAAAGTTCCCGAAGTACTTCTTTCAGGCGACCCAAAAAAAATCAAACAATGGCAACTTAAACAAGCATTTGAACTCACCCTCCTTCGTCGCCCTGACTTGCTTGACAAGTGACTCTGATACTGACATAATTTAACTGTTACTTAGTTAGTAATATATTCTTATGATACAAGCCAAAACATTTAACGAATCTCTTTTTACAATGAAGGGCATTTCAAAAAAAACAGTTGAAGACCATTTGAAACTCTATGCAGGGTATGTGAATAAATATAATGAAATCACAGAACAGATATCTAAACTCACTGAAGAAGACTACACAAAATCAAACCAAGTATTTTCCACTTTTAGATCCCTCAAAACTGAGCTGAGCTTTGCATGGGGAGGGGTTATTAATCATGAAATATACTTTAATCATTTGGGAGGTTCTGGAGAGATGCCCAGTGGACTACTCGTGAAACAGATTGAAAAAGATTTTGGTTCATTTGAATCCTATAAAAAAGATCTAAAAGCCTCCGCTCTTTCCGCACGGGGTTGGGTATGGACAATTTATAACTATCGAGAAGAAAAGCTCATGAATCACATAGGAGATTCTCAAAATACCTACGCTCTCTGGCACACCCGTCCAATTCTTGCACTGGATACTTATGAACATGCCTACTTTGCAGATTATGGCATCAACCGTGCTCAATATGTTGAGTCATTTTTTGATAATATGAATTGGGTAGTGGTTGATGAGTTGTTTGCTAGTATGATGAAATAAAAAAAACATCTTGAACTGCACAACCATTTTTGCTATAAAGTATCCTTATGATAGAGCTTGCACATGTCTATAAACAGTTCGGATTAAAAGTGGCTGTGTCTGACCTTTCCTTCCAGGCAACTGCCGGAGATATTATTGGGTTTTTAGGTCCAAATGGTGCTGGAAAAACTACTACAATGCGCCTCATTGTAGGATTTCTCAAACCAACAGAGGGAACAGTAACAGTTTTTGATAAGAATCCACTCTCTGACAGACTTTCCATACTCCCTCGTCTTGGCTATTTACCTGAGAATAATCCCCTTCCTTCTGATATGACTGTTGAGGAATATCTTCTATTTATTGCTTCAGTTAAGAAGGAAGAAAATCTGACAAAAATTATTCATGAACTTAATCTCAGTGAAGTGTTTAATAAAAAAATTGAACAACTTTCACGAGGGTTTAAACAGCGGGTTGGACTCGCTGCAGCTTTGTGCGGAAAGCCAGAAATTTTACTTTTGGATGAACCCACTTCAGGCCTAGATCCCATCGAACAAGATGTAATAAAAGATCTCATAAAAAAACTTGCAAAAAAAAGAATTGTTCTTTTTTCCACCCATATCCTTTCTGAAATCGAAGACATTGCAACGAGAGTGCTCATCATACATCGCGGCACTCTCCTCTATAATGGTACCAAACCAAAAGGAAAAGGAAGTGTTGAAGTATTATTTAAAAAATTAGTAAAAAAGAATCATGAAAGCTTTATATAAAAAAGAGTTATCTCAACTACTAAACTCGCCGGTTGGATATACCGTGCCAATAGCGTTTGCTCTTTTTCTCGGATATATGTTCATGAAAGATGTATTCGTTGTGGGATCCGCATCATTAAAGCCATTTTTTGGTGTTGCTCCTTGGCTGCTTTTCATTTTTATTCCAGCGCTTTCCATGAGAAGTATAAGTGAGGAAAAAAGACTTAACACAATTGAAACACTTCTTACGCTTCCTCTTTCTGAAACAACCATTATCCTAGCTAAGCTTCTCAGTCTCTTTACTGTGTGTGCTATTAGTATCGGTATCACACTCTCTATCCCTCTGGTGTTGGGTTTTCTCTCTGCGTTGTCAATATCGGAATTAATGGTGGGTTATTGCGGACTACTTCTTATGAGTCTTCTCTATCTCACTTTCTCTTTGTATATTTCAAGCAAACTAACAAATCAAATTGCCTCGTTTTCCGTTTCGGTTATTATATTATTTCTCCTCACTACTCTGTCTTCAGATTTTCTAGCTAATCTTCTTCCCAAGATGATTCAAGATGTCCTAATTTTCGCAAGTCCACTCCTTCATTTGGATAATTTTGTGAAGGGAGTCGTTGATATGAGATCTCTCTTTTATTTTCTCATGCTTTCGCTGCTTTTTTTCCAACTCACCGTTAGTGAATTAAGTAAAAGAACCTAATATGAATATTCTTAAGAAAAACCACCCCATTTTTATATTTTTCCTAATATCACTGGGTGCCTTTATCCTTTTCACCTTGTTTCCGGTGCGGCTTGATTTTTCTAAAGGCTCGGCCTACACCCTTTCTCCATCAACCAAGAAAATAATTCAAAAAAATAGCAAGAATGTAGAAATTACCCTATATGTTTCCAGTGATCTTCCAACTCGAATTTTGCCATTAAAGACAGATGTGGTTGAGTTGCTTCAAGAATATAGACGAGGGGGAAAAAATATCAAAGTGACAATTATCGACCCTAAGAAAGATACAAAAAGTGCAGAAAAAGCAAAGTCGCTGGGCATTCCTGAGCTTCAATTCTCTCAACTTGAGCAAAATAAATATCAAACTTCATCATTTTATTTTGGCATCGTTCTATCTCAAGGAGATAAAACCGAACTCATTCCCCAAGTGAGTGACTATCAAAACCTTGAATACAATCTCACCTCAGCAATTTACCGACTCACTCGATCTGAGGTGGTAAAGGTTGGCCTCGTAGGTGAAGGTTCGGTGAATGCATTGAAAAAGGGATTGTCACAACAGTACGAAGTGAGTAGTGTAGATCTAAACGCAGGAAACATAGATGAATATGCTTCTCTCCTTCTAATGGATAGTGGGTCTCAGACATATTCCTCTGAGCAAATTCAAAAGATTAAAAAAGGATTTGAGTCGGGTAAGAAAATGTTAGTTTTTGCAGGGGGCACTTCAATTGAGGAAAACACCTTGGGAGTAAATCCATCAAAACATAATCTCAATGAACTTATCGCCTCATATGGAGCACAGATTGAGAGCAATCTCCTTCTCTCTACATCTGCTGAGTATGTTAACTTTGGAAATGAAACATCCCAGTTTACCACTGTGTATCCATTTTGGATTCGATCAAATTTATTTGACTTAAAATCTGGATTATTTTCTAATATTCAATTTCTAACATTCCCGTGGACTTCCTCACTTACGCTAAAATCAGTGCCAGGAGTTGTGGAGAGTCCCCTCATTGTTTCATCAAAAACTACTTGGGAACAGAAAAATAGCTTTACACTCAATCCAAATTCCATTCCTCAACCTCTTCAAAAGAATTTAGCACAGTTTGTGATTGGTGCACATCTCAAACATAAAAGTGGAGGCGAAATGATTATAATCCCATCGTCCCGCTTTCCATTTGATCAATTCTTAACTCGTGGGGGAGGCAATATAGATTTTATTCTTAACTCAGTCGACTCACTCACCTCAAGTGGGGCCTTAAGTGGTATTCGATCTCGTATTGTATCGTTCTATCCGCTCCCTGAATTAACTGATTCTCAAAAGGATATGTATAAATATGGAGGGATTCTTCTCTTCCCACTTTTGTGGGGAGCATATGGAGTAATGCGATTGATGAAAAGAAAGTGATTTTAGATACTCACATATCGAGCAGACTTTGTACTCCCAATTTTTTTAATGAGATTTTTTTTGACGAGATCTTGTACATCACGCAACACTGAATCTTCAGAAATATCAGGAAAAATCGATTTAAAGGCTTTGTTTTGAAGGTATCCTATTTCCTGTATATACTCAATTAGTTTGATCTGTCGCTCTGTAAGGAAGATTTGTTGACCTCCCATTTTATCTTTCATTTTGACATCCTTTGAAAGTTTTTGGATTTTTTCTTTTATTCGGGTAAATTCAACTGCTGCCCCAAAACTGAAATACTCAAGCCAAGAAGTGAGATCACCTGAGGTGGCTTTCTGGAGATGTTCATAATATGAAATTGCGTCTCTATCAAAATATTCTTCAAGAGAGAAAAATCGACGGATATCATAGCCACCTAGCAACAGAACTAGCGTTGCCAGAGCTCTTCCAACCCGACCATTTCCGTCGATAAATGGATGGATACGTACAAACTCATGATGCACTAATCCAGCTTTGAGTACTGTGTGGATTTGTTTTGAACTTTCCCCATTGAGCCAATAAATAAACTCCTTCATTAAAAAGGGCACTTCAAGAGGTGTAGGAGGTTTAAAGGTGATCTCTCCTGTTGCTGAGTTACGTATAATCACCTGCTTGAGTCTATATACACCTGATTGTTCAGGAAGTAGTGTTTTTTCTGTAAGTATTCTATGGATTTTTAATAAGAGTTGTTCCGTAACTTTTTCGATTTTTTTACTTGCCTCTTCATCAATTAATTCAACTACCTTTCGGTAGTTAATTACCTCTTGAATATCCCGTGGTCGAGCAGTAATAGTCTTACCCATGAGTACTTCTTTTGCTTCTTCCATTTGGAGCATGTTTCCTTCAATATGTGTGCCATGATACGCAGATCGAACTATTGCATCTTCCTTAAATTGTTTTTCCCATAACGGAAGAAGCGGTGCATTACGAATCACCTCTTCAGCCGCCTCAACTTTTGATATGTTCATGAGAATTTTATTGGTTATAGTGAAGGTAGGATTAAACATGGTGATTTATTTTCCAAAACGTCTTCTTCGCTCCTTATAGTCTCTTATAGCTTTAATGAGCTCTTCAGGAGAAAAGTCTGGAAATAATAATGGTGTGAAATAGAATTCACTATATGCAGACTGCCATGTCATAAACCCTGATAAACGCTGTTCTCCACTCGTACGGATAATCAAGTCTGGATTCGGATAAGGCAGAACGCTGGTGTCTAGATAGGTATCGATTGTGTCCCCTTCTGGATTTTTCATTTTCCGAATTGCTCGCTCTATCTCATCATGACCTCCATAATCAAGAGCTATAACGAAATAGTGGGATGTATACTCGCGCGTATCCAGCTCTGCTTTTTCTATCTTTCCCCGTAACTTTTCTGGAAGTCTATCCTTTCGCCCAATGTGCACGATACGTGTCTGCTCCTGAAGGGCTTCTTTTATTTGAGCATCAATCACCTTCATTGAAAGGTCCATGAGGTAGTTCACTTCTTCTTGTTTACGATTCCAATTTTCAGTTGAAAACACCCAAAATGTGATGACTTTCACCCCAAGCTCTTTTGCTTTCTTTGTGAGTTCTTTTATATTCTCATAGCCTCTTCTATGCCCTTCAAATGAGGGAAGGTTGTGGTTTTTTGCCCACCGTCTGTTGCCGTCGCAAATTATTGCTAAATGGTGCAAATCATTTTCTGTCATATAAAATTATTATACCGTATATATTCCGCAGCTGCTGCTTGACTGAGTCTATAAAGTTCGCTATAGTAATGACATGAATATTATTCCTCCCGTATTTGCTGAAGTGATGTTTGATGATAAGTCGATTAATCCAGTAGCAAAGTTTGACTCAATAACCTCAATTGTAAATTTGGTAATTCCGATATTGATGATTGTGGGCGGACTTGCATCCCTTTCCATGCTTCTTCTGGGCGCATATCGCTATCTCACAAGTGAAGGAAACCCAGAAAAAATTTCTAAAGCCCAATCGGTGATAATTTATGCAATTATAGGACTCTTCATTATTGTTGCGAGTTTTGTCATTACAAAAATTATTGGATCTGTATTAAATGTTAATATGCCACTATGAATAAATTTCTTCTTGCTGCAACTGTTAATACCGATAGTATTATTGGAAAAATTAATCCACCAAACAATAGCGATTTATATACCGGAGATGTAAATGCAGGATTAGGTAAGCTTATTTCAACAGCCATTCAGATTTTTTTCTTTGTGGCGGCGCTTGCTACGCTCCTTTACATGATGCTTGGAGCATTTGACTGGATCACATCGGGTGGTGAAAAAGAAAAAGTAGCTAAAGCTCAAAATAAAATTCAGAGTGCGGCTATTGGACTCGTTTTAATTGTTGTTGTATTGGTAGTATTTAATGTACTAATGGGTACTGTATTGGGCGGAAAGTTTGGTATTGGAGAAGGCTTTACATTCACCCTTCCAACAATTGGCAACTAACACAGAAGATAGAAGTCTGAACAATGTATTTGTTATTCTTAATTCTTATTTCTGTCTTCTTACTTCTTAAAATAAATGTTCTCTGATAAAATATGCCCCTCTCGATGGACTATTGGAAATTATCTTCACTATATTTTCAAGCGTCGCAAGTTTACTTATTACTCTTTCTTCATCTTTTTTTTGACACAGAATATGTACATCCTGACCAGTGTTCACAGTGAAATATACTTCAAGCCCCTCCTCCCTCCATTTTTTTACCTGCTTCATAAGAGAAATACTTTGAGGAAGCCAATAAATAAGCGAGGGCCACGATGTGAGCATAATGGCATGTAGTTCAAGTGCTTCCATTTCGATGATTTTTCCAAATTGAGTAAAGTCCTTTTTAGAAATTATTGTTTTACAAATATTTATTTTTTCTTGTATATGCGCTAAACGAGTCTGGAAAAAAACACTCGTATCAACTCGTTGTTGACCGAGAGAGGTTGATATGTCTTTTTTTTCTTTACTCACGACGGCAACAATATCAACGATATCCCAATGATCTGCAGGATATAGAGAATATGAGTAGGAATTTTCGCTCGTTTCTGCATCTTTCCATTCTACAAATCCGTTTGGAATTGAGCGAGAGGCAGATCCAGAACCTTGTCTAGCCAAAATACTTAATTCTTTTTCAGATAGCATAAGTCCCGCAGCCTGCGCTCCTGCCATGGTGAGCGCTGCAAATCCTGAAGCGGAAGAAGAAAGTCCTGTACCACTTGGAAAGGAGTTGATTGATTGTACCCGCGCATGGGTTGAAATGCCCGCAATTTTTCTTATTCTATCAAGGTGATTACTTACTCGTTCGATTTCTATCGTATCCATTTTATAATCAATCTCAACCAGATCAGCTTCTAAATTTTCTTGAAACTCAACAGTTGTTGTTGTGTGAAGATTACTTAAATTCATTGAAATACTCCCATTTGTGGGAAGTCGCAGTTCTTCATTCTTTCGTCCCCAGTACTTGATAAAAGCAATATTTGAGTGTGCTCGTGCAGTTGATTTCATATTTATTTATTTTACACCTTGAGCATTTAAGCCCACATGAATAACTTCTCCCCCTACATTTTCAATTTCCCGAACAACGGCATCGCGTTTATCGTCCGACACAAGAGCGATCATGCAATCGCCTCCCCCCGCTCCCGAAAGCTTAGCTCCCCACGCTCCAGCACTTATTGCGGCAGATATCATCATGTCTAGTTTTGGAATACTCACACCCAATTGTTGCAAAAGAAACTGATTTTGAGTCATGCAGTTTCCCACGACTGGATAGTCACCTTTATTAAGTCCAGCTTTTGCTGTTTCTACAAGCGAAGTTATTGAAGAGAAAATGCTTTGTAACTCTTCTCCTCTTTCGGAAAATGCAGCTCTTACTTTTCGTATATAGCTTGGAGTATCTGCTTTTATTCCTGAGTACCCCACTACAAGGGGAAGATGAGTAAGAGGCAGAGGTTCGATTTTCTTCCCTCCAGTTACAAAATAGAGGGTCCCCCCATAGACAGCAGCTGCAATATCAAAGCCAGATCCTACCCCTTGAATTGAAAGGATGATCTCATAGCACATGTCAAATAGCTGTTTATGGGACAGTTTTTTACCAAAAAGCAGACTGAGCGCTTCAAGTGTTGCCACGGTCACTGCAGATGATGAACCCAGACCCACTTGATGTGAAAAATCAGCATGTGTAACAATTCGAATTGCCTGTATGATAGAAAAGGTCTTTTTAAAATATACTATTGTCTCTTTTACAAATACACTTTCCTTTACTTGGGGAGTGATTATCTCATCTTGAATTGCATCGATAATTTCTACATCAACCGATACTCGTTTATTAACCGCTGTTACAAGACACGGATTGTTGTATACGACAGCATAGTCTCCGAGAAGCATTAACTTTCCAGGAGCTGAAGTATGAATCATATCTCCTTTTGTAATCCTTTGTAACTCGGAATAAATGGTTCATGTGTGATGTTGTTTAATTTTGATATCACTTCACAATAAAATAGCAAATATCCCGATGCTCCCTTATATCCACCAGCTCCAGTAACTTTTGCGTCTCCAAATTCACTTAACGTTCTAATCATTTTCTTAGTTGAAGGTGATACGATATTTATTTTTTCGAGTAATTTTTCATTGGCTTTGATATTTTCCCTAAAGAAAGAAGTATCCTCCTTCATGATTGACACAACAAATCTTTTTGTTGTCTTTTCTATTTCATTCATGACTAACTCTATTTTATTTCCCTCAGAATTGTACCGTTTTCCCACCGCTTGAATAATTTCTCCGCTGGTCTCTGTTGGTTTACCAGTATCAATTAAATATAAGTTATTTATAAATGTATTCGGAAGCTTTACTGCCAGACTACTAATAGTTTTTAGAAATTCAAATTCCTTTCGATAGTAAATAAGCCCCCCCATAATTGAAGTAGTTGTGTCTACGCCAGATGCGTTTTTATGAAAATACTTCTCCATTTTATATGCACACATGTTTACCTCCTCCTTACTCCATTCTCGTCCAGTAAATAGCTCGAGTAATCCAGCTGAAATACAAGCACAGTAGGCAGCTGAAGACCCAAGCCCTCGCCCAATTGGTATGGTTGAATTCACACAGTATTTGTACTTCTTTATTGTGTATTTTTCCTTTCTGGAATCAAGAAAATCGATAACTGACTTCTCAAGTAGAGGAAATATTTCGTCTTGATACACTGTTTCGTTGTGGCGCGTGAAGGTAATCGAAAGTGTTTTATTAATAGCACATACAAGCGCGGGTTTTCCATATACCACGGCATGCTCTCCCGATAATATTACTTTCCCAGGAGCGCTGTAACGAATAGATTTCATAGTAATTTGCAAGCAATAGTATATGGTATCACGTCTTCTATTGTGCTTTCGCGAAGCTTCCGGAGGGTGACAACTACCCTGCTTTTTTCTTTTACTTTTGATTCATCAAGAATATCAACAAGTTGCGCACATATATTCTCTCCAGTTGTAAGTTTTACAAATACAATTGTGTAGGGAGCAATATGTTTAAACTGTGGTGGTGGTGTAAATATTTTTGTCCACGAAATGATCTCCCCCTGACTGCTGAGGAGTTCACGAATTGTTTTTTGCCTTCGCCAAACCTTCACCGGACTAATCATACATTATTGAAATTTGTAACTTATAGCTTGTAGCTTTTCTTAAAGTTTCAAGTTATAAGCTTCAAGTTGTAATGTTATACCCCTAATATACTCACCACCGCTGTTCCCCCACTACCTCCTACGTTGTGAGCTAACCCATATTTTATATTTTTTATCTGACGTTTATCCGCCCGACCTAATAGTTGGAGATAAAGCTCTCCTAGTTGTTTTATCCCTGTTGCTCCGACAGGATGCCCTGATGATTTGAGCCCTCCTGAGGTGTTCACGATAAGTGGACCATTATTATCTTTTAGCGTTTCATACTCCAGTGCGCGTGCTCCCGCCTCACCCTTCTTCCAAAAACCAAGATCTTCCATTGCAAAAAGTTCTGCTATTGTAAAACAATCATGAACTTCTGCTAACGATATATCTGTATGGAGAAGTTTTGATTCTAAAAATGCTTTTTCTGCTGCTATTTGAGTTGATTTTAACTCTGTAAGTGAGTTACGATGAAGAAGCGATATGCTATCTGTTGCAACCTGTGAGGAAAGAATTCGCACAGCGCCATTTCGAGTCAGATTGGTATCTGATGTAAGTACTAAAGATGCAGCTCCATCAGATACGGGAGAGCAGTCAAGTAGTCCTAGTGGATCTGCCACAGTCGAACTTTTTAAAACTTGTTCAAGTGTAATAGGTTTTTGGAAATGGGCTGTTGGATTGAGTGCACCATGTGCGTGATTTTTTACTGCAATTGATGCAAGGTTTTTTTTGCTATAAGAATACTTTTTCAGGTACACTCGTGCCATGAGAGCATACAGTCCTGGAAATGTTATTCCAGACTCCTGTTCTTCACCAGAAGCTGCAGACATGAGTCCTTGAGTGATTATTTCAGGCTGAACATCGGTCATTTTCTCGGCGCCCACCACAAGAATCGTCTTTCCTTTTCCTGACTGAATATATTCATGCGCGAGATGAAATGCCATTCCCCCTGAGGCACAGGCTCCCTCGACACGAAATATTGGAATTGTTATTCCGAGAATATCTGCGATTTTTGCTCCTGCATGCAGATTATTTTCAAGAATCCCCCCGAGCATATTTCCAAAAAATATCGCATCAATTTGTCCAAGCTCAAGATGTGCGTCTGTAAGGGATCCTTCTATCGTTTCCTCCACCAAATCAAATAATGATTTTTCCCAGAGCTCACCAAACTTTGTAGTGTGATAACCGATAATATGTGAGTTCATATAATTCGCATGAATTTCAAATAAGTTGGATAGTCTATATAAATTTTTTCACTCAATTTTGTTGCAAAAGGGAGTCTCTTTTTTTCGAGCTCTGAAGTTGCAGTAAAAATAAATGCATCAGAGCCAGCCCCAGATCCATAGGATGCAAATAATATTTTATCTCCTGGTTTTGCAAATTCTAAAGTCGCAACAAGACCCATGAGGGCGGATGCAGTATACGAATTACCAAGTTGTGAAACAATTAATGATTTTTGTATTTGTGCATCTGTAAACCCTAGTTGACGGGCGATTTGTACTGGAAATTTTCCATTTGGCATGTGAAATACTGCATACGCAAAGTCTTTTGGAGTGTGATTTGTTTTTGAAAGGAGTGCGCTTACCGATCCTGCAATGTGTTTAAAATAGGATGGTTTACCGGTGAATCGTCCTCCATGAGAAGGGTATTTTATTCCTTCTCTTCTCCAAAAATCGGGTGTATCAGATGAAAATGACTCCCACGCATCTACACTTAAAATGGGATTGCTGTTTCCCACAATTAAGCTTACAGAGCCTGATGCAGCAGTATATTCAAGTGCATCATGTGGTTTTCCGGTGGCCTTATCTGAGGCTACAACAAGCGCCGACGTCATCTGGTTGCTCTCAACAAGAGCAAGTGCAGAAATAAGAGCTCCCGTCGCTGCCTTACATGCAAATTGTGTGTCATAAGCAAGATAGTGATTGCCAATACCAAGTAGCTCCCCAAGAATTGTTGAAGAAGGGTTCACTGCATATACAGGCGACTCCGTCCCAATAAACAATGCGCCAATGGGGAGGGTTGAATTACTCATCGCAATTACGCTTGATTCATAGGCCATTGTGAGTGAGTCTTCTGCTGCGGTGGATACAGCCTTCTCAACCACTCCTAAAGAGCGCTCTATCTCAGTCGCATTCTTTCCCCACACACGGGCAATATCAGCTACCCTAATTCGGTACTGTGGAATATAAAAACCATATGAAATAATGCCAGTCTTCATAGAATTATCGTCCCAATTTTTTGTGTGATGTGGCGAGAGTACCCTCACTTAATGATGCTAATAATGATAGCTCACCCGCTAAAACTGCTGCTCCCAAAATCTCGGCAAGTGCCTCAGGAGACTCAGACTTCATGATACTTCGTGCCTCAGACTGAGTAGAAAGTTTCATCCCTCCTCCAATAGTCCCAAGCATAACACTGGGAAGATTTACACTAATATAGAGTGATCCATTCTCCATAACGTCCATTATCGTTATCCCCAAACTCCCCTCAACTACATGTGCTAAATCTTGGCCTGTTGCTGCGTAGAATGCAGCAACGATATTTGCATGATGTGCGTTAAACCCCATAGATCCAGCGAGAGCAGATCCAATCAAGCATTTAGATTTCCAAACCTCAGCAATTTTTATGGGGTGTGTTTTTAGCGTAGATTGCACTATTTCAGGTGAAATGATTGCCTCCGCTTGAACCGAATATCCACGTCCTAAGATACTATTTATCCATGCGGGTTTTTTGTCACAATCAAAGTTTCCTGCTACTGCCACAACTTGCGAGTCTGTTTGCTCGGCAATATACTCAATCATTTTTTGCGAAGCAATTGTTGCCATATTCATTCCCATCGCTTTATCAGTATCAAAGGAAAATCGAATATATACATACAGTCCTGCCACTTTTATTGTCTGACCAATATACTTAATATGAGAAGAGGTTGCAGCTGCTTGCACTCCTAACTCTTCAGCATGACTTATCACCCATTGTTTGATTTTCAAAGCACCTCCCTTTGTATTTGCTTTCAATACTGGTCCACGAGTGACACCCACCTTTTGTACAGAAGTTAGTATTCCTTGTATTGCTGTGGCCTTAGCTCCTCTGCTCACTGATGCAACCAAAGCACCTTCAGTTGTTGCAAGGGGAACATAATATTGCCCCTGTATTCCGTCGCCCTGAATAGATAGAGGTCCTGCAACTCCAAGCGGAAGAGCAATAGAACCTATTTTATTCTCGCAATGAGCCTTTCCTTCATTGTCGAGTCCACATTCTCGAATGTGATTAAGTGAAATTGACAGCTCCTTTTCAAGAAATGCTGCTCTATCAGATGATTTTGTATAGCTGTGAAGCTTCATAGTATATTGAGTCGGTATAAACTACTAAAATCATTCAAACAAATGGTATACGAGAAACGCCCATATTGTAGAGTGCAATCCAAACAGGAATTGAAAAAGCAAGATAGAGTAATAAATAGTACACAATACGATATACATGCACCCGTAAAGAAAATCGAATACTAAAATATACTAAGAGTATTTTCCATATTAAAAGGCTTCCAGAATATGCTATATAGAAAATACTAAATGCCTGTCCAAGAAGAGAAGAAGTTCGGGGAGGAGGAAGGAGGATATAAAAAATTAAAGTTGAATAAAACCAAAGAATAGTGGGAAAAAGTGTGTAAGACCAGGTATACAGTAATCGCCGCAGCCGAGCTTCGAATGAATCAGGTGCAGGAAGGATTGAAAAAAAGAAAATACTTCCCACGGTGAGTGTAATTGCTCCCATGAAATTAAATGTCCAACTTCGTATGCTGTTTGCGAATATAAAATAGAGTACGGTAAAAAAATAGAAAGGAACAATTTCACCCGGACTACTTTCAATGCTTATTATTCGCATAGTTTTATAAGGAGTGAAAAATATGCCGATACAACGTCGAATGTGAACGATGAGTGAAGTAAGATTAGAAACCATATTGTAGTACTGTGACGAGGCGAACTGCTAGTATGCCGAAAATGTACACGATACCTGTTGACCCAATAAGAGCAAGTGGGACTACCACTAAAAATGGGGCTGTTTTAAAGAAGTAGGTAGTCCTTCTGTACAAAAAAGTGAGCGGGGCAAATCCCAAATCATTTGGCTGCACAATTGTAACTTCCTTAAGAGTATCGATGAGAAGTTTATTTGTTTTTTGCTTCATGTATTTAGTTCGGAGTACAGATGAGAAAAAGTTTGTCTGGCTCGAAACAACATACTTTCTGCTGCTTTAAAGTTTATCGCAAGATGAGCTGCAATTTTCTTCACTGTATATCCGTCTATATACTTGAGTCGTATAATAAGGGCATATTCATGCGGCATATGCTTGAATATTCGCTCTAGCATATCGGCAATTTCATCTTTTTTTACTTTTTCACTAAAAAGTAGTGAGGCGCAGCCATTTACTATTCCCTCAGGTAGTGCGGAAAGAAGAATTTTCTTAATTTTTTTTCTTCGAATATAGTCTATCGTCTTATATCGAGCGATTGTGTAGAGGTAGGCCGAAAATGATTCTATATTTCTCCCCTCTCGAATTCCTTCTATTACACCCATAAATACGTCTTGTACGAGCTCCTCGGCCACACCCACATCTCGTATTTGTCTATTAATAAACTGAAATAGAGGCGAATGATATGTTTTATAGAGTGATAGGAGCGCTCTTTCATCTCCCTGAGCAATTTTTTTTAGTTCAACGTTCATAACGATATCCAATATAACTTTGCATCTTTAAGCAGGTAAACTTTGTTATTATACACTTCAATGTCAGAGGCAGTTCCAATTAGTGAGGATACAATCTGTCCTTTATATTCTCCATCAACTGTTGCACGGTAGAGGGTCTTATTTTTTTTGTCCCACACATAAATCTCTTTTTGATCAATGTGAGTGATAACTTTTTGAATATCAACTGTTTTTCCTGGGAGAGATATTTTAAAGTCATCTTTGAGACCTGCAGTATATTTTGTTATCGTGTCCTGGGTTGATACGTATACTGAAATATTGATCGCAAATGATGAGTGTGCATCCATATCCATATATGATCCCTTAAAGTACGATGTTCTATCTCCATATCCATCTGTGGTAACAGGGTATTTGTATAATGCATTATTGCCTCCGTCCAATAAATATATATTTCCGTTATAAATATTCATCTCATTGATAGACATCCACTGAGTTTCTTTTGGAATCACTACCTTTGCTTTTCCGGATTCGTCTATCTTTGTGATTCCCACAAGTGGATCGAGAATATATGAGTTTGTTTCATAACCCGCAATAAGCGATTCGCCACTTACTTTTTTAGGGAGAGTTGCTTTGATGAGTGATTTCTTTTCAAGAGTAAGAATATATATTTTTCCTTCGGGATTTAGCACGGAGAGCTTATCTTCAAATAATGCTAGCCTTGTTCCCTTTGCGCCTTTCTCTTCTAAAGCGAAGTCATAATATTCCTGAGGAGTGGCTTCAGTTCGTTTGGTAATTGTAGCTTCAAGTGTGTTTATTTTCTTTTGAATTTCGGAAAGTTCCTGCTGCTTATCTTTTGGTGATGACTTAGATAATAGACTGAGAGAGTCCGCTGCCTCATATAGAAGAGGGAGTGCTTCAGAGGAAATATCTTTTTTTGTCTCCGCTTGAGAAATAAAATCTTCTATTTTAAGTTTTTTTTCATCGTATGATTGTCCCTGACCCAATTGAAGTCCCCCTTTATTTTGAATTCCTTTAGTGATACTCCATCCAAATAAACCAAGACAAATACAAAGGATAACTCCAATAACAATTTTTTTTTTCAAATCAAGAGAGGGTTTGAGCCATGCCCATTTAAAAGTGTTTGTGCCACTGACGTAGGTGCCATGATACTCAGACATTCTGACGAAAAGTGCAACTGCCCCTGTATCATCTTCTGCTCCAAGTGTTTGTTTAATTCGTTCTGGAAAATCTCTTATTGTGGTTTTATTATGCAGAAGTGTGCGAGTATGAGAAGTTCCTTTGAGTGATTGTGTAAAAAAGGACGTGGTAAACAAGTAAAAATCATTTTCTTCATACTTTCCTGCTGCATTCTCATTTCCCTGAATAATCCGCTCAAAAATTTTACCCCGTCCTATATATATTTCACCTGAACCAATTGTTTTAAGATATAAATTTTGATTTTTCTTATAGCCAAGAGCAAGAGAAGTATCTAAAGGAGTATTTAAATTTTTGAGAATACTCGAAACTGATGCATCAAATGCGTCGAGACTTTCAAAATGCGTGTTTCCCACCTCAGCAAGGGCGCTCATGAGTTGTTCACCTTGATCGTTAGTGAAACCGTCAAATATCTCTACAACACAGAAGAAGTTTTTTTCCGAAAGAAATCCCGTAAAACCATTTTTCTGCTCTGCCCCAAGATAAATCGAATATTCTACATCCATAGATATAGTTACAGGATAACAAACCCGAGAAAAAATAACAAAAGGCTTATTACTACAAGAATTCCAGATATAAAAACAAACATATGGTTCCGTGTGGTCACCACCGTTTTTACCACTTGTTTAATATTGGCAAACATTTGAATGGTAAGGACTAAAAATAAGAACGAAAACACAATTGCGCCAATTTGAAAAACTTTATCAAAAGTAAAGATGTTATTTATCAATTCCATGTTCTTTAAGAATGTCTTGAATAATATGAGCTGCACGAGCTGGATTTGGTATCTGTAAAAACTCCGTATTTATCTCAGAACCGGCTGTTTGAACAAACACATCGCCATAATTAAAAATACTTGATACAAATCCACTCACTTTCACGGTAATATCCTCAATATGAGATAGTTCTGTACGTGATACATTGCGGTAAGTGAGCGCGCTAAAATCCACATCGACAATTTGTTTGTTGGTGATAATTCCGATATTAAAGTACCAGTTTATGATTTGGAACCACACGTAGATGAAGGTGACAAATGAAAAGAAAACAAGAATATAAGTGAGCTGTATTGGTTCGAGAAATTGACCGAGAATAAAACTGGAGAAAAAGATAAGTATCACCAGTAAAATAGCATTGAAAAAGGTTGAAATAAGGGTAATTGGATGTGCTCTTAGGCTCAAAAGCACTTCTTCCTCTGCTTTTTGATTTTCAAACTGAATACCGGGCTTTACGCACAGCGAATGGAGAGCAGAGTGACTTTCTGTAAGCTGTAACATATGCTTTATTATACTAGAAGTTAGAATACAGAAGTAAGATGTAAGAAGTTAGAATTTAAGAATATTATGTGTGTAATTCTATCTTCTCTCTACTGATTTCTAGCTTCTTAATATCACTTGATAAATATCCTCTCATTCGCTATAATATCTCTTGTCCTGGTTATTGAAGCGATTTGGTCCCACCCTTTCCCATCCCGAACAAGGTCGTGAAACAAGTCAGCGCCTATGATACTTTTTGATCCAATCGAAAGGGAAAGTAGGTCGTAGCCCGGACATTTTTTTTGGCTTTGTTTCTGATTTAAACGTAGTGAAAATCAGAAATACAAAGCCAAATCCGCCGAAATGAGTATTCGGTTGCGAGGACGTAGACCTGGAACCGAACACGAATGGAGGAGGATTGGTGGGAATCTAACCTCACTTAAACACCATGCTCTTCGGTACCATAAACATATCTTCATCAACTATTTTTACATTCTTACACGTCTCAATCATCGCCCCAATATTTACTGGAGTACTTTTTCCCATCTGCTTCATCAGTACACCCAATGAATCAGGAGACGCTAGTCCACTCCCCAAAAGTTGCCTTCCCACCGTTATATACTGTCCCACTCCACACTGCTTCTTCCCCATTGTTTGACCTACTATCCATGAATAGACACAGTCTCCATTCACCACATACTGTTTTTTAATTACTTGCTCTGCAATTTGTACGGCAATAAGACTCCCACTTATTTGAGCAGAAATACTTGCGTCTTTTGAGTGAAGATTGCAGATGAGAGGTTTATTATAATCAAGCGAAAGACGTTTTTTTTCCTCAGTTGGGGGTGGATTAATGGTTTGAGTGGCTTTTTGTTCAATAAAAGGCTTTTTTTGAAATGAAAGTTTGGAAAATAAACCAAATAAGATAATAAAAAATCCCACAGAAAAGATGATGAGCGGAACATCAACTGAATGAGTGTGTTTCATTACAGAATTTCACTATCAGAACTAACATTTCCTGAAGAATCACCCAAAATATAGATATCTTCTTTATATTGCCCCATTCCAATAAACTCTCCCTCACCCCGAGCAATTTTTTCGTATGGCTTACAGGAGTAACAACCATCTGGATTTTTACATTTAAAACGATTTAGTTTTGTTGCGAGTTGAATCTCAAGTGCCCTCTCCATAATTAGATTTATCACATTAGATGATGTGGGGAGCTCCTTTTGCACAATCCCCTCTTCACGTTCCAAATACCAATAACTCATCTGAGCCACATGGCGCACCTGACAGTTTTTTGCCAATAGATAATAAATAGGAAGCTGTAGAGAATCATCCTCTTCATCTTTTTTACTTGTCTTAAAGTCGATTATATGTACAGAGTCTATTTTGTCTAAATATTCCATCCAGTCTATCTTGCCGCATAAAATGATATTTTTTTCCTCTGAAAGCCAAAAATAGGGCAGGTCCATTTTGAGCTTCACCGCTAAATGCGCAAGTGGGCCTGGATTTTTCATCACGCGAAGCATCATCTCCTCACCACGCGCCTTATATTGTTGTTCTATTGAACTATCCATAAATCCTCCTTTTTTTCCCTCAATTTTTGTCCAGAGTTCATGAAGTTTAATAACAAGCGATTTCTGAAATCTGTCTTTAAGTGGTAGTCCGGTGAGTGAGTCAAGTGTTTCGTGCACGATTTGGCCAAGTGCAAGTGGTGGGCTCATGAGCTTAATCTTATGTCCAGTTTTTGGATTGCGATAAATATATTTTAAATAATAGGCTCGAGGACATACCTTGAAGTCGTGAATTCGTGAGTGTGAAATCCAAAGAGCTGAAAATTTATCTTGCGCCATAAAAATAGCTGTATGCTAATAGCTATGAGCTATTAGCTAATTTATACATAAATACATGATCCACCAACTCTCCTCTATGTTGTATTCCTTTTGGAAGTAAGCCATATTCCTTGAACCCCATTTTTTTATATAGGTGAACCGCAACGTGATTGTTTGCGAATACCCCTAAAGTGATAATTTGAATTCCTACAAGATTTTTTTTAGCTTCATTTAGAGTTGTTTGCATCAACAATAAACCTATCCCCTTTCCTCTCCATTCTTTGTGCACCGTTAATCCAAACACACCGATATGGCTCTCGATTTTTTCTTTTGGTGTAATGTCACAAACACCAACAAGTTTATCACCATGAAACGCAAGGAGTTTTATCGCTTTTTTTTCTTCAGTTTTTTTTATAAACCCCTCTACATATTTATTCTCCTCCTCAAATGTCATCTGTTCACCTTGAAATGTGATATAGGTCTGCTCGCGAGAAAGAGTATTGATAAATTCCATAAGCCGCTCAACATCATCCCGCCTGCAGTAACGGATGACAACATCTACCCCTCCCCATTTTCCTTCGTATGCAACAGTTCCCTCTAACATATAACTTTCATTATATATGAATCGCGAAAACATGTCATCGCGCCGTGCTCGTCGATTTTGCATTTTATGTATAATATCAACATGTCCATACCAATCACCTACCGAAAAGGGGCTGTTGGAGATATCCCCGCTTTCTTATCTTTTTTTAAAACAAGCGTTCCTATTTTGTTTCCTGAGTACACTCCCAACGCTGCTTCTTTTGAAGTGGATGTTGACTATAACCCAACCTGGATAACTGAGCGACTAACCAAAGGAAAAAAAGTAGTATATTTGGCTTTTGATCAGAATACGGTGGTTGGTTATCTCTTTACTGCTAACCAAGTCGCCGGGGTTGCTTTTGCAGATTGGCTGGCTGTTGATATCAAGTACCAAGGGCGCGGTATTGCTACTAAATTACTTTCCTTGTGGCAAGATACGGCGCTCGCTGAAGGTGCTCACGCCTTACAGTTGTGGACATCAAAGAAAAATGTTGTTTTTTATGAAAAAAAAGGCTTTTCAAATGGCGGCTGCTTCCCTAAGTCGTGGCATGGGCATGACAGCTACCTCATATATAAACATATCGCAAAACCTGAAGAAAAAAACTACCTGAGAAAATACCTTGCAGAAAAAAACAAGATATAGTCTGCTTTCTGTTTTATCTGAGAGTTTACCCAGAGCCTACCGAAGGATCATTCCGATGAAAATCGGGATCCAGCCTCTCATTTCCCCCCATTTCTACGCTCAAATTTGGTAAAATATAGCTTTCAAAGATTTGTGATTTGTTTATTTGTGATTTGACATTCTGTACTTGGGGGGTCGTCCAATGGTAGGACATCAGACTTTGGATCTGAGAATCATGGTTCGAATCCATGCGCCCCAACCAAGACGTGCACCCCGGAGTGACCGGGGTTCCTAATAAGCCAGAACGGGCTTGCTAAAACCCCGCTTTTTCTCCGGATATTCGAACCGTGAAATATACTAAAAAGTATGAGCAAAATTGACGAGAAAATCCTAGAAATTGATAAGGTAATTTGTGGAAACATTAGTAAATTTGATGATTCAGAAAGAGGTCTACTATCTCAGAACATTCTTTCCCAACTTAGGAATTTTGTTGAATACACCTCGTTAAAGGCTTATGGTTGCGGAACTGATGTCGAAGACACTTACCAAAATATCACTTTAGCAAATAATTATGTAAGCTCCAGAGGTGAGTTGAAGTTTTTATGTAGGTTTCATAATTTCCTACAAATTACAGCCTCTCACTATACACTCGATGAGGAAAACTCCGAAAGATTGATGTTGAAGTACTATGAGTATTTGCTCAAAATTAAGTCCTACTTAAAAAGTAATTATGATCTTAACGTCTTAAATAATATTGACAAATTCCCTATTAAACTAGATTCCGCTTTGAAAGAATACTACGAGAAAATAGCAGAGAATATTAATAAGCCAAAGGCAACAAGAGTAAGAAGCTCCTATAACGATAGATATTATGTTCGAAAAATAAAACCATTTTTTGTCGACTATGAAGTGTATTACGAAGTAACATTTACAACTGCAAACGACTATGCAAGTAAATTTGACAGAATTATCGCATTTACGAAATTTGAAATATCTCCTAACTACGCTGTCAAACTATCCATAAGTAACGACGAAATAGAAGTTATGGGTAAAAGAATGCCAATACAAATCATTGATGCTTGGGAAGTATCAATTCGACCATGTGAGCTAAATCATTTTGCTGACATATTTGGTGACCATTCGAAAATAAATGGAGGAACCATCGAATATCGTGAATTAATGCAGGTACTTAGTAAAACGGGTTTAAATTTAGTTGAAATAATCAACTTTTCCGATGAATCTTACGAAAACTATAAAAAGATAATAACCCAGAAAGCAAAATCAATCTATTTTTTTGACGCATTAGATAAAAGCCGTGAGTTAATAAGAAATAACGATCCTGGGAGTAATGTAATTAGATACTTGCTATACTGCCTTAATAATAAAATTATTAAACGTCAATATGTATACGAGGGCTGTGAAAAACTATCAAATTTGAACCTTAAATATGGTTGTATTCCATTTGATCAAATACCCTTCAACACATCCTTAATTGATCATAATCCACGACTTACTGATTTGTTTGACTGTATAGATTCGGAAAATCGAGAACATGAATTATTTGCTAGATACATAAGGAACAATATTGAAATAAAAGGAAAACTATATACTACTAGACAGGACATCGTTGGATTTAAAAATATTGATGCCTTAATTAAAACGTATAACGATAGATTGTACGTTAAACATGGTGATCGCAGGATCGAAAGCTATAAAGATAATCTTTATATAAAAGGGTATGAAGAGGATACACTACATATTATCGAAAAGTTAAAGAAGCTTTCATCCGTGCATATAAAAAACTATTCAAGCTCAGTCAATTCTTGGCTACAAGCATCAGCTTATCAGATTGATAGTGAAGAAAAGAAACTCGCTTTGAGTCAAGTATTTGAAAGATCCGGCGTCGCTTTAATATACGGATCTGCTGGAACTGGTAAGACTACTTTGATAAATCATATTTCTAATTTTTTCCACGACCGAGCGAAACTTTATCTTGCAAACACAAATCCGGCAGTCGACAATCTGAAAAGGCGGGTTAACGCTGCAAATTCTACCTTTATGACTATCGCAAAGTTTTTATCTATTAGAAACAAAGCGACAGATTTTGATCTACTGATAATTGATGAATGTAGTACTGTTAGCAACAGTGACATGCTTAAAGTGTTAGAAAAGGCTTCATTTAAGTTATTGGTCTTAGTTGGTGATATTTTTCAGATAGAATCAATACGATTTGGTAATTGGTTTAGCATGGCTAGAAGTTTTATCCCCACAAGCTCTGTTTTCGAGTTGATAAAACCCTACAGAAGTAATAATCCTAAATTACTTAGTTTATGGAATAAAGTAAGAAATATTGATGAAGATATTTTGGAACATATAACAAAAAATGACTACTCAGTCACTCTAGATAATTCAATTTTTGATCATACAGAAGAGGATGAAATAATTTTGTGTCTTAATTATGATGGTCTTTACGGAATAAACAATATTAATCGATTTTTACAGGGTGATAATAAAAACCCTCCAATACAATGGGGAGTTCATACCTACAAAGTTAATGACCCTGTATTGTTTAATGAGTCTGAAAGGTTTGCGCCACTGATTTATAACAACTTAAAAGGAAAAATCGTAGGGATTGAAATCATTGATGATCGAATACAATTTGACATCGAGTTGGATAGAGTAATAAATCAATTAGACGCAGAATATTATGATTTTCAATTATTGGACAATTCTCAGAATGGAAATTCTGTTATTCGTTTTTTTGTGAATAAGTATGGAAGCACTGACGAGGATGACGACTCTTCTTCCAATACAGTAGTTCCTTTTCAAGTAGCCTATGCAGTTTCAATTCACAAAGCACAAGGATTGGAATACACCTCTGTTAAAGTCGTTATTACCGATGAGGTGGAAGAGATGATCACGCACAATATTTTTTATACTGCCATAACCCGAGCAAAAGATACGCTAAAAATATATTGGACGCCAGAAGCAGAGAAGAAAGTTTTAAGCGAGCTAAAGAAAAGGGATAGCAGCAAAGATGCTGCGTTATTATCATCGAAATATTTTCATCCCAGCCCAAAGGCTACTACATAATAAATTTAAGTATTATTTATAGAAGCCGACACGACTCCTTTGTCGTGAAGATATAGTTGTTTCCCGAGGGTTTGAAAGCCCCCCCTTTTTTTTATACTGTATCAAGTGTCTTATCTAGCCTAGAGAAGGTGTGGTTTTTTTGTTGAGTTATAGGGTCGGTTGGGGCCGCGACCGACATGCTCAACCATGGACACTGGCCGAGTAGCGATCTTTGAACTGCCACATGGCACTGAATGACTCGATCATAAAGAGTCAAGAAAACACTATACCTACAGAGTCAAATAAAAAAACTTCAAAACGGCGTATATTCTTCATAAACCAATGATTATAAATTCATCTGAGGATGAGGGACACGTCTACTTTGCTTTTTTAAATACTCCTCAACGGTTTTAATTAAGCCTATTCTATATTCCTTCATTCCTTTTATTATGCTAAGTAGCGATAATGCACTTTCCAATATTCCTGAATATTCATCATTATTCTTCAATGATTCTTGAAAAACATGTAGTTGTTTCTGAGTGAGGTATCGGTTGAAATTATTGAAGTTATGATACCTATCATTATTAATTAGATTTATATATATGGCGATATGTTTTCTAGCATCATCTAAATTTGCTCTAGCCTCATAAATATTGCGACGAAATATTTCTCTTGGAACTGCAATCAAATCGGCGAGAGCCATAGCTAAATACGTGAAACCCTCCTGAGAGACGGTATTTTTTGTTGTTTGAATTTCAGGAACCGATCCCTTTATAACTATGTCCTTGTTTTGTATGTGTAATTTCTTACTGGTTATTTCTTCAGTTGAATATACCCCAATATCTATTTTTGTTAAATCGTTCAGATAAATTACTAATATATTGTTTAAATGAGGCGGAGTGAATGCATATGCGATTTTATAGTATTTTTGTATTAATCTTAATATGTCATCCTTAACAGCTTGTGGTTGTTGCACTACTATATTTATATCTATATCAGAAAACTCATCTGTTCCGCCAGTCGCAGTTGATCCTGATAAAAATATTGCTTCTACAGATTCATTTGCCATTAATGAGTTGATGATGGTATTTGCAATAGTGTTACGATGTGATGAGGGGTGCAATCTTCTGAAATTTTTTGCATACCCTATTGCGCGCTTTCGGTGTTCCATGCCAGATTATAGTTCTAGCCTCGTTAAGTTGCTTGACTTTATTCTGACACTTTCTGACATATATGGTATAATGTTGTATGCAAAAACATCAGCCCTTGCCACAAAAGGATATTCTACGGAGGCTAGCTCCTTTTTTTAAAGAAATATCTATTGGAAAATCGGGAAGTATTGTTGGCACATATAAATCTATTAAATCGGGTTTACTACAGTATGTGTTGGGAAATCGAGCTGAGTTTAAAGATTATCTTCCCCAAGATGCCATAATTGTGTTTTTCGAACCAACAAAGCTCCTTTCTAACAACCCATACTACTGGCTCCATCAATTAAGCATTGCTATTTCTCAGGTAGATAAAGAATATAAGCATACCGTCACCGAAGACACAGCAGTGCTTCTTGGCGCTCTTCAGCAATATATTACGCTCTTGTCTGATGCAGGGAAACGCCTCATTGTCATATTCTATAAAATCGAACGACTGAGCGATATTCATCCAACAGCAGCAGAGAGCTTAATTACGTTGTATAGAACGCGCAAAATTGTCACCCTACCTGCATGTTCATTCTGGTTTTTATTGGATGATATGAATCCCATGGAGTTTAAATCCTCTCCTTTTTTGCAAAAGCTCACCTATCCCCTATGCGAATCAATTTTGTATTTCCCAGATTTTGACTTAAAAGAAACAAATTACTGGATAGATATTTTCTCTCAGCGATACAACTTGGAAATAAATGAAAAAACGAGAAAAAATATATTTAAATACTGTGGAGGAAACTATTCTCTCATCTATGATGCTTTTTTAATTCTTCAAAAAAGTGGATTTACAGGAAATTGGATTACTGTTCTTGAAGCCAATCCTATAATTACAGAATATCTCGAGGAGTATAGAAAAACCTTTAGTTTGGAGAATCAACGTTTAGTTATAAAATATGCAAAAGGTCAAATCGAGAGAGAAAATGTACCTCTTATAGATAACCTTCAAATACATTCAAAGTTGCTTTTTGATTACTGTGCTCAACTTACAGATGACTATATTGCAAAAAGCGGAATAAGTTTGTTTACCGGTAGAGAGCTCCAACTTTATGAATATTTAAAATCAAAGAAAAATATATTAGTGCCAAAAGAAGAGATTCAAAAATTGATATGGAATGAGAATTATGAATCTTTTTCACTTTGGGCTCAAGATAAAATGATTTCTCGGCTCCGTAGAAAACTAAAGATTGCAAATAAGGGGGAAAGCCTCATCGTTGTTAAAAAAAGAGGAATAATGCTTTGGGGAGATAATTAGAAATCAAAAATGCAGTAAATATTCTTCCAAATCGTTAATTGAGTTTTTACGATCTTTATCGTTAAATAAAAAAGTGTTCCACCCTGCTTCTTTTGCTCCATCCAAGAAGTCTTGCCTATCGTCAATGAACAAAATACTCTTTGCCTCAACATTGGCATTTTTTTGAGCAAGTGCGTAAATATCAAGATTTGGTTTCATTATGCCAACATCACAGGAAAATACTACCTGGTCATAATTAATATTTGGAATTAGTTTCCTTTCCAATAATAGCGGAAGCATGCCTTTATAAATATTAGATAGTAGGCCAATCTGATATTTGGATTTAAGCTTTATGATTTCTTCGTGCATTTCCAGTATTGGCTCATAATCAGAAACCCATGATTCCAGAAAGTTAAAATCGTTGGCATTTTGAATGTTATATCGTTTTATGCACATTTTCCAAAACTGTTGAGAGTTAAGAAATCCCTTAGTGATGGACTCAACGTTTTCGTTAAATACCACTTTGATATCGTCTACTTGAAAATTAAATGTTGTAGCTGCTGATTTAAAGTAATTGCTACAATCAACGATTGTATTCCCTACGTCAAAATATATAAAATGATCGTTTTTTATTCCTCAATTATACCAATTTAGAGTGCCATCTTCTTGATATACTTTACCTATGATTAAAGGAATTATTCTTGATATTGACGGAGTAATAGTTGGAGAAAAAATTGGTTTTAATTCTCCCAATCCACACCCACATGTGATAAAAAAACTTAAAGAAGTTCGCAAATTGGGGATAATTATTTCACTCTGCACCGCTAAACCTCACTACTCAATTCAATCAATAATCAATGGATCAGGACTAAATAATCTTCATATTACAAATGGAGGGGGTGTTATTATTGATCCAATCGATAATATTATTCTCAAAAAACACATAATCGAAAAGAAAATTGCAGCTCAAGTAATTCAGCTTTATCTCGATTACTCAGTCTATACAGAGTTTTATACGCCACAAGATTATTTCATTCAGAGCAATCAACAAAATGAACTTACAAAAACACATGTTCATATTTTACAAAAAGACCCTGTTGTAGTTAGTTCTTTAGTTAAAGAATCAACTAGTCACGAAATTGTAAAGATAATGCCAGTTGCAAAGAATGAGGTAGATAAAGCTCGTCTCACAAACCTATTTGAACCGTTCAAGGAGCAATTAACCTTGAGCTGGGGAATTCACCCAATCGCACTCCCCAACTTATTTGGCATCATAACAGCAAAGGGCATTTCCAAACAACAAGCGGCACTTGAGATTGCTGCAAACTATAACATTGGCCCAGATGAACTACTAGGGATTGGCGACAGCACCAGCGATTGGCAATTCATTGAGTCATGTAAATATGTTGCAACCTTGGGGAATGGAAGTGCTGAGCTTAAATCGCTTATCCAAACTAAAGGTGAAGGTTGCTATACTATTGGTAAATCTGTAGATGAAAATGGCATACTCGATATTTTTGATTTTTTTAAAATCTAATCAAGATGCATAAAATCGGAAAAATAGTTCTTTCTATAGTAACTTGCGAGCTTGTTGGGCTAATTAGTGTTCCCTTTACTATTGCCTCCATCCCAACGTGGTATGCGGGGCTAAATAAACCTCCCTTCTCTCCTCCCAACTGGATTTTCGGACCTGTATGGACTCTCCTCTACTGTATGATGGGTATTTCGCTTTCTCTTATTTGGATGAAGGGGTTTAAAACAGCAAAATCGAAAATAGCGCTCAGATATTTTGTTTTTCAGCTTATTTGCAACTTTTTATGGTCGTTCCTCTTTTTTGGATTACGCTCACCTATCCTTGGTCTCATTTGCATATTATTTCTACTCTTTGCCATTATTATGTCGATCATTGAATTTAAAGAAATATCCAAAACAGCCTCCTATCTTCTCTTTCCATACTTGCTCTGGGTAAGTTTTGCCACCCTCCTCAACATATCAATAGTAATATTGAATTAATTGATACAATTTTCGTATGAGAAAAATATATATTGCGGCAAGAACTTCTCAAAGAGATGAAGTAAAACAATTGAACGAAAGATTTAGACACTCGGGCTTTACTGTTTTTGATTGGACTGGTCATAAAAATACCAGACCATATAGTGAAAATAAAGAAATAGCGATTGAGTATTCAAAAAAAGATCTCGATTATGTAAAAAACTGCGATATTTTTATATTACTCACAAAAGATATGCCAGGTTTAGGGTCAACTACAGAGTTTGGAATGGCTTTATTATCAAATTCTATTCTTAGTAAGCCAAGTATTTATGTTGTAGGTAGCGATATCAATAATATGTTTTTTATGCATCCAGCGGTTAAAATAAAAAAAACAATTGATGAAGTTATTAGTGATTTAAAAACATAGTATGAAGACTATAGACCTTACCCAAACTCTTTATGATAATATGCCAGTATATCCAGGAGACCCAGAAGTTATTGTTAAAGAAATTCATACTTTGGATAAAGAAGGGTGGAATATGAGGAATATGACATTCACCACTCATATTGGAACACATGTAAATGTCCCTTATCACATGATAAAAGATGGAAAAAGATTAGATGCGTATTCACTAGACAGCTTCTTTGGTGAAGCAGAAATATATAATGCTAATACTATTTTTAGTAAAACTAAAGGAATATTATTTCGTGATCAAAATATCGATAAGCAAATTGCCGAGATATTGATTGAAAACAAGCCAAAATTTATTGGACTTTCAGAGAAATTCGAGTTTGATATTGAACTTGAAAAACTACTTCTGGATAATGAGATTATTTCTTTTGAAAATTTAAGTAATATTGAAAAACTTCCAGACACTTTTATGTTTTATGGAGTTCCATTAAATATTAAAGAAAGTGACGGTTCTCCAGTCCGAGCATTCGCAACTTTTAGCTAAACTGGTATCAAAGCTGAGAGTATCGAAAGCAGCTCACTTCATGATCGTTTACCATGCCAACCGCTTGCATGTGGGCATATATTATTGTAGGACCTACAAACCGGAATCCGCGCCTCTTAAGATCCCGACTCAGATTTTCTGATTCCTTTGATACGGCAGGAATATCTGATATTTTTTTCCACGCATTTATTATTGGTTTCCCGTTTACAAAACTCCAAATATATGTGTCAAATGTACCAAATTCTTTTTGAACATCTAAGAATAGTTTTGCATTATTAATTGCAGCGGATATTTTCAGTTTGTTCCGAATAATACTAGTGTCTTGTCTGAGTCTTTCTTCATCCTTTTCTGTAAATAAGGCTACTTTTTGAGGGTTAAACTGAGCAAATGCTCGTTTATACCCTTCTCTTCTTTTGAGGATTGTGGCCCAACTTAAACCAGCTTGAGCCGCCTCAAGCATGAGAAATTCAAATTGCTTCCTGTCATCATGCACTGGTACTCCCCACTCAGTATCATGATACGTATGAAAGAACGGATTCTCTGCCCACACACATCGAGCAACTTCATTATTTTCTGTTTTCATACCACAGTATACTTGGAAGAAATTTAATATTTACAACCCGAGCAGTTGGTCGATGACTGGCTTATTAAATCCAATTACCACCTCATCATTTATCCAAAGTTGTGGCACGCCCATCTCCCCTGATCGCTCTACCATAGCTCGTGCTTGAATATGATCTAAAGAAACATCGATATCTTCAAAAGACACTTTTTTACTTTTTAAATAATCTTTTGCCATGTGGCAATACGGACATGTTGGGGTTGAAAATACTTTTACTGCTTTCATACTGTTTTATTGTAATTATTAATTAATAAACTTATAACTTTATTTTGTTGTTTTAATGCTTTGATCCATTGTTTGAGATATTTTTTTCCTGCGGGAGTAATGGTGTAGCTATATCGTATTGGACCAATTTCACTTTTTACCCCTACTCTTGTCACGTGCCCCTGTTTTTGTAGTCGGGAAAGGCAACGATAGAGATTTCCTATATTTACATTACATGAGCAATTTTCTTTCAGTTGTTTTTGGATATCATATCCATAACTTGATCCTTTTAATAAAAGAAACAAAGTGCATGGTTCAAAAAAGTTTTCTAATACTACCTGCGTGCAACTATTTCTCATATATGGTATAATTTACCTAACTATATGTAAGTTTAATATAGTTAACATACTTTGTCAAGTGAAATATTTTTCCACCTGACTTGTATTATTAATACATTCATCTAAATCCTTATGATCAAATCAAATGAAGGTCTAATCGACAGAGTGGCACGAGTTACTACTGGAGCTCTTGCTCTAGTCGCCGGAGTTTTTTGGCTTGGAGGAACGGCTCAGATTATCGCATATGTGGTAGGTATACTTGCGTCCCTCACCGGGTTTATGGGATTTTGTGGTCTGTATGCAGTATTTAAAGTACAAACATGTTCTCGGAATGAAAAGCCATTGTCTATCAAACAAATTGCATTGCTTATAGCTCTATTCATAGCTCTCCTTGTAGGAGGAGGATTTATCAGTAACACAATCACAAAGAAAAAATTCTTAGAAGAATATGGAAAGATGAATGGATTCTATAAACAAACTCTTTTCCTTACAGGACAAAATAAACGATCTGAAGCTATTGCAAACTATGAATCATGGAAGGCTGAATTTGCCAAATTTAATAGTAAATATAGTACATATAAACCATTTGTCCTTCGTAATGATCGTCAGCTAAACAATGATCTTTCAAAGGTATCAGATATCATCACTGAAGCTAAGATGGACGTTTATTCGGGAGACTTGCCAGCAACCCATAAAAAACTTGAAGAAGTACGTCCTCTATTCCAAGCGATGTTAAAACGAAATGGGTTTTCAATGTTTGCCCTTCTTCTCACAGATTTTCATGACGCTATGGAAAAGAACATAGAAGTAGCTGATGCAAAAAATAGTGAAGGAGTAATAAAGACCTATGAAGAGTCAAATAAACTTCTTATGCAAATCGAACAGGAATCCCAAACAGCAGATATTAAAGCTATTAGAAGAAACCTCGATGAACTGTTAAAGCTCGCTCAAGAAGATAAAAATGAGGAACTAGCGAAAAAAGCAGCAGAGCTCAAAAGCAGTTATGTTAAAGTGTACTTACAAAAGGGATAAGACAGTAATAATATTCTCTATTAATATTAGAGTTGGTATTATTTATTCTTTGGATGGTGTCCGGCTCAAAAAGCTGCAAGTTTAAACCCAATTGATGCGCTCAGATATGAATAATCAATTTTTTTCTACAATCAAAACTATTGCTATTGTTGGTTTATCCGATAAACCAGATAGACCAAGTTATGAGGTGGGACTTTATCTTAAATCAAAAGGGTTTCAAATTATTCCTGTAAATCCAAATATCACTGAATGGACAGGCGAAAGATCATATCCTAGCCTATCTTTAATTCCAAAAGAAATACAAATTGACGTAGTTGATATTTTTAGAAAATCAGAAGAGGTGCTTCTCATTGTTAAAGAATCTATCGAACGCGGTGGTGTAAAAGCTATATGGATGCAGGAAGGAATCTCAAATGAAGAGGCTGAAACACTTGCTAGAGATAACGGATTGCAAGTTGTGTCGAACATGTGCATGATGAAAGCACATAAATCTGAATGATGTAGCCTATACTTAGTATATTATGAATTTATATCTACTATTATGCCAGAAGCAAGTGAAGGAATAACAGACAGAACGGTGAGAGTGGTATAACTCAAGTTGTGAGGTTTTGTGGATTATATAAGCTTCTTGGAATCTACACATTGGAAATAAGAATTACCTGTCATTTCTCAATTCTTCTTAAATCCCAAAAATCATAAAGCACAGAAGCAACATAAAGAAAGATAAGACTCATATCAAAAATATAAAATCCTGAAATAAGAAGGCTCAAAATTACCGATGTCATTTCAAGCGTAAGTCCAATAATAAACATCAATAATCCGGTTGTAAAATGAGCAATCATACGAGAAGATATGTTTTTTGGTTCAACTTTTTCATAGGTAAAGGCGAAGTTTCCAAAACAAGCAGTGACAGACAAAATACTTACGCAAGAAAGTACGATTCCAAGCACCGATTTGTCTCCAAAAGCTGGATTTGTAATAAAAAATGACTGGATATAAAAATATCCCGGAATAAGAAGTAAGGTAATAATGCTATTTTTAAAAATATTTTCGCTGTGCATTTTGTCCATACAGTAATTTTATCATACATAAAAAGCTCCCTATTAGGGAGCTTTTTATTTCATAACTAAATACAGATATATCACTTTGAGCGTGACTTTACTGCAATTTTTTTCGGTTTAGCTGCTTCAGCTACAGGAGCAGTAATGACAAGTACTCCATTTTTTACTTCAGCCTCAATTTTTTTATCATCAATTGGGCGAGGTAAATATGTACTATACTCAAATGAGGATACTCTCTGCATCTTATGAACAATCCTATTTTTTCTTCTCTCCTCTTCTTTCTCTTCAGATTTCCCTGAGATTCGTAACACCCCATCTTCGTAAGTTATATCTATTTTTTCCTCAGGGATTCCTGGGACAGATGCTTCAACAACCACATTACCAGATTCTTCATATACATTTAAGCCTTCTGTCATGGTGAGCTCTGGCCACTGTTCTGCGTCAATGAGTGGTTGAAAATACTGCCTTTGAAGAGCGAATGGATCAAATCTTATTATCGACATAGTTTATTATTCACCTCCTTTTGTATTAGCAGTATAATACTTAGAGTGCTAATTTGTCAAGAGATATTATTTATACTGTATGCTGTGGGGAATTTCGCCTTCAAGGTGTAGTTTCCCTTGACTGAAATTTGCATCTTTGATATCAACTCCCCCAATTTGTTGCAGTCGTCGTTTAATCATATCTTCAACAACAATAGCAGCAGGATTTGTAATTTCACTCGGCACAGTTATATTCCCAATTTGGAATGTATTGGGTTTAAGTGAAAGTGAGTTGTTTTTCATGTCGCCGGTACCCTTCACATAAAATGGGAGGTCTCCTGAAATATATTTTATATATTCCTTTCCTTTGTTTATTTCTGCTGCAGAATACCCGAGTCTAGTAGCTAAGGAAAGCGCTGCATCTATTTTCAGGTAGCCTGATGCCTCACCTGTCCCGTCTTGATTAAAGCGAATCTGAACTGCATGAAGAGGAAATATGGGATCATTTTGTTCCCAGAAGGCAAACACACCGCTCACATCGTCTCCGCTTAGCTCCTCATTTACACTCACCCTTCCCAATGCATTTGCTTTTCCGTAACGGGATTTCAAAGTTGCTACGACAGATGGATCTGCTTTTACTCCCAACTCTTTTTGTTTGACAATGAGTTGTGAAAGTCCTGGCATAAATCCTGTATATGTGAGTGCGCCAATAATGAGAAGTAATATTATCCCCAAAACAAATAGTAATTTTTTCATGGAATAGTATTTAATTTCTTAAATAATAATATTAATTATATACTTTATACTATGAAAAACGTCATTCTCATCGGTCCGCAAGGGTGTGGCAAGGGCACACAGGCCCAATTTCTTCTAAGGTCGTTTCCGTTTACCTATGTAGAAGCTGGAGCACTTATTCGGTCTCGTGCATCTTTGTACGATAAAAAATCAGAGATAGTCCATCATCTTTCAAGCCTCAAAGGAGTACTCCTTCCAGATGGTGTAGTGATGGATATGATCTGTGACGAAATTGAAGAAAACATAACTTCATATGGCTATTTATTTGATGGATTCCCTCGCTCACTCATTCAGTATCAGTCGCTCAAAGAATTCTTAAACGAAAAAAAAATGAAAATTGAATGTGGAATATATATTCATATTTCTGACACTGAGGCTATTACCCGTTTAGGTGCAAGAAGAATCTGTAAGTTATGCCATAAATCGTATAGTGCCTTGATAGAGCCTGAAAGAAAAACATGTAGCTGTGGGGGTGAGTTAATTCAAAGAGATGATGATAAACCAACTGCAATAGCACAACGTCTTAGGGAATATCATTTACACACGGCTCCACTTCTTGAAAGTATGAAAGTTGATGGCATATTAAGAGAAATAAATGGAGAGCAGTCTATCGATTTAATTTCTCAGGAAATAGAAAAACATTTATGATCTTGCTTTTTTCTCTCATAATGGGTGTGTTTCTGGCTATTGCGCACGTATATTCTTCTTTACCTGTTTATAACGACTATTATTCATACTATATTGCCTCCCAACTCCTGCGAAACAATCAACCCTTGTATGGAGTTGGAGAGTATTTTCGTACAATTGTTGAAAAAAATAACTACCAGTTTGTTTGGGGAACCGGATATAGCTACCCTCCCCTTCTTGCACAAATTATTACTCCCCTCTCCTTCCTCACATTTCCCTATTCGGCTTTTATCTGGACTACATTGCAGATAGTTCTCTACTGTTTGTTTATTCAAAAAATAACTGCTCACCTTCATCTGAGAAAAGTAGAATATATCCTACCCCTTCTGCTATTTTTTGGTCCGGCTTTTGGAACAATAATTGCCGGTCAAGTAAATATTTTGGTGCTCTGGTGCATATATTTTTATTTATATTCAAAAAACGATTTTGTACGTGCCTTTGGACTATGTATAGCTGGTTGGATAAAGGTTTTTCCTTTTGTGTTGGTGATCAAGGATGTGCTGCAGAGAAAATGGCGATTTATCTTTGTGAGTATTCCAATTGGTCTTGGATTATTACTATTCCAGTCCATTCCTATGGCAGGAATAAATATGAAGGAATATTTTTTTCAAGTGCTTCCTCACCTACAAACACAGTTTGATCCATATATCACCAATCAGTCAATTGTGGGAGTGTTCTCACGATTTCAAGGAAATCAGTTTAACACACATCTTGTGTCGATAATTGAATACTCTCTACTCATAACTATGGCTGCAGTGACAGTGCGGTTTGCCTCGCTAAAGTCTGAGGCGATAGATTTACTATGGATAATGACTATCCTGCTTGTTGCAGGGAAAAATTCATATTGGAACATGCTCCCCTCTTTATTTGTGTATCTTTTTTTGTATAAGAATTCTATGTGTTTAAGTAAACTGTCAAAAATGCTTCTTGCAATCTCGACTCTTCTTAATGTTCTCACCCCTGTAACTTTTATTCTTCATCTAATGAATCCTCATCTTATCGACTCGTTTGGTGGGAAGATACTTTCATCATTTGGTTTTATTGCACTAATTTGTCTTTACTATCCATTGATTTTACTTATCCTTCGGCAACTTCATACGTCTCACATCCTTAAGTCCTAATATAAGAAGAGTAATAAGGAGTAATTTGAGTGAATAATGGCCACCCATGTCAATAACGTCTTTGGTCAATTGAGTATAACTCCCAAATAGCAGATGAAATACTACGCTGAGTGGAACTGTGAGAAAGAGCCAACTTTTCCTACTAATCCGAATATTTAATTTTGAAAATAGGAGGGAAAGAAATGGAGCCAGCAAATAGATACCGATAAACGAAACGACAAAGTCAAAGATAGCATACCCGCCAACACGAAAACTTCTTATAAATTCTAAGGTGATCATGTATCTTTAGTATAACAAGTTGAATTCAAGGAGTATAAGGGGATACAATAGAACTATTACTATTTTATAATACAAATATCTCTATGAACTTACTCCCTCTTAATAAACTGCTTGATCTATCTGGGAAAACCGCAATTGTTACGGGTGGCACCGCAGGAATTGGTTTTGGTATTACATCCCGTCTTGCTGAAGCTGGGGCGAATGTGGTTGTTGCAAATCGTAAGACAGATGAGGCTGCAAAAGCCATTGAAGAGCTCACTCAAAAAGGGTATAGCGTAAAGGCCGTACAGGCAGATGTTTCACAAGAAGAAGATGTTAAAAACCTAATGAAAGAAACTGTCTCGTTATTTGGAGGTGTGGATATTTTGGTCAATAATGCAGGAGTGTTCCCTTTTGCACTCCTTGCAGACCTTACCAGTGAACAGTTTGACAGAATAATAGCAATAAATTTACGAGGAGTATTTCTCACCATGAAATATGGAAGTGAGCTCATGATAAAACAAGGCAGAGGCGGAAAAATTATTAATATAACTTCAATCGATTCTATCCATCCTTCCATGGCTGGACTTGCGGCATATGATGCATCAAAACACGGAGTGTGGGGATTTACTAAAAATGCAGCGCTTGAGCTTGCTAAACACAATATATGGGTGAACGGTATTGCTCCAGGAGGAGTTATGACTCCAGGAGTAGCTTCAATGCAATCTGGTGGAAAGATTACAACGGTTGAGAGAAATCCCGAACCTCCAAAGATGGAAATAGCGATGGGCAGAATGGGAGTTCCAGATGACATTGGAAAGGTAGCTCTTTTCCTCGCCTCAGATATGTCGTCATACATGACCGGAACACAGGTGGTGGTGGATGGAGGATATTTACTTAAATAACTATGTTTATAAAGCTCTATCTCACAACATTGCCCATTTTCTTAGGAATCGATATGATTTGGCTAGGGCTTGTTGCAAAAAACTTTTATAGCAAATATCTTGGATATGTAATGTCACCGACTCCCAATTGGGGAGTCGCACTTCTATTTTATATCCTATTTATTGGTGGATTAGTATTTTTTGTTATTTCACCAGCTCTTGAAAAGAGTAGTTGGCAGTTTGCACTTGGAGCTGGAATTTTATTTGGCCTCATGACATACTCAACGTATGATCTCACAAATCTTGCGACAATAAAAAGCTGGCCGCTTATTGTTACGATGGTCGATTTGATTTGGGGGATGACACTCTCAGCATCGGTATCTGTAGCTAGTTTCTTTTTAGCAAAAAAGCTTGGACTATGAACATATTTCTCCTCATCGGAGGATTGGTGTTTCTTCATATGACTTCGTGGTTTATTATTTCTCTTATTTTAAAAAGAAACGATGTAGCAGATATAGCATGGGGGCTTGGTTTTATAAATATTTCCTGGACAGGACTTTTTCTCAATGGGTTTTCACAGCGTGGATTAATTGCTGCAATTTTGGTTACTATTTGGGGAGTGCGTTTGGCTTGGCATATCTACTTAAGAAATAAAGGGAAACCAGAGGACTATCGCTACCAAGCATGGAGAAAAGAATGGAAGTATTTTTATTTGAGAAGTTTTCTCCAAGTATATATACTTCAAGGCTTGTTCATGTATCTCATTGCACTTCCCGTAATTTTTATAAATCAAAATAGTTTTCCAGGAATTAATCTATTAGACATTGTCGGAATAGTGATTTGGATCTTGGGATTTTATTTTGAAAGCACCGGAGATAGTCAACTTAAAGAGTTTATTTCAAATCCTGCAAATAAGGGAAAAATAATGGATCAAGGGTTATGGAAATATTCTCGACACCCAAACTATTTTGGAGAAGTAACTCAATGGTGGGGAATATTTGTTATGGCTCTCTCAATTCCCTTTGGATATTTCACAATAATTGGACCGCTAACAATTACTTCTCTTATATTATTTGTTTCTGGAGTTCCCCTTCTTGAAAAAAAGCGTGAGGGACAGCCGCTCTGGGAAGAATACAAGAGAAAAACAAGTGTTTTTATTCCTCTTCCTCCAAAAAAATAATATGAAAGAAATCGAGGTGAAGGTGAACGATCTGATGCAACAAAACTGTTCCTATTTTCTCACAGAGCCTGAAGGCAAAAACTTTGATCCTGAGTTTAAACCTGAGCTTACTCCAAAAGAAATGCTTGCACTTGGCGTTTTTGGTGGGGTATATATGCGCGACTGCACCAATGAGTTTCCTCAGGATTGGTTTCAACATGCCGTCCTATCAAAAGATAGACATGATCCTGCTCTTAATTTTTTTAAGGTTGATGCAAGTCAACCACTTTCAGTATGGAGAGACAAACATTGGATTCATCCAAACGATCCGCGTGGATGGTTTCAGTGGTACTGCCGATACTATCGAGGAAGAAGACAAATAGATGATGAGCGACAGATAAAAAGATGGAAAGCTATGAAGAGGCATATTTCTCAGATACAGAAAAATTGTTCCCCCGGCGACTTATCATGTAGACCTCGTCAACGACAAGCTCTGCTCCATTGGGCATATGACAGTAGAAGAATTTAATTCTCCTTTCCAGAGATGAAGCGAATGGAAAGAGAATTAACACAATGTCTCGTATTTTTATCCGTTAGATCTTCACCGATAAAAACATGTCCAAGGTGACCACCGCACTTTGCACATTGGATTTCTATTCTCCTTTCATCACTATCTGGTACTCGTCGTACTGCATCAGGAAAATTTTCATCAAATGAGGGCCATCCGCACCCCGCATCAAACTTGGCACTAGAGGAAAAGAGGGGGGAGTTACATTTTCTACAAATATAGATTCCTTGTTTGTAAAAATTGTCATACTCCCCTGAAAAGGGCGCCTCTGTCCCCTTTTCCTCAATTATTTGCTTCTCTTCTTCTGTTAGGCGGTTTATGCTCATTCCTAGATTATAGTCCTTTTCGCTTTATTACATCTACCATTGCGGGAAGAAGTCTATCTCCTGGAAATATGGTATTGCTAATTCCTCTTCTACTGAGAGCATTTAGACCTTCATACTCTGTCATATAGGAGCCACCATTCGTTATTCCAGGAACTGCCGCAGTTATCTGATAATCGCCCATACCTAGCGCCTCAGCAGTACTTACACAAAGTGGTGCTCTTCCGATAGTTATTCCAGCTTTTCGCAAGAGGAGCCAATCGTCATTGGCAACTATTTTATCTTTTGGAGATAAAATAATAAGATCATTTTCAAACTGCTCAACCACTTGAGACATCACATTTTGAATAATACCTGGTCGTAAATAGAGTGCTACTTTCTTTCCTTGTTTGCGAGCAAGCATCGCGGAAGATACAATTGTCTCTGTCATAAATGAATATGCCTGATTTAACTGCTCATCTGTCATAAATCCACCATATTTTTCGAGTGCATTTGTATTGAGATAAACCTGATCCATTGTTGGGACAACAATTAAGCTTTCTGCATCTAACCCTTTTATAGTATTTTTTCTCAACAGTTCAGCCCGTGCTTGAAGTGGGGTAATTGCCCTTAAGTCTTTCATAAATTTGTTCTTATCTTCAGAAAATGGCTGTTGTACAACCTTTAAGTTCATTCCTTCGGGATAGGTGCCTTTTGGGGGAATCCATCCAGGGAAGCCGCAAGTTGTAGCATAGGTTACATACTCATATGCTTGTCGTGAATACGCAGTATCCGGATATCCCGTTTTAGGATTTATTGTATTTTCCCATTTATCAGGAACAGCTCCATCGAGCATCATAGCTGGAATATTCAACCTTCTTGCTGCTTCAGCAAAAAAAGTTCTCGGTCCTAAACTAAGAACTCCACTTACTGTCTTGTCATTGGAGATCTTTGTAATAGCGTCTTCGCAATTTTTATATTTCTCGTCCATCGATCCATCATCTACAACAATAGTCACTTCAATTCCCCTTTCTCTTAGAGACTTTTCTATGAGCGGATTATCTTGTAAATATTTTTTACCTGCAACCACCGTGTAAGGAACGCTATCACAATCGAATTGCTCGATTATCCCATTCCCTTTTTCGCTTGCTCCACCTCCCCCAACGAAACCAAACGCTAATACAACGGGTCCTTTTTTATACCCTTTAAAGACATTCTTCATTAATCCAAAAGGGTTGTTTTTTTCTCTCTGAAAATCATATTCCTTAGCTATTTTATCAATGGGAATTGGTGTTTTTTGTTTATTACCTGTTGTTTCTGTCATATATTTTAAAGTGAATTTATATAAGTAAATACCATAGCGAGAGAATTATTTTGTTTTCCAAATATCTCAAAATTAGCTCTTTGATTATTTGAAATAATTTCCTGCTTTTTTCTGTCAGCGACATAATTCATTAATTTCTTTACATACTCTTCATCGTCATAAACAATGTTTTCAGTTAAACGCATGCTCTGTGCTTGGATTGCTGCATTATCTTCGTTCATATACCCGTTCGCAGGTACTGCGCTTGTAATACTCGTACCTCTTGCCATGGCGAAGGAAAACGGTTGATAGTTTGCTGCACGAGAAATGGTAATGTCCGCTATTTTTTCTAAGGCAATTTCAGCTTCATAATTCCACCCATTCTTCCATGTAACAATAGATATGTTATTAAATTGCTCTACTATATCTTTAGCTACAGATGCCACCTTCGAATCTAAAATAACTTCGATTCTTTTGCCGTTTTCTCCTAAATCATTTATGAGTCTTCTGACAAATCCAACACTTTGGTCATATTCTTGTGTTTTTAACCACCCACCATTTGAAACTCTACACTTTGAATCAACATAATCATTTGTCATAGATAGGTTTATACTGCAATCAGTAGTTTTCGCAAAAGAAGTGAATAGTGGTTGATATATATTTATCAACTCTTCTTTTGATTTCCCTTTAATCTTT
>CAYWLV010000007.1:0-77312 GCA_964459595.1 uncultured Gammaproteobacteria bacterium
TGGTCCCACCCTGGGAAAGGAAACAGGACAAAAGACATTCATTGATTCACTGTTGGCCATTATTGGAATACTTATATATATGAGCTTTTCATTTAAAGGATTTAACTTTGCCCTAGCAGCTGTCCTTGCAATGGTTCATGATTTTTTTGTATTGGTTGGTACGTATTCAATACTTTCCTATTTCTTTGGAGCAGAATTTGACTTAATGTTTGTGACAGCAATCCTTACCACTATGTCATTTTCAGTGCACGACACCATTGTTATTTTCGACAAAGTGAGAGAGTATACACGAACTCGATCTGCATTAAGAATAGAAGATATGACAGATAAAGCAGTATCAGAAACCATGGTGAGATCAATTAACAACTCACTCACTATATTCTTTATGCTTTCAGCACTGCTTCTTATGGGGGGTGGCACAATTCGATTTTTTATTGCAGCGCTTTGGATTGGGACAATAACGGGAGCATATTCTTCTCCATTTGTCGCAACTCCACTGCTTATTTTTCTTGAAAAAAAGAACGCCAAATGACTCATACGAATTATTATAAAGTTGACGCAGCCTCACATTTCGATTTAGGGAGTAGGTTAGGGTATTTATTCAAACCATCCTTTAAAAATCGTTTTAGTAATCATGGTAAACAATCAGTCTCCTTCGAAGACGAATACCTTCAAATAGTTACACAACATTTCCCTGAGTTTATAGAAGAGATGCGAGGATATGCACAAAGCATAGGAATTGATTTTAGAATATATTGGCGAATTTACTTAAATCTTGACTTATCCAAAACAATTGAAAAATGCACTTCTTGCTTTTCTAGAGATGGACTTATAATTGGACACAACGAGGATAATTATGAATTTCTAAGTGAACATATTGCGCTGCTTCAAAAGAGTATTAATGGGGTAAGTATATTTGAATTGCACTATTATAATAGCCTTGGTGGAGATGCTTGTAGTATTAATTCTCATGGATATGTGCAAACCATCAACACACTCCATCAATCGGGAAATTCCCTTGGAGTTCCAAGAAATATTATTGCCAGATGGTTATCTGAAACTCAAAATCCACAAAGTGATTTTATTAAGTTACAATCAATGAAGCGCGACTTGGGTTATAGTCATACGTTTGGAAATGTTAAGGGGAAAGTGTTGAATATAGAATCTACTTCAAATAATGCCCATTTAGTACGCCCCAAACTTCCATACGTTCATACGAACCACTATTTAACATCACTTGCAAAATATGAAGCAAGACTTAATACCGGGAATAGTCATGAAAGGTATCAATTTGCATCATCTCACTTACTCAATGTAGAAACAGCACAGGACATGATGAGTCTTTTGGAACAAGTTTCTCTTCTACCATCAAACAATTATCGAGAGAGTAAAACCATTGCACGGATGGTGTTTGATTTAAAACGAAAAGAAGTATGGGGGTGGCTTGAGCGCGAAAAAAGTAAGGGATGGATTTGCTATCCAATTCAATTTTTATGAGAATTCACACCTATTCACTGGGGGAACTGCAGGCAAACTCGTATCTTATTGAGAATGATGGAGAGGGAATTATAATTGACCCAGCCGATGAAGGGAGCTTTCTTTTGGAGCAGGTGCAACGAAAAAATATTATCCTCACCTCAATGTATGCAACTCATGGGCATTTTGATCATGTGATGGCGGTAGGGGAGATTCAACTGAGCTTTGACGTACCTTTCTATCTCCATAAAAAAGATAAGTTTCTCATAGACCGACTTGAAGGAACTGCTAAACATTTTCTGGGCTATACGCCAGTCATGGTACCACCTAAAAGAATTGAATTTATTGACCATTGTGAATTAAAAATTAATAATTTAAAATTAAAAATTATTTCCTCTCCCGGTCACACTCCCGGCGGGCTTTGTTACTACTTTCCCGATGAAGCAGCTCTCTTCACCGGAGATACACTTTTTGCAGGAGCGGTAGGGAGAACTGATTTGTCATATAGTAATAAGAAAGACTTGTGGAATTCGCTGAAAACAATTCTTATGCTTCCAGAAGAGACTGTGATTTATCCGGGACACGGCGAAAGCACGTATGTGGGGGAACAGAAATATCTTTTAGGTTAAGGATAATTAAAGGTGGTCTACCCCTGCGCTGTCAAATATGGATATGTTTTAACAATTCTTCTCTCTCATTTTTGATTTCTCCATTAAGTACCTTTTCAAACAGTGCATCAAGAATGTCACCTACTTGCTTGCTTGGTTTAATGTTGAGGATTTTCATAACATCCTTTCCATCTACTTTTAACTCTTTTACAGTAAATGGTTCTTTTTGCACTTCAATGATTCTCTTTTTAAATAGATCCAACCGCCAAGAGGTGGGAGTGGAACCGCTCCCTATTCTATCTGCTGTGCGCAGATCAAGTATATCTTGGATATATTCTTTCCCCACATCTCGAATAAAGCGTCGTACAGCTTTGTCTGTTTGGTCTTCAATTACGGTAAATTGATGAAACTCCACTAATCGAACCAGTTTTGTTTTCTGTTCGTTTGAGAGCCGAAGTCTATCGGCAATTTTTTTTACCTGGATTGTCCCCACAACTTCATGATTATAAAAAGTAATCATCTGAGTGGCTTCATCCTTATGGAATGTCCCTACTTTGCCAATATCATGTAAGAGTGCAGCGAGGCGGGTGATGGGGTCTTTTGAAGGGCAGTGTTTGAGCGACATAATGAGGTGCGTTCCCACATCATAGATATGATGGCGATTCGGGCTTTTTTGGGGAATAGCGAAACAATCGTCTAGTTCTGGGAGAATGAACTTTAAAATATTGGTGCTTTTGAGGAAGAGAACTCCTTCACTGGGATGATCACTTGAGATGATTTTTAAGAGCTCATCGCGAATTCGCTCCCAGGAAATATATTGTATACGTATTGCATTTCTTGTCATCGCTTCTCTTGTATTTTCTTCGATAAGAAATCCCAATTGTGAGGCAAAACGAATTCCCCGCATCAGACGAAGTGCATCTTCCTGAAACCGTTTATCAGGATTCCCAACCGCAACGATTATTTTTTCCTGGATATGTTTTTGGCCATTAAACAAATCTATTATTTCTTTACCATCAAAAGCCAGTGCGTTTACAGTGAAGTCACGGCGAGCAAGATCCTCATTGAGTGTTTTTGCCCATTCAATCTCCTCAGGATGACGATTATCAGAATAGTTTGACTCTGTCCGATAGGGGGTGATTTCAAATAATTCTTCACCTTTTTTTACCGTTACCGTACCATAGGTATTGTGGTAGAAGTTACCAGGAAATAATTCCTGAATATTTTCAGGCGTTGCATTAGTAGTAAAATCCCAGTTTGTAATTGGTTTGTTCAGAAGTAGATTTCGTACTGCTCCTCCTACCACATACACCTCAAATCCTGCTTGGCGGATTGCATTCATAAATGCGGTAACGGCGGAAGGAAGTGACATCATGTTTCTATTATACCCCTTAGGATATCTATATTCCTCTTATCTGGTCCTTTTCCATCAAATCCAGGAGTTTCAATAATAAAGGGAAGATTTTTGGTCCTTTTATCTGTGAGAAGGTGCTTAAATGTATCTCTAGGGAGCGTACCTTCCCCAATATTCTCATGTTTATCGCGTCCAGAAGCAAAAGGATCTTTACTATCATTCGCATGAAAAACAACGAGTTTTTTTAATCCAATATTTTTGTCAAATTCAGTAAAAAAGACATCCATCTTCTCGCTCGTTGAGAGATCATATCCTGCTGAAAAAAGATGGCATGTATCCAGACATACTCTAAGCCTATCAGACCCTACATCGTTTATTATTGCAGCGAGTTCATGAAGATTTTGGCCAATTTTTTTATTTCCAGCATTTTCCAAAATGAGAAATGTATTTTGAGGGGTTGTATTTAAAACTTCTCGTATATTATTAATAAGTACCTTATATTTTTGATCCTCCATACCCCAAACAGAGGGGAGATTGCCCTTAAATGATCCTGTGTGAACAATGCTTCCAATTATTCCCAGTTGGGACGCCACATGGAGTTCTGCGATGAGCGATTTCTTAGATTCATCACCAATTCGGTCCTCGTCTGCAAGGTTGACAAGATAAGATGCATGAAAAAATACTTCATTTATCTTAAGTTTATTCTTTGTATCAATAAATAGTTGTTTTACATCTTCTGTGATTGTTGCTCTATTCCACCCTCGAGGGGAGGCGGAAAAAATTTGAAGGCAATTCCCCCCTATGGCATTTACCCGTTCTAATGCTTTATGATATCCCCCTGCGATTGAGAGATGTGCACCAAATTTCATATATTTTTTGAGTAAATTTCTATAATTCGATTTTTAATGTTTTCAGGAAATTGTAGTGTACTTATATCTTTGAGACTTGAAATCCATTTAAATTCTGTTAATTTTGGCTCAAGAGTAACCGAGTCTGAGAGAGCTTTACACTTAAAATGCTCCGCATGAAACATGGCATTTTGACTTTCAAATACATCTTCTCCAATCCACTCCGGTGAAGTTATTGTAAGTCCAACTTCCTCTAAAACCTCACGCTTAAGACCATCAATAATATGCTCTGAAGGATATATCTTCCCTCCAGGAATGGTCCACACCCCAGCATCTATTTGTTCATGGGATGACTTTTTTACAATGAGAAGTTTATTAGAAGTATTAAATATAAACGCTCCTACGCTCAAAATAGATTTGTATTTTTCGTACATAGGGCAAGTATAACAAAAATACCTGTTGACATCCTTTAGCAGAGTTGGTATATTATTGCTAACCGCCCTTCGCCCCCAAAAAAAATTTGGGCTACGGAACGGCAAGTAATTATGGATGATCTAACAGCTCGACAACTTGAAATTCTCAAAGTCATTATCCAGGAGCATACAGAAACAGGGGGTCCTGTTGGGAGCGAAATACTGGAAAAGAAATACAAACTAGGAGTATCGCCAGCCACTATTCGCAATGAAATGGTTGTGTTGGCAAAAAAGGGATATATCCAAAAGGCACACTTTTCATCTGGAAGAATTCCTTCTCCTAAGGGGTTTCGTTTATATATTAACAAAATAATGAAACAGCGGGATATGTCGACAGCTGATGAAGTAGCATATAAAAATAGCATATGGGATGAGCGCAAAGAAATGCATAAGCTTCTCACTCAGGCCACTCGGGTGCTTGCACATAAAACAGGACTAGTATCAGTTGCAACCACTAATACGGGAGATATCTATTTTGCCGGACTCGCAAACCTACTCACTATTGAAGAGTTTATAAACCGCGAGATGGAGAGACAGGTATTTCAGAGGTTAGAGCAATTGGATTATTGGGAACGGCTCTTAAATAAATTTGTTTCAACTGAAGATCATGATATCTATTTCATCCTGGGAGATGAAGGCTATGCGGATCCCATTTACGACTCATGTGCGAGTATATTTGGCGAGTTTGAATCAAATAATGTAAAGGGAATGATTGGGGTGGTTGGTCCCAAAAGAATGCACTATGATCTAATCGCTCCCCAGGTTAAATATTTCTCAACATTACTTGAGGAGATTATGAGAGAACAAAAATTAGGCGATACAAATAGTTAAATTATCAGTTCAATAAAAACAATTAAAATGGCAGATAAAACACAAAAAATAGAGGAAAAAAAAGAAGAGGCGCAGACTGAAGTAATAGAAAAAGCGCTTAATGAAGAATCAAAACAAGAGGAACAATGCTGTAAAGACTGCACATGTAAGGAAAGTGAATGTGAGAAATGTGATGAATATAAAATTAAATACCTTCGAGCAATTGCAGATTATCAAAATTATGAAAGAAGGGTACAAGATCAGCGAAAAGAGTGGATGCAAAATGCCAATAAAAAAGTCATCTTAAAGCTCTTAGACTTTCTTGATGATTTGGATAGAGCGGAGATTTTTGTTAAGGATGTAAACCTAACCCATATAAAGGACTCATTTACAAAACTATTGAAAGCAGAAGGTTTAGAAGAAATTGATGTGCTCAATAAAGCATATGATCCCTATACAGCAGAGGTTATTGATATGAAGGAAGGGCAAGAAGATAATATGGTTATTTCTGTGTTAAGAAAAGGGTACACCTATAATGGGCAACTGTTACGAGTTGCACAAGTAACTGTTTCGAAGAAAGCATGACTATTGAAACTTGAATCTTGAAACTTGTAACTTACAGCATGCACAAAGTTACAAGCTACAAGTTACAAGTTAAAAAATATTATTAATTTAAATTTAATTTTATGTCCAAAATAATCGGTATCGACCTTGGTACAACAAACTCATGTGTCTCAGTAATGGAAGGAGGAAAACCAAAAGTAATCCATTCACAAGAAGGACGCAACACCATTCCTTCCGTTGTAGATCCTGTGAAGCGCGTGGTGGGAGATGTCGCTAAGCGTCAGATGGTGATTAATCCAAAAAACACCATCTTTTCAGTGAAGCGTTTGGTGGGAAGACGATTTAGCGACCCATCAGTTCAGACTGATAAAAAATGGCTTCCTTACACGATTAAAGAAGGAAGAGATGGAATGGCAGATGTTGAAGTTGATGGAAAGACATACACTCCTCAAGAGATTTCAGCTCAAATTCTTCAAAAAATTAAGATAGATGCTGAAAGCTATTTAGGTGAAAAGGTGGAGAAGGCAGTGATTACCGTACCTGCATATTTTGATGATGCTCAACGACAGGCCACCAAACAAGCTGGTGAAATAGCCGGACTTGAAGTGGTGCGTATTATAAATGAACCAACAGCAGCAGCACTAGCCTACGGACTAGATAAACAACATTCACATACCATTGTCGTTTACGATTTGGGAGGAGGAACCTTTGATGTGACAGTCCTTGAGTTGGGAGAGGGGGTATTTCAAGTAAAAGCAACAAACGGTGATACTCACTTAGGAGGGGATGATTTTGATAAGGTGATATTAGACTACCTTGCAGATGAATTTAAGAAAGAAAATGGTATTGATTTACGTTTGGATAAGCAAGCACTTCAACGATTAAGAGATGCTGCTGAAAAAGCAAAAATTGAACTATCCTCGTCTATGGAGGCAGAGGTGAATCTTCCATTCATAACTGTAAAGGAAAGTCAGCCACTTCACTTAGTAGTGAAAATTTCTCGTTCAAAACTTGAACAGCTTGTAGGAGGGTTAATCGAAAAAACCTTTGAACCTGTGAAGGCATGTATGAAAGATGCAGGTGTTGATATCTCAAAAATTAATGAGGTGGTGATGGTTGGTGGAATGACCCGAATGCCAAAAGTATATGACAAGGTAAAAGAATTTTTTGGAAAAGAACCAAATCGTGGTGTGAATCCAGATGAAGTAGTAGCTGTTGGAGCCGCAATTCAGGCAGGAATTCTCACGGGAGAAACAAAAGACGTGGTATTACTTGATGTAACCCCTCTCACCTTGGGAGTGGAGACATTAGGGAGTGTATCAACACCTCTAATTCAGAGAAACACAACAATTCCCACATCTCGATCTGAGATTTTTTCAACAGCAGGGGACAATCAGACACAGGTGGAAATTCATATTCTTCAAGGAGAGCGACCTCTTGCAAAAGATAACAAATCTCTCGGAAGATTTATACTTGATGGTATTCCACCTGCGCCCCGCGGAGTGCCCCAGATTGAAGTAGCATTTGATATTGATGCAAGCGGCATTGTGACCGTCACTGCTAAAGACAAAGCCACAGGTAAGACACAAGCAATTAAAATTACTGGTTCCACTGGACTTACCAAAGATGAAATCGAAAAGATGAAGGCTGAAGCAGAACAAAATGCCGAAAAAGATAAAGATGAAAAAGAGAAGATTGAAGTGAAGAATAAGGCAGACAATCTTGTCTACACATCAGAAAAGTCACTCAAAGACGTGGGAGATAAAGCGCCAAAAGAACTCAAAGAATCTATTGAGAAAAAGATTAAAGAGCTTAAAGATGTATCCGAAAAAGGAAACAAGGAAGATATTGAGAAAAAAACATCAGAACTTTCTGATGAACTACAAAAGATTGGACAGTATATGTATAAGAAAGATGATCCTTCGGCAAGCTCAGGACAAGGTCCTTCGGCAAGCTCAGGACAAGGTCCTTCGGCAAGCTCAGGACAAGGTCCTGCTGCTGATCAACCAGTATCTGAGTCAGATGAAAAAAAGCCAGCTGGTGAAAAGAAAGATGTCGAAGAAGGACAAGTTGTTAGCTAAAATCAGCTGAGATTAGTTAAAATCGTTTGAAACCAGTTAAAACTACGAACGGGATCCCGGACTCCGGTTCGGGATTTCGTTTTTGTTAAAGAGTGATAGAATATATCTCTTGTAAGTGATTTGGCTGTTGGCTATTAACTGTTGACTAACTATTATGGATTATTACGAACTACTTGGATTAAAAAAAGGAGCATCGGATGCCGAAATTAAAGCTGCTTATCGCAAGCAAGCCCTCAAATGGCATCCGGATCGTAATAAAGAAGCAAATGCTGCTGAGAAGTTTAAAGAGATTAACAAAGCATACGAAGTATTATCAGACTCCCAAAAAAAGCAGATGTATGATCAGTATGGAAAAGATGGATTTGAAAAGGGTGGATTTGGAAGTCATTCACGAGGAGCGGGAGCCCAACAACAAGGTCCATTCTCCTATACCTACTCCAGCTCAGGTGGACACAATCCATTTGAAGGAGCTGATTTTGGAGGAACAGACCCTTTTGATATTTTCGAACAGTTTTTTGGATTTGGCGGAGGAGGCGGTGGGCGAGGAAGAAAACGAAGAGATGTGTATCAAATGGAGCTAACCTTTTATGATGCGGTTAGAGGCGTTTCAAAAGAAACCGTCATCAAAGGAAAAACTCATACGATAAAAATTCCTGCTGGCGTAGATGATGGAATGAAAATTCGGTTTGAGGAGTTTGATGTATTGGTGAGAGTACGACCAGACAGTAAGTTTAGGCGTGAAGGACAAGATGTGTATATAGAGAAAACTATTTCATTTCCCCTAGCTGCCCTGGGAGGAGAGCTTTCCGTTGATACGCTTGAAGGACCCGTTACACTCCGTGTTCGACCTGGAACAAAAAGTGGAACAACTGTCCGATTGAGAGGACATGGAATCATTTATCCGCAACAATCTCATAAAGGGGACCTGTATGTAATATATACGATTAGTGTGCCAGAGCGAGTATCTTCAAAATCAAAAAAATTACTTGAAGAGTTGCAGAAAGAACTCTCCTGATGTACAATAACTAAATGAAAACTAGCGCAGGAGCTCTCAAAAAAGGAGAGTTTATTCAACATCTTGATGGTATTTGGCAGGTTCAAAAAGCAGACTTCTATTCTCCCGGAAAAGGTTCTGCTCTCATGAAAGCCCGTATAAAAAATATCATCACTCATAAAAATATAGATTACGCCTTTAAGTCTAATGAAAGTGTTGAAGTGTTAGATGTTTCATGTATTGAAATGGAATATCTCTATAAGGATCAGGAAAGTGTATTCTTTATGGATCAAAGAACATACAATCAATATACACTTCCCATAACCATTGTAGGAGATGTGGCAAATTTCATGAAAGAAGGGAATGGATACTATGTATACATGTATGATGATAAACCACTCACGATGAGACCTCCTGTTTCAGTTAAATTTAAAATAATCGAGACAGAGGATGCAGTGAAGGGTGACACAGTATCAGGAGCTAAAAAAGCTGCAAAAGTTGAAACTGGAGTAACCGTAATGGTGCCACTTTTTGTAAAAGTAGGTGACATGATCACTGTTAATCCTGAAACGGGTGAATACGGAGAACGGGTTAAAGAATAAGTAAGTCTGAAAGTCTTAAAGTCTCAATATCCAAGAATCCTCTCAAGTGTATAACTTTAGACTTTAGGACTTTAGACTTTTAGACTAATACATTATGCTCTCTGTTGGTAATCTTCTCAAAGAAGCACGAGAAAGAAGAAAAATATCTCTTCACGACGTAGAAAAACGCATAAAAGTTCGGGAGCAGTTCATTAAGGCTTTGGAAGACGATAACTGGAACTTCTTTACATCCCGAATCTACATCACAGGTATTCTAAAAAATTATGCACGATTTCTTGAGCTTGATGATCGCAAAATCATCGCCTTTTTTAGACGTGAGTATGAGAGAAAAGAAGATTTAAAATTTAAAGAGCGCGTATCAAATTCATATCTTTCCTCAGACACAAAAAAATTCATCATCATAGCATTTTCACTTATTTTTATACTTCTTGCAGGTTACTTTTCCTATCAACTGTTTCAATATGTAAAACCACCCACTATTTCCATTATTTCGCCTACGTCGTTTACATTTAAACGGGAGCCAACTGTAAAGATTGTAGGAAAAACAGATAAGGAGAGCGTGATAACGATTCTCGGTGAGAGAATATATCAAAATAAGGAGGGATTCTTTGAATATGTACTTCCCCTGAAAAATAATGAATCAAAACTAGTAATAGAGGTGGTTGGCGCAAATGGAAAGAAATCCACCCTCGAAAAGAAATTTAAGAAGTTGTAACTACCTTTTGGAGGTCTTTTATTGATGTGAGAACAGTTTGATCCAAGGGATTCATTTTGAGTCGTTTTGCTTCAAGGGATGTTTTCTTTCCTAAATATCCAGAACGTATCTCCCCGAGAAGTCCAACTTCGCCAACAAAAACTTGATTTGTCTTCACAGCTTTCCCGAGAACTGAGGAATAGAGAGCGGCAATGATGCCTACATCAGCAAGAGGTGAAGTTATTCGAATTCCACCCACTACATTAAAATAAACATCATAACTGTCAAGTTTTAGACTAAGATATTTTTTTGCAATTGCTATCAACAGTTGAGCGCGGTTAAAGTCTATTCCTTTTGCGACACGGCGAGGCATCGAAAGGGAGGTGGGAACAGCAAGAGCTTGCACCTCCAAGAACATGGGTCGATTCCCCTCGCAAATGCCCACAATTGCCTTACCAATCTCTTGTTTGGACGATTCTTCAAGGAGCGCTGTTGCTGAGTTTACCTCTTTGAGCCCCGTTTCGATCATTTCAAAAACCCCAATTTCATCTATAGAACCAAATCGGTTTTTTGAAGAACGGAGAATCCTAAAGGGTGAGGAGACTTCTCCTTCAAGCGAGAGTACGCAGTCAACCATATGTTCAAGTGTTTTTGGTCCTGCCAGATCGCCGTCCTTGGTGACATGACCAATCACCAGGAATGGTATCCCACTTTTTTTAGCAAATGGAATTACACGATTCATCACCTCTTTAATTTGATTAATACTGCCAGGTGGCGTCTCAACATCGTGAGTATACAGTGTTTGGATCGAGTCAAGTATGACAAGTTTTGCATTTTTTTGCGCTTCAACACCAGCTAGTATTTTATCGATGTTCGCTTCATCCGAGAATAATATATGGTCAATTGCTGCATGGAGTCTCTCGGCTCGGTGCTGAACTTGTTCAAGAGATTCTTCACCGGAAACATAAATGGCAGTATTATTTTTTATTATTTGTAATAAAAGAGTTGATTTCCCGATGCCAGGTTCCCCCGAGAGAAGAACAACCTCTCCTTTTGTGACTCCGCCTCCTAACACTCGATCAAACTCAAAAAGTCCCATTGACTGTCTATTGGATAGTTTTTTATCAATTTTTTTTAAGGGAGAAAACTGAGTAGGTGAAACTTTTTTGCGAGCAATACTTGTTTCCTCCTTTTTTTGGAGAAGGGTATTCCACTCTCCACAACCAGGACACTTACCCATCCAAGAGGCGGAGCCGAATGAGCATGAAGAGCAAATATAGAATGACATAGTTTAATTATTCATTTCAACAACTAGATTCCGTCACTCGTAATTTCCCCCGCCAGTACTCAAAAAGCTTTGAAAGCCTGCTGGCCAAACTTTTTTCCGTGTTGTCGGGTACCCCTTACTCGTGCCACCTAGTCTATTAATTTCAATTCTTAATTTATTTATTTATTTATTTCATCATTTCTTCATTTATTTATTACTTCATGAACTCATTTTTACATCTTTTCCACCGTCTTCATTCCCAATAAATCAACTCCATGCTTAATGATACTTCCCACCGCTTGAGTAATCATAATTCGCAGATATTTTTTATCTGTTTCTGCTTTCAGGATGGGGTTCTTTTGGTAAAACACATTGTATTCTCTGCATAATTCATATAAATATCCTGCAATTATATTGGGAGCGAGGGTGGATGCTGCCTTGTAAACTCTATCGGTATATTGATAGATGAGTCGAAGCATTTGAAGTTCATCAGCAGAAAAATCAACTGGATACGTGCCTTCTGACTTATGTAAATCCTTACTCAATATACTATTTGTTCGTACATAGGTGTAAAGAATATACGCAGCTGAGTTTCCTTCAAGCGAGATAGATTCGTCAATATCAAATGCAATTATCGAATTTGTTGTATTTTTGAGAAAAGAATATTTCACGGCTGCCACTGCGAGCGTCTCTCCGATGTCTTCCACATGTTCAAATTTCTCAATAATTTTTTTCTTAATTTCATCAATAAGCCAAGCTGCTTCAACAACGTTTCCTGTTCGGGAAGACATTTTTCCCTCTTTTAGTTTTACCCATTCATACGCGAGATGATGTTGTTTTCCGCCAAACAATTCCTTATTCCAGAGCTCTTCAACTTTGAATGTGATTTTAAAAAAACTCGTTTGTTCAGGAGTTACTACATGAATTGCCTTGTCTAACGTGCCAAAATCACCAAACTCTTTTGGGGCAAGGCCGAGTTCTTTTCCTTCATAGGTAGGAAATCCAACACTATTAATGAAAACTCGTGTGTCCATTCCATATTTTTCGCCATTAAAGACAACCGCGCCTTGGCTTTTTTCAAGAATACCTTGATCAAGTAACTCATATGCGGTTTTTAATCCTTGTACATGCACTTCACTTTCAAAGTAACAACGGTCAAAGTGAGAATACAGTCTACTATACATCTCATTAAAATATTCTATGCTCCATGCTCTTGTTGTTTCCCACAATTCTTTTATCTGCTTATCTTGTGTGTATATCTGCTTATTTATCTCGATAATTTTAGTTTTTGCTTCCTCATTTTCCTCATAGGCTGTCTGTCCTTCTGAATATCCCTTTCCCAGGAGTTGAATTTTTTCGTTCAATGTTAACTTTTCAAATATGTCAGCTCCTTCTTTTTGAATTCTGAGTTGAATTCCATATAAACACTTAGCGATGTGCATACCTACATCTCCCTGATAGTTAGTACGTATAACAGTATTTCCGACAGCAGAAAGAAGTCGACACACCGACTCTCCTGTAGTTATATTACGTAAATGTCCAATATGGAAAAGTTTGTGAGTATTCGGGTGAGCAAACTCAACGAGTACCTTTTTTTCTTTTCCATATGAAAATGAAGGGATTGCAAATGCGCCACTTGCTGCTTGTTCAAGTGGAGGAAGAAGTGCTGTTTTTGAAAGCCAAATATTGACAAATCCTGGTTTGAGGATTTGAATAGACTCAACAGAACTATCTGCTTTCATATTTGATTTGATTTCTTCTGCAACTTCAAGGGGATTCCTTTTTAGTTTTTTTCCGAGTATGAGCGCTATATTACTTGAAAAGTCACCAAATTGGGGAGCAGGAGTGGTGAGTTGAATTTCGTCTGTAAATCCGGGGACAAAGCTTCGCACCGCTTCAGCTAGACTTACTTTTATTTGCTGTTCCATAATGGGTATATGATATCACAATTCTTGAATACATTTTTTAATAACAGCAGCCAATTTTTCAAGCCCTTTAACTGTAATCTGTTCATTTTTTGTATGAGGATACTGCACACCATCAGTAAGATTCACTGTCTTAATTCCCATTGCATTAAGAACATTTGCATCGCTAATTCCTGAATGGGTGTAATAGACAGGGCTAAATCCCAACTGTTCCAACGCAATATGAATTGCGCGTACAAACGCATCGTTTTTTGAATGCGTATATCCGGCACAGAAGCCGCTCATTTTGAAGTTCGGCATACAGTGATATTTTGTACCACAAAGCTCACTCATCTGTTTAATTTGGGCAATTTGCGTATCAAATAAATGTTTGTTATAACTTCGAATTTCGCCCTGGATAGTGATCAAGTCAGGGATTGTATTTATTCCTACCCCACCATTTACCATTCCAACGTTCACTGTTGTTGCGCCATCATCCAATGTACCCACAGGGAGCTGGACTAAAAATGATGCAGCTGGAACGAACGCATTTATTCCTTGTTCTGGAGTGGAAGAATGCGCTGACTTCCCTTGAAATGACACAGAAAAATTGGTAATAAACGGTGAGGAAAGGACAATTCCCCCTAAGGGTTTCGCGCTATCGAAAATGAGAGCATTCGTTGATGAAATCCATTCTTGTGGTATGTTATCCACCCCACCACCCACCTCCTCTTTAACTGTAAACAGAATCTCCAGGTTTCGCTCTGCCGCACTTTCTACTGCTGCCATTATTGCAGCAATTGCCGCTTTGTTATCTGCTCCCAAAATTGTTGTGCCATCAGACTGTATTAATCCATCTGTTATATGGGGCTGAATATTGACACCAGGCGAGACAGTGTCCATATGAGCACAAAGCAGGAGAGACTGTCCCTTTTTATTATTCTTTCCAAGAATGTTCCCTACAGAATCAAGTTGAACTGTAAATGCATTTGCATTTAACCATTCTTGCAAAAATAAACTGACCTCTTGTTCGTGACCTGACGGGCTTGAGATTGTGATGAGTTTTATAAACTGTGATGCAATATCCATAAGAATAATAATAAAATTATAATTGGGGATCCGGTGAAATAAAAATAGTCGATGGCGGTTCCCAACCATCAAGCACATCTATGCCCAGGAGGCTAGCTGCTTGCTCTTTCGAAAGAGTACTCCATCCAAGTTTATTAAAAACAGCCAAAGATGCTCCATTGTCATTGGTAACAACTGCAATCTTGGGAAGCTGTGGATATACAAGATTACTTTCACTAAGCATCTGATTAACAAGTGCCTTACCAATATTTTTTCCCTGATGAGCCGCATCAACAACCAAACTTCCTATTTCAACGCAGACAGGTCGAGTTTCGTCGGTATGAATATTCTCAAACTCTTCAGGAGTTTCCGCCATACTTGCATGTTGATTTTTGTCAATCACCCATGGTGCCATTTTAACGAATCCTGCAAGGTCACCGTGTTCACTCGTTGCAACAGATGCATGCCCAATGGAAAGAGCAAACTCAAGGTTTTCAGGGGGTGGCTGAAATGTGTGTTCTCCCCCTAACTGTTTTAGTAATTGAGACGCTTTGACTGCCCAGTTTGTTCGATTCAACTGGTAATGTGGGTTTGTTAACTCAGCGGCAGGCGTAATGACAACTGATAATTGTTTTTGTAGTTCTGACATAGTATGTAATAGAAAATTAAGTAAAAAAAATCCCTCCGATTCGGAGGGGTGAGTAGTAGTGAAGGGGTGTTTATTATCTCTATAGAATAGCTACTACTCTCCCTTGAAAGAGTTGCCTTGACTGAGCCAAATTAGAAGAACTAATAGATATCATAGAATCTCTATTCTAGATGTAAGACCTATAATTGTCAAATGGAAATAGTGTTGTGTTTCCCAGTATAATAGTGAATATATGAAGGGAAAGATAACTCTTATCGCATTTCTCAGTCTGGCATTTATTGTGTTTATCATCATTAAGCTTATTAGCGATATTGCTTCGAAAAAGGAGGGACGACTTCAGGTGGTATCACGTCCGAGCGCTGCAGTTTTTCTCGATAATGTAATGAGAGGAAACACACCGTTTACCGGGAGTATGAAGGAGGGAGAATATTTACTCAAGATTGTGCCCGATGGAGTTGCCACATCCGCCGCATCTTGGCAAAAAAAAATATCTATCCGCACAAATTCCCTTACTCATGTCGATGTTCAACTGGAGAGTTCGGATATTGCTTCCGGGGCAGACGTATATTGGCTCACACACTTAGGAATGTTTAGTTCAAAAAGTGGACTTGTCGTGGAGAGTGAGCCATCTGGTGCACTCATTTATCTTGATAACGATGAGAAAGGAGTGTCTCCACTCACTCTTGAGCACGTTACAGAGGGAAGTCATGAGCTATCACTTTTTATGCCAGGATTTAGTAGAAGATCAAAAAAAATTAATATCACAAAGGGATATATACTTCATGCATCCGTGAAGCTTGCAATTGATCCATCTCAAAGCTCTCAGTATACCGTAGATGAGCCTGCCCCCCAAACCGCAACATCTGCTGCAACGATAAGTGAGCCCAAAAATACTGTTAGAATACTTGACACTCCCACTGGCTGGCTTCGAGTACGGGAGGAACCCACTTTAGCAGGGAGTGAGTCTGCGCGAGTAAATCCCGGTCAGCGGTTTGAGCTGCTAGAGGAGGAGTTGGGGTGGTATAAGATAAAAATAGATGGCTCCTTGCAAGGTTGGATTTCAAGCGACTACGCCAAAAAGAACTAATCTTACTTCTTCCAAATCACTTTATTGTAGAGTACGTATGAGTAGGGAATAATGATAAGCGCTATAATAAGCACTTTATAGACAATCCACGATGGAACGTTTACGATGCCCAATGGAAGTAGTTTGTCACCAAAGTAGGTGAGCATAAGAGAAAGGCCACCCCCTTGAATAATTATTGATCCTGATGAAACAAAGTTAAATAGTACAAATTTTTTTACATAACTTGTGAGGCCTCCCTCAATTTTCTTATCTTTGAAACTCCAAAAATTATTGATAAAAAAGTTGCAGATTATTGCAATCTCAGCGCTCAACATATTCGCTGAAGCCTTTGCGTATGAAAGTAAATGAATGAAAAGATATGCAAATCCAAAGTCGACTCCAAATCCAAGAAATCCCGTGATTATAAACTTTATAAATGAAGAATGAGTGAATACATAGGAAAGCATCTGAAAAATATATTGCACAGAATCAATTTTTGACTCTCCTTGTGTTCTATCTATAAAGCGAATTGGCACTTCTTTGATGTGAGCTTTTTTATTGTATGCATAATCCAAAAATGCAATTTGAAACACATACCCTGAATAGTTTTTTATATGATCAAGAGATGCTTTTACCACCCAACTTTTTATTGCTCTATATCCATTTGTCCAATCTGAAACATCCAGCCTCATAAATCCAAGACGTACGATAAGATTTCCAAATATAGAAAATATCTTGCGGTGTAAACCCCAGTTTGAAGGAATTGACCCCCCCTTAATATAGCGAGACCCCACAACAAAATCTGCTCCCTTCTCAATTTTTTCTAAAAATTGAGGAATGACAGCTGGGTCATGCGAAAGATCTGCGTCCATTTCAAACAAGACATAAGGATTGAGTTTTTTTATTGCCTGTGTAAAACCATGCACGTACGCCTTACCAAGTCCTTCTTTTTTTGTTCGTTCTAAATGGAGTTTGTGGTAGGTGACTTGTAGTTTCTCTACCAATTCGCCTGTTTTATCTGGTGAGTTGCTGTCTACCACCATCAAGTGAACATCCCATCGCGAAAGGTCTTTTGTAACAGAGAACAGTGTATCGACTAAGTTTTTGATATTTCCTGCTTCATTATAGGTGGGAATAACAATAACTGCTGTTTTCATAGGATAGTTTTGAAATAATCAATAGTTTTTTGAAGTCCATCATCAATAGACACAGTTGGTTCCCATTTGAGAAGCTCTTTTGCTTTTGAAATATCGGGTTTTCGTTTTGATGGATCATCTAATTCTATTGGTTGCTTCGCAATATCACTTCTTGATTGTGTGGAATTTTTGATTTTGTGAGCAATATCTACGACGGTCATTTCATGTGGATTGCCAAGATTTATCACTTCCCCCGAGGTGAGTGGGACAATTGCAAGCGACCAGAGCCCTCTCACGAGATCTGAAACATAGCAAAACGACCGAGTTTGTTGTCCAGTACCATAGAGCGTAATTGGTTCATTTTTCAGTGCTTGCACAATAAAATTGGACACGACACGTCCATCATTTACATCCATTCTCGGACCATATGTGTTAAATATTCGAGCTATACGAACTTGAGCTTTTTTTGCTCGCACATAGGTCATACACATAGCTTCTCCAAATCGTTTCGCTTCATCATAACAAGACCTCACACCATTTGGATTGACATTCCCCCAGTACCATTCTACCTGCGGATGTACAAGTGGGTCTCCATACACTTCTGAAGTGGATGCATAGACGAGTGTTGAATTGTTTTTGAGTGCAAAATCAAGCGCTTGCTTTGTACCAACGGAGTTTACATCAAGTGTTTCAATAGGATATTTTTTATACTGAATCGGAGAAGCCGGAGATGCCATGTGAAATACAATATCAACAGGTGCTTTTATCGTTGAGTAATCAAACTGTAAGATATCTTCGTTGATAAAATGAAATGCGCTCTTTGTCAGGGAATCCTTAATATTGTTCTTACTCCCTGTTATGAGATTATCAACTGCAGTTACAGAATGTCCTAAGCTCAGAATATATTCGCCCAAATGAGATGCAATAAATCCCGCTCCGCCTGTAATAAGAATATGCATATCTGTTATTATACTGAAACAGGAGCTCTTCCTGTTGAAATATAGGTAAATCCAAGTTCTTTCATTGTTTGCATATCATAAATATTTCTTCCATCCAATATCATTGGCTGCTTGAGTATTTTTTTTACTTTGTGCAAATCGATATGCTTAAACTCGTTCCAGTCTGTGAGAATAACAAGTGCATCGGCATCGGTGAGCGCATCATATGAATTTTTTGCATAGGTAAGTTTGTCGCCAAACTTTTTTTGAATATTTTTTGTTCCTTCTTGATCATACACTGCAATTTGATACCCCTTTTCAATGAGGGCATGTATGATATCAACCGATGGTGCAAAACGAATATCATCGGTATTGGGCTTAAAGCTCAGTCCCCAGATTGCGATTTTTTTGCCCGATACGTGAGATACAATCTTTCTGAGAAGATTTTGTCTCGCTTCTTCATTTATATCATCAACCGACTGGAGAAGTTGAGTATCGATACCGAGTTGCTTTCCGGTGGAGATGAGCGCTTTAACATCTTTGGGAAAACATGACCCTCCGTATCCCACTCCTGGATCCATAAAGATGCGCCCTATTCTTTGGTCTAATCCAACAGCATCAAGAACCAGTTCTACATTTGCTCCCGTTTTTTCACAATAAAATGAAATGAGATTTGCAAATGAAATTTTCATTGCAAGAACAGAGTTTGAAGTATATTTTATCAACTCTGCAGAGGCCAGGTCTGTCACTATTTTTTTACCAGTTATTGGCGTATGAATTTTAAGCAATAAATCAATTGCTTTTTGACTTGCAGAACCGATAACTACTCGGTCTGCGTGAAATGTATCATGGAGTGCACTTCCTTCTCGTAAAAACTCTGGACATGAAGCGACAGCAAATTCGACTGAGTCTTTTTTTACCGAATTAATTATTTTTTCGATTGCTTTATTTGTCCCTACTGGTACGGTACTTTTGCATGACACAACTGTAAATGGAGCGGATAGATTTTTTCCCACCAACTCTGCCACAGACATAACTGTTGATAAATCTGCCTCACCATTTTCCTTTGGAGGAGTTCCCACTGTAATAAACACAATCTCACTTTTGGATACAGACTCTGTATAGTCTGTAGTAAAGATTAATCGTCCAGCTTTATTATTCTTCTCGAGCACCTCCTTTAATCCTGGCTCATAAATAATAGGATCTCCATTTCTTAATCTTTCCAATTTTTCCTGAGTATGTCCCACCACATAAACCGTATTTCCAAAATCTGCAAATACGCAGGCTGATACTAACCCCACATATCCGTGTCCCACTATGGTGATTGTCATATGATCTGTAATTGATTTTTAATAATATATAAACTTTCCTCAAATGAATGCATCGGATGAAATGTATTTTTCATGGATCGAATATCACTATATCGAGGTCCTTTAGCTTTATTTTTAAAATATTCTTCATAGGAGATTCGGGTGATTAAGTTTTCATCAAGAAGAAATACTCGTGCAATAGTCTGTGCTAGTGTATAGGGTGACATTGCATCTTTTCCAACAAGATGAAAAATATCTGGACTAAAATTATTCATGAGATGTTTAAGTCCATAGGCAATATCATCGATAAACGTAGGGACCATTAGCGAGTCATCTACCATTTGAATTGACTTACCAGATTGAAGGGAAGACTTTAGGGTGCGAAAAATGTCTTTTTTTACTTCAAATGCACTTCGAAACGGATACGATATACGCACAATCATACCATCTTTCCCAACTATCTTTTCTCCGGCACATTTTGAAGCACCATACACCGATACAGGGTGAGGAGTGCTCGTTTCAAGATAGGGGGGTTGTGTGCCGTCAAATACAAAATCTGTAGAGATAAAAATAAATTGCTTATGTGCAGCAAACACCTCCTCAAATACATTTTTTGTGCCCATCTCATTTATGAGAAATGCTTTTTGTTGCTCATTCTCTGCTTGATTCACTTGTGTATAGGCAGCGAGATGGAGAAATAAATCATAAGCAAGGCCTTGCATATGGGAGTGGACTGAGTCTCTATTCGTGATGTCCATGTCTTTTATCCCCAGTGGAACAAACTCAAAGGTATCTGAAAGAAGCTCGATTAAGCGAGTTCCAACCAAACCACTTGCGCCAGTTATTGCAATTTTCTTCATTATTTATATTGCGTATTGTAATACTCTTTATATACTCCCGTTTTAATTCTCTTCCACCACTCTTCATTTTCCTTAAACCACTCAACAGTTTCACTGAGTGCAGATTCAAATGTATGTTTTGGACTCCAACCTAAATCCTTTTGGATGGTGGACCAGTCTATGGCATATCTCCTATCATGACCTGGTCTATCTTTTATAAAGGTTATAGATGACTCATCTTTTCCCATGAGGGAAAGTATTTTTTTTATCACATCACTGTTTGAAATGTCCTCGGTGAGTCCACCAACAAGATATGTTTTTCCAATGGTCCCTTTTTTTATAATCATCTCAATTGCCTCGCAGTGATCAAGCACATAAAGCCAGTCTCGCACATAGAGACCATCTCCATAGAGAGGCACTTTTTTCCCCTCAATAAGATTCGTTATGGCAAGCGGAATTAATTTTTCTGGAAAATGGTAGGGGCCGAAGTTGTTGGAACAGTTGGAGATGGTGTAGGGAAGCTGAAAGGTGTCGCCATATGCACGTACAAGATGATCAGATGCTGCCTTAGAAGCAGAATACGGACTATGCGGATTATAAGGGGTCGTATCAGTAAACTTTTCTTTCGATTGGAGGGGAAGTGCGCCAAATACTTCATCCGTTGAAACATGATGAAAACGGGATACTTTGTTTTTTAATGTAGCCTCAAGAAGCACATGGGTTCCCACAATATTCGTTTGAATAAATGGAGAAGCATCCAGGATAGACCTATCAACATGACTTTCTGCGGCAAAGTGAACGATTACATCTACTCCGCGCGTTACATCGTCTACCAATCGTTTATTGCAGATATCTCCCTGAATAAACTCATAGTTTGGATTCTTTTCTACTTCTTTCAAATTTTCTAGATTTCCAGCATAGGTAAGTTTATCAAAATTGATGAGCAAATCTGAAGGGTATTTTTTCATCCAGTGAAGAATAAAGTTGGAGCCAATAAACCCAGCTCCACCAGTGACAAATAGTTTCATAGACCCTCATTATAGCAAAAAAAATTCAAGCACGAGAGTACAGGATTTATTCTTTTTTGAATGAAATTGAATGAGCGACTTTCCATTCTAAAACATCTTCTTCTTTTACAATAGTTCCGTTTTCTTTCGTGATTACTATGATTCTATCAAGAATTAGTTTTTTCGGCACAGAAATATTTAGCATTTCTTTTTGTTTATCTTCAAGAGGCATATTATTTTTATAGATAAGGCTGAGATGAGGAGCTAGATGATAGTCTCTTATGTGCTTAAAACTCTTACTCAGTTTTTGATGTAGTGTAAGAAGGGCGGAGTTTTGCTGATAATTAGCAAATAGTGTTTTAGTAAACACATCTGAATAAGCTATATTTGTTAGCTCCAATTGAATTGGTCGAGTATCGCTCAGCTCTTTATCTATAAAGTTGATGCAGTCATTTAAAATTGTAGTTTCTCCGAGATAAAAGATTGTAATATGCGGAATAAAGGGAAAAGCTTGATATTTTGCAGCTAAAGAATCAATTATTTTTCTAATTCGGTCTTCCTGTTGTTTAACAGGGACGAGAAGTATTGATATATCTAGATTCATGGATATAGTATACAAAATTACTCGTGCAAAATTTCCCGAACCTACAAACTGTAAAGACTGGTCCTCGGCGTATTTATTTCGAAGATTTATATATTTATTAAAGGGGATAAGTTTAAACTTTCAGAATTGTGGGGCCTTTGGCAGACACGCAAACTGCCAAAGGCAGATTAAGCAAGTCCCATTCATAAGTGCATTTAATGTTGTTCAATTTTAAGGAGCTGAGTGATTACCCCTGAAATGGAAATAAGTACTACTCCTACCCACTGAATAGGTAATAGTGTTTCGTGTAAAAAAACAATAGCTAAAAATGCAACTAAAACTGGAGTTAATGAAGACATCATTGTCATATATGATGCAGAGGCTATTTTTAATGTTCGGTTTAAAAACACCCATAAGAGTACGGCAAATAGCCCATTAAAGAAAGCATATATAATTTGATTCAAATTAAATAAGTTTTCTTGAAAGATTACTCTTGTTGGTAGGGGGTAAATGGGTGCTAGAAAAATAAATATTAGCATTATTGGAAGTCCAGACAGCGGTCTTAGAAATGTCACTATATCACTATCAATTGGATGTTTTTTTAATATTTTCTTTACTAAAATATTTCCTGTGGACCATGCTAAGCAGGCAAAGAGTATTAGAATATCTCCTATACGAAAGCCGTTTAAATGGCCCTTTGTGACAAGTAGGAAGGTGCCAATCATGATAATGCTAATAGTTACGATTTTTGATTTTGTCATCCTCTCCTTCAATATGAGCCATGCTAGGGTGCTAGTTGTAACTGTGGTAAATTGAATTAAAAATCCTGCATTTATTGCTGTAGTTAGAGAAACTCCAGCGTTACTCAAAAAGCTTCCTAGCCCATTATGGATTGCATTTGCAATAACTAAACCCACTAGAACATCTTTTGACAATCCTTTAAGTTGCTTTCTTTTGAAAATATAAATATAAGATGAGATTATTGCTATTGCGAAAATAGCTGATTGGACTGTAAACGGAATTACTTTTGCTCCAGCTAGAAAACCTAGCTTACTCACAAAAATTTGAATCGCCCAAAAAGCAGAAAAAAGCAAGACATTGACAAAAGGAGACTCTATCCAATTATTAATCATTCTTATATTATATCAATTATTAGCTAATTCTCCTCCTTGCACATGCCTTCGGTGCATTTATTGTAATAGTCTATTTATCAATTTGTTAAATGTGGATAATAAAAATTTTTTCTGTTAACTGACGCAGTTAATAAGACCAAGTTAACTGGGGATAAGTTTGAAATTTCAGAATTGTGGGGCCTTTGGCAGACACGCAAACTGCCATGGGCAAAATATTATTTTTTTGTTTTATAAAACTGACTATTCACAAGCTTATCGAGTTCTTTCCATCGTTTATCTTTCACCGTATGTGGCACGTCGTTTGGAATGTATTTATATGCATGTGTCCCTCTTCTGTTTGAGTAGATCGAGATAAATGCGCGGTCAAATTGTACCTCTTTGCAGAGATTCACCGTATTTTGATATTCTTCATTCGTTTCTCCACAAAAACCAACAATGATATCTGTGGTGATGTGTGATTCCGGTATCTTGTTCCGTATTTTTTTCACTAATTCAATATACTCACTTGCTGTATACCATCTATTCATGCGCTTTAACACTGCATCGTCTCCGCTTTGCACCGCCAAGTGAAATGTGCGGGTGATATTTTTATTTTTTGCAATAACGTCTATAAGTTCCTCAGAAAAGTCCCACGGATTACTTGATATGAAATTTACTTCTTCAAACCCAATCTGTGCCACAGCAGTAAGCAAATGGGGAAAGAGAGTAGGAATACGATGTTTTCCTAGATGTTTTACATACACAGGCTTTAAGTCTTGCTGCTTTTTTCCTGCAAGAACTATATCAGACCCATATGAGTTTACATTCTGCCCAAGAAGGAGAACTTTTTTAAATCCTTTTTTATACGCTGCTTCAGCTTCATAAACAATGTTTTCAAAAGGCCGACTAACCTCGCGTCCCCGTGTGTAAGGGACCACACAATAGGTGCAAAAATTATTACATCCATTTGAGATAGGAATAAGTGCGGTAAGCGAATCTTGACGAAGCGGTGCAAGCTCGAACCCAATTTCTTCAAGGGGGAGAAATAAATCTGCAGCGGGCATACGGCGCTTGAGTTCACTTATCATTTTGCCCGTTTTATCACGGTGCGCCATTCCAGTCATGCACCCCGTGATCACAATTATAAATTCTTCTCCATTTTTTTGCCTCTTTTCTTTCAGTGGAATGAGATTATTCACCATACCATAGACGCGATTTTCTGCAGACTCACGTATCATACAGGTGGTGATTACTACATAATTTGCATCCTCGATAGTAAGAGCTTTTTTCATTCCGGCAGATTCGCAGTACGCAGCGATGCGTTCAGAATCCGCAACGTTTTGTTGACAGCCAAAAGTATGAATAAAATAATGTCTCATATTTAATTACTTTTTTGGGTTATCAACAACGAGAAAAAAAATCGCAAGAAGAAGCGCCACCAAACCTACTGCAATCAATTTCTCAATCCCAGTCAATAGGAGACTTGCACATCCGAGAATCGCAGTGACGAGCCAATAAAAAATTGCAATTCTCCTCTTTCCCCATCCCAACTCCATCAAACGATGATGGAGATGCCCTCTATCTGCTTTGAAGGGAGAGACACCATTTTTTATTCTCCGTACAAGTGTGTAGAGCGCATCAATCATGGGAACTGCAAGAACGAGAACAAAAGTTCCAATTTTTCCGAAGGATAGGATCGAAAGTATACCAAGCCAAAATCCAGCAAGAGCACCTCCTCCATAACCGGGCATAATCTTCTGAGGAAAAAAGTTAAAAGGGAGAAACCCTGCGAACACTCCCGATACTATCACTGCAAAATAAAGTACATTAGATGTGCTTAAATCATGAGCAATAAATCGTTGAGAGAGGAGCCCGAGAAAAAGCGCAGCAAGTGAAACAAATCCAGGCATCTGTCCGTCTACTCCCTTACTCCAGTTCACCATATTCGTGACCCAGGTGAGCCAGATGAGGGCGATTAAATCTGCGACCGGTAAGAGTGAATGTTTTGTACCCATAAATGAGAAGGTAATTCGCCAAGTATCCAAACGAACAACTCCCCCAAAGGGATTGGAAATGAATGGAATGCCAAGTCCAAATCCGATAACGAGTCCAGAGATGAGGAGATTGATTCCAAAACGTAAATACGGTGAGATATCAAAATAATCATCAAGCAACCCTACAATTATGGTGAGTGTGCTCGCAATGATGATTCCAATGTAGAGCTTGTTGAGCGTCACAAACAAAAGGGACGTAATAATAAATGCAAGATAAAGCGAAAATCCTCCCCCTCGGGGAATAATGCCGATGTGCGTGTGGGCTGGATGTTTTCTCAGTTTACTATCTGTAATGAGACCAAGCCGAATGGCTACATAGATAGTAGGAGGGGTGAGTAGGTATGCAAAACTAGCTGCCATGGCAAACGCTAATATATATTCCATATGGGTTAGGAGACGAGAAAAATAATACGTACGAATAGATAGGTACAAATACCAATTATTGACATATTCACATACCGCAGTGCTGTTTTTTCAAATTCTTCATGATGAAAATACCTGTGATAAATAGCAGTATTCATACTATATAAAATATTCATGATGAAGGGCAGTAGGAAAATCATCCACCACTCAACCAACTGATCTTCCCCAATGGGGAGCGAATAGAGAAGCGGAATCTGCGGTGGTATCGATCCCATCCTCAGAACATACGCACCTATTTGTATGAGATTTGCGCTTATGAGTAATCCAATCATAGAAATACTTGTATTATACTTCATTATACGATATCATCTCCCCATGACATAAAAAAATATCCCGAATTGAACTTCATATTATCATTTATATTTTTATACTCATGATCGATACACAGCTTACCAAACTGCTCACAGAAGAAAAAAAGCGACAAAAAGAAGGAATTGAGCTAATTCCATCCGAAAATTTTGCTTCAAAATCAGTTCGATCCTTTCTCAGCAGTGAATTTGTAAATAAATATTCAGAAGGATATCCAGGAAAAAGATATTACGGAGGAAATGAAGTGGTAGATAAACTTGAAATCCTCGCTCAGGAGAGAGCAAAAAAATTATTTGGAGTGCCGTTTGTAAATGTACAGCCCTATTCAGGTTCTCCTGCTAACTTAGCAGTTTATTTAGCTGTGTGTAAGCCAGGAGATAGCATCATGGGCCAAGGGCTCACCGCTGGAGGACATCTTACTCATGGACACTCGGTATCTGCAACAGGTATTTTCTATGTAAGTCATCAATATGGTGTTGATCCAAGTAGTCTAGACCTTTTCAACTATGAAGACATTCTCAAACTCGCCCTTGAAAAAAAACCAAAGCTGATCTGGGTAGGAGCAACAGCACATCCACTTATTTTTAACTATAAAAAATTTAGTGAAATTGCAGAAAAAGTCGGGGCAGTGTTGGCTGCGGATATTTCTCATATATCAGGATTAATCGTGGGTGGGGTGCATCCAAGCCCAGTGGAACATGTCCACATCGTCACATCAACTACACATAAGACACTTCGTGGACCTCGTGGAGCGATGATTATGGTGACGAACAAAGGTCTTGCGGCATATCCCGATTTGCCAGAAAGAATAAACAAAGCGGTGTTCCCTGGACTACAGGGAGGTCCCCACGACAATCAAACTGCAGCTATTGCAGCAGCTCTCCTTGAGGCATCCACAAAGCAGTTTGCCACGTATGCTAAACAAATAGTAAAAAATTCCGTAAGTCTTGCTGATGAGTTAAAAAAACAGGGAATGACTCTCGTTGGAGGCACCTCTCAAAACCACCTCATTTTAGTAGATTTAACAGGCTCCATGGGACCAGGCGCTGGGTTGTTTTACTCGCTTGCTCTAGACAAAGCGGGACTAACCGTAAATAAAAACACAGTTCCTGGGGAGAAATTTTCACCATTCTACCCGTCAGGGGTGCGTTTAGGTACAGCTGCAGCAACGAGTAGAGGAATGAAGGAAAAAGATATGAAGAAAATAGGAATATATATGGGTGAAGTGCTCAAGGTAATCAAATCGAATACAATGCCCACGGAAAAAGAAGCACGGCTTAAAGTGATCCATGATTTTGAAATCTATATTGCAAAAAATAAAGAAATTAAACGAATTCGAAAAGAAGTGAGAAAAATGGCAAAAAAATTTATCTTGCCATAATTGAGTAGGAGCCGTCATTATTGAGAATAAACGCTCTCTCTGGATACAGGGGGAGTGTGTCTCTCAGATCTTTCTTATCGATTAACACCTTTCCAATAAACCAGGGAAGCTCCTCATATGTCTTTCCATAGAGATATATAGGGGTGGTTGGGAGATAGTATTTTGCAGGGTGGAAATCATAGTCATGAGTGACATAAAGAACATCGCCCCTTTTCATTTCAGATTTTATTTTTGAAAAAACCTCACGTAAGGGCGCTTTCTTTCGCATCTGAATCTGTGCGGATGAATAGGAATTAAGGAGTCCAAAAAGCACCGTTACTGCAAGAATGCGTAGGGGAACGGATCGAATAGTATGTATCGATAGAATAAGAAGAAGTGAGATTCCCACAGTAGAGAATATAAGATAACGAGGGAGAAAAACGGGTTTAATAAATGAAAGTAAAAAAACTCCAAGGGGAATAAGGAGAGCCCACCCTACTAATAAAATAAGATGAAATTTTTTATGTTGGGGAGAGAGTCTCACTATACCGTAACAAATGAGAGTGCTTACTACAAGTGAAATAGTTGATAAAAAAGACACAACTATCCATGAGCCACTTTCATATCCTGTAAGTATCACTGCAGGTATGAGAACAAAATCTTTCCACGATGTGGTGGCAATCCAAAACGAATTACCAAGCGGTGGATGGGCAAACAGGAGCATAATCACCCAGGGAATATAAAGAGGAAGTGTGGATTTTAAAGAGTGGAGTACTATATTTTTTTCTTTTTTATCAAGAAAGAGAAGAATGTATATAGATTGAAACAATAATACAACAATAAGGAAATAATGTGTATACAAAGCAATAAGTGCAGTTATCGAATAGAGTTTATATTTTTTTTGAAGAAGGGCATAAAATAATAAAGTGGCAATACATGCCACCATACTATACATTCGAGCCTCAAAAGCATAATAATTCAACAGTGGATTCAGGAGAAATAACAAAAGAGATAGGAGAGATAATACTTTATCCATTTTGTAAGTTTCATGCAATATTCTATATACAATCGCGAGAGTAGTCCAAAAAAAGAGGAGAGACATACTGCGAAGTGCAATTTCTGAAGTTCCAAATAACATTATCCACACTTTTAATAAAAGATAGTACAGCGGAGGATTTGCATCTTGAGCGGTGCTCCACAGAAGTTGAACAATCGGGAGTCGTGCCATCAGATAGGAAAATGCCTCATCCCTCCAGAAACTGGATATAAAATAGGCTAGAGGCGTCTGAGAATAGAGAAACTGCATCATACTTTTTCGGTTACCTTATAGGTAATATTCTTTTTTAGAATAATTCGTGTGTGCGATTCAAGTGCAGGGAGAGCGGAGAAAAAAAATGAAATAGTGGGTAGAAAAAACCACTGAATCACCATCAAGGGAAGAGCTGTTATTGAGGTGTCGCTGTTCATCTTTTTTCTCACTTTTATATCGATGTAAATATAAATAAGAATCATAGAAGTTGATATTGTGAGAATAAATCCCGAGAGCTGAGGAAGTAAAAATCCTAATACGGTATTTTTAAAGGCAGGATTAATGAGTGCTGGAATAGATGCACTTACTGTGAGAATAAAAAACGAAACCGGCCAAAGCAGATGATTTTTTGAGAGAAAGAGAATTTTCTTAAGCTTAATATTTAGTGGAATATGTGGCGAGGTGACCGATTTTCGGAGCGCATACCCAATGTCACTCACCCCCCAGGCCCATCTTTTTTCTTGCTCATATCGAGTCTTAAATGTGTGTATAATACTATGAGTGAACACTGCATCGCTGCCAATAAGGGTGTACAGAGGTATCGTCTTTACCTTATCTCCAAACTTAAAAAATGCCTGAAGGTAGACATGCCAGTCTTCGGGAATAATATCGACATCCCAGTATTCTATCTCGTGTATGAGCCATAAACTCACAGAGTAAGTGGAAATCTGAATAAGATTTTCCTTTTGTGAGAGAAATGAGAGTCTTAAAATAGAAGATAAAGTAGCTTGGATTCGAATAAAAAAGGGAGATCGCCAAAAATCATTGTAGAGTAAAACAGGAGCCCAATAAAAATGATATATGTTTTCTGCGTCATTGACATACGAATGAGTAAGATATGAGAAGTAGTTAACAGGAAGAATGCTATCGGCATCACAGATAGTAATAATTACGCGCTTAGGATCGAAGTGTTTTTCTGCAACATATGTTGAAATAATGTGTGCTGCTGCTGTTTGATTGCTCGCTTTCCCTGCTTCTTCATTGTCCTTCAGCTCATGATATGACTCGATTATATCGAGAAAAAAAGACCCATACTGTTGTCGGATATGTTCTGCTTTTTCAGGTGCTTCATTTTCTCTTTTTTCAAATGCTAAAACGAGAATAATTTTTCTAAATGGGTAGTCGTTTTCACGAATTTTATCAAGGGTTTTTGTGAGTTTATAGAGGGGTTCTTTATAGTTGGGAATAATGACAAAGTGTGTAAGTTCGGATGCACCATCTTCCTTTTTCTGGAGTAGTTCATGGAATGGTACTTTTTCAAACGTATGAAGCAAATTGAAAGAAAGTGTGCTGTAGTAGACGGTTTCTAAACAGCTATATAAAAAATACAAATCGAAGGCGATGATGAAATATGCTACAAGAGCTGGATGAAAGGGAGAAAGCCATACCGGTAAGGTGATGTTAAACCATGACAAAACAGGAATGCTTAAATCAAATATTCGTCCCCAAAATGGATGGCAATTCTTTTTCTCTGACATGAGTCTATTATACCGCAGTATAATACACCTATGACGACATTCACTTCTCACTACTCGCATCTGAATACAAATCAGAAGCGGGCAGTAGATACGATTGAAGGACCTGTAATGGTAATTGCCGGCCCGGGAACCGGGAAAACGCAGATTCTCATACTGCGTATTGCAAATATCCTCCTCAAAACGCAGGTAAATCCAGAAAATATTCTAGCACTCACCTTTACCGAAAATGCAGCTACTGAGATGAAAGAACGATTGAGTACACTTATTGGTCCAGATGCGTTTCGTGTCCAAATAAACACTTTTCATGGATTCTGTAATGAGCTTATCAGCAAGCATTTCGATGTATTTCATCATCTCGCTTCCTATTTGCCCATAAGTGCACTTGAGGAAATTCAACTTATACAAGAGTTAATTGAAACTGAACAATTTGTGTTTTTGCGTCCCCAGGGAGACCCCACCTACTATTTTCATCCAATTCGTTCAGCAATTTCAGCACTTAAAAAAGAAGGAGTAAGCCCTTCTCAGTTTAGTAAAGCAGTATCGGAGTGGAAACAAGATTTTGAAAAGCGGGATGATCTTTTCAACGAAAAAGGGAAGTATAAGGGCAAGATGAAGGGGTTCGCGATCGATGAAATAAAACACATCGAAAAAAATAGGGAATTTGCTGTATTGTTTGAGAAGTATCAAGAGCGGATGAAAGCCAACAAAGTGTACGACTTTAATGACATGATAATGGAGGTGGTGCGCGCATTTAAATGCAATGAGGAATTTTTAGCACAAGTGCGAGAGATGTATCAATATATCTTGGTAGACGAGCACCAAGATACAAACAATGCACAAAATACTATTATTGAATATATATGCAACATAGATGATTTCCCCAACCTATTTGTAGTGGGAGACGAGAAGCAGTCTATTTTCCGGTTTCAAGGAGCCTCTCTTGAAAACTTCCTCTACTTTCAAAAAACATTTCCTCGTGCAACGCTTATTCAGCTTGAAGAGAATTATCGGTCCACGCAGCATATTCTTGATTCAGCGCAGTCTGTTATTCAACATAATACGCAAAGCATCTCATCAAACATACACCTCACTGCACATACCGGTCACCCTGAGCAACATATGACAGTTGTGAACTATTCAAACCCGCACCAGGAGTTTGCAGAGCTAGCTCAAGCGGTAAAAGATAGACACACTAAAGGAATAGCATATGATCAGATTGCCATTATTCTAAAGAAAAATAGCGATTTACTCTCTCTCGCTTCAGTTTTTGCTCAAAACGATGTACCCTGTATTATTTCTACCGATGAGTCTGTATTTTCTGATATTTTTATCCAAAAAATAATTTCACTTCTTAAAGCAATTTATACTCTTGGAGACGATGCGACACTTGCACGGGTATTACTCATGGATATTTTTGATGTAAGCCCACTTGATCTGTTTAATTTTATAAAATCAGCTCAATCTCAGAAAATGCCTTTGTGGCACTATGTGAGCACATTAAGCTCTCCCATTTCCTTGAAACAAACAGTAGAGAAGCTCGCTCACTGGAAAAAAAGGTCGGAAAATGAGAGCTTTGATGAGTTTTTTGTAAAGATTGTTTCTGAGTCGGGCATTATGAATGCAATTTTGAAACAAGATGCCTCCCTTGCTATTTTGGAAAAACTACATGTGTTGTATGAAGACATAAAGGAAATACAAAAAAAGAATCATACCCTTTCCCTTAAGGAATATTTAGAATATATATCACTTCTAGAGCAGCATGCTATTGCTCCTCATATAAAGATGATCAAGCGCAAAGCCGGAAGTGTATTTATCACAACAGCACATAAATCAAAGGGTCTTGAGTTTGAATATGTGTTTATCCCAAAAGTGACAGATTCATATTGGGGGAGTACGCGTGGTCAAAACTCACTTATTCATCTCCCATGGAAGTATCTGTCCCGAGTAGAACTTAATCGTGAAAAGGAAGAAATAATTGAGGAGGAGCGACGCCTCTTTTATGTGGCTCTTACACGAGCAAAAAAACAACTCATCCTCTCATATAGTAGTCAAAATGAAGAAGGTAAAGCTCAAATCGCATCTCGATTTCTTTTTGAGATACCACCTGAACTTATCCAAAAAATCTCCAATGAGGAGCTCCCAACGGAAGCGGCTTCGCGAATAATCTCATGCTTCTCACCGAAAAAAAATACAAACTTTGCCTTTACAAAGCGTGAAATGCAAGAATATATCAGTTCTCTATTTGTTCAAAATGGTATTTCAGTGAGCGCTCTGAACAACTTTATTGCCTGCCCATGGAGATATCTTTTCCGTAATTTAATTCGTCTTCCCGACGTGCGTGGCTATTATCTGCTCCTTGGTACAGCTGTACATGAGTCGATTAAGGAATATATAACCCAACTCAAGCGAAACATTCTTTGGAATGAAGACGATTTAATAAAGCACTTTTGCGAGTCTATCCAGTTATATTCCGCCTCAGAAAGAGACTTAAAAGAGTTGTCGACTAAGGGCGCTCTTATTTTAAGAGCATATTATCAAAAAAGAATGAAAGGATGGGACAAAGGTCGAGAAAGTGAACTCATTGTCCCAAACATCTATCTTGATGAACATCTTTCAATAAACGGGAAGATAGATATGTTAGAGTTGTCAAAAAATAATGAAGTTGTTGTTTACGACTTTAAAACAGGTAAGGCGAAAAGCAGAAATGCACTACTTGGGGGAACACAGGCCGCAAATACAGACTATTATCGCCAACTTGTGTTCTACAAACTCCTTCTTTCTCTCTACAAAAAAGGACAGTATAAAATGACAAAGGGGATAATAGAGTTTGTTGAGTCGGCAATTGAAGGAGAAATAAAAAGTGAGTCATTTGTGATCTCTGATGAAGACGTAAAAGATGTTATTAAACAACTTCATGAAATGAGAGACTCAATCCTTAATCTGACATTTTGGGATAAGAGATGTGAAGACAAAGACTGCGAGTATTGCCGCCTTCGTGAGCACTTCTATCGACCCTTAGTATAAAAATTTAGAAGAAACGGATGCTTTTTGTTATATCCCAATTTTTATAAACAGATAACTCCTCCCTTGTTTTCTCAGGAATATCACAAAATGAACCTGCAGATGTGGGCGTCTTGCACTTATCAAAATCATACTCATTTATAGGATAACAATCATAGTTAGAAAAGCTATTTTGAATCCTAGTAATATAAATGATGGTTTTTCCCTTCTTAAACTTTGCATCGTAAAAACTATTATTGTATTTAGTCATATAAGCTTCATCAGCGCCTACTTGAGGATAAGAGATTATAGGGCTGGGGAATGGTGACTCCTTTATCTCATTATATATTGATGTACTATCTCCACTTTCATATATAGATATTATATAAGGGATATAAATCAGTCTAAGTTTTTCATCAGAATATGAATTTCCAAGCGCAGCGTTTATCGATTTGAACGGATACGAAACTTGTGCAATAGAGCATTCGACTGCCCGATTGTCTTTTGCTTGTATTCCCATACCCGGAAAAGTAAATGTGAATCTATATTCGTTATTTGTGTACATTTTCCAAATCGGGGGCGCATCAAACCAATTCTGACATGATATGTTTTTGTTTTGATAAAAAGGTTGATTCTGAAATGGATCAATCTCTGTTAGGAGCTTTTGTTCTCGTATTGCTGATTGATTCAGTTTATTTGTTAGCACATTTTTATTTTGTTTAAGGCTAGCTATAAGTTGTTGTTGGGCATAAAACCAATATGCCATTGCTCCGATAATTAGTGTTAAAATTACTGTACTGAGTACTTTCTGCATATGTGACATACTGTATTTAATTTTATTTTCTGGTCACTTCCTCACTATACATCTCATACGTTGCAACGAGAGCGAAGACGAAGATAAGAGAAAGGGTGATTATGAAACAGTTTGATTTGCCAGGAAATAGAGCAAATAACAAGAGAGAAATACTCATTGGAAGGTGTGTGCCGTGCAGTGCAGCTTGTAAGCATTTTCTGAAATGAACATGAGGAATAAAGGTGCGTAGTAAGAGAAATACGAGAGCAGATGAGGCAATAATCATACTCCCCATGAGTGCTATGAATGCAAGTGGAGCAATCGTGATAATACAGACTGAAAATCCAACAAGAAGCGCAGTTGCAAATGAATCAAACCATGGGATAAGGGAGACGAGAGATTGCTTATTAATGGTGAAGTTGAGATTTGGTTCATAGGGACGGATGAAGGAAGAACCTTTATAGGTGAATTGGAGAGATTCTCTCCCTAAAAAAAGAAGAGGAAGAGGGATGTGAGAGCTATCTAAGAAATCTTTTGTGTGGATCATCACAACAAATAATGGTTGAGTTTCGTGATACACCCACAGGAAGAGCGGTTTTTCTTGATTTGACTCGAGCGTGCCCTTTACAATACTTAATTCAACGTCTTCTGGAATAGACAAGACAGTACTCATAAGAGAGTCCTTAAATTGCATGATCTTTTGAGGAGAATAATGATATACTAGTACCGCCATAAAAAGCAATGCATACATCGAAATGATTGCAATCCAGTATTTTACGGAGAACTGAAGTCGAGTATGAAGAAGTTTTGGATAGAACTGGGGTTGAGGTATGAAAGAGTTAAGAAAGACTGCGAAAATGTGCTTGACTTTTTTCATACTACGAATTATGATAGAGTAATCAGAAAAAAAATGCAACTTCATCTATTGAAGTGAATTTTTATTTTATTAATTTATATTATTTTCCTATGGCAGACGGCGTTTTTACCAGAAACAAACCTCACTTAAACATTGGTACTATTGGACACGTTGATCATGGAAAAACAACAACAACATCTGCTATCCACTACGTTCTCTCAAAAAAAGGACTTGCAAAATTCTTGAAATATGACGAAATCGATAAGGCTCCAGAAGAAAGAGCACGAGGCGTCACCATTAATCTTCATCACTCAGAATACGAAACAGAAAAAAGACACTATGCACACATTGATGCTCCAGGTCACTCAGACTACATCAAAAACATGATCACCGGAGCCGCTCAAATGGATGGAGCAATCCTTGTTGTTTCCGCTCCAGATGGTCCAATGCCTCAAACACGAGAACATATTCTTCTTGCAAAACAGGTTAACGTTCCAGGCATCATTGTTTACTTGAACAAAGTCGATATGGTTGCTGATAAAGAAATTCTTGACCTTGTTGAGATGGAAGTACGAGATCTTCTCACAAAATACGGATTCCCAGGAGACACAGTTCCAGTTATTAAAGGATCTTCACTTAAAGCTCTTCAGGACGACCCAGAAGCAGTCAAACAAATTGAAGAACTGATGCACCAAGTGGACACCTATTTCCCAGAACCAGTACGACCAACAGACAAACCATTCCTTATGCCTATTGAGGATGTATTCACAATTCCAGGACGAGGAACAGTAGTTACTGGACGTGTGGAAAGAGGAATTCTCAAAATTGGAGAAGAACTCGAAATCGTTGGACTTAAAGATACAACAAAGACAGTTGTTACCGGAATTGAGATGTTCCGCAAAACTCTAGAAGAAGCACGAGCAGGAGACAACACAGGAATTCTTATTCGAGGAATCGAAAAGAAAGATGTGCAACGGGGACAAGTTCTTGCAAAACCAGGAACAATCAAACCACACACTGAGTTTGAGGCTGAAATCATCGTTCTTAAGAAAGAAGAAGGAGGACGACACACAGCATTCTTCAATGGATATAGACCACAATTCTATATTAGAACAACAGATGTTACTGGAGAAGTTATCCTTCCAGCAGGAGTTGAGATGGTTATGCCTGGAGACAACGTGAAAGTCACCGGTAAACTTATCTATCCAGTTGCTATGGAAGAAGGATTAAAGTTTGCTATCCGAGAGGGTGGACACACTGTTGGAGCTGGAGTTGTAACAAAAATTATTAAATAACGGTTGCTTGTTAAGAGCACTTTTACACTATGCCTAAAGGAAGAATAAGGATTAAATTGAGGTCTTACGATTACAGAATAATTGATGAGACATGTCAAAAACTCGTTGATACTGCTGTGAGAACTGGAGCATCAGTGATGGGACCAATCCCACTTCCTACTAAGGTAGAGGTATTTGTTGTAAACAAGTCAACTTTTATTGATAAAAACGCCAGAGAGCATTTTGGGCTCAAAACACACAAACGGTTGATTGACATATTAAACCCCACAAATCAGACGATTGATTCGCTGATGCACTTAGAGCTCCCAGCAGGAGTCGAGGTTGAGGTTAAGATGTAATAAAGGAGTTGATAATAGGCGATTAGTATTATATAATCACAAAGTTCCGGATATCAAAAATATGCCGTGCAAAATGGCATATTTTTTTCGTCATTGTCCGATAAGTTTAATAACGCTATGGACAGGTTTATTTTAGGTATAAAAAAAAGTCAGTCACAACGATTCGATGAAAAGGGTCAGCGAGTAGCTACCACCACAGTCGAAACAGCACCAAACTATCTTCTTGATATAAAACTATCAGAAAAGAATGGATACAACGCTCTCGTAATCGGATATGGAAACGGAAAGAATATTCAAAAGCCAGTACTTGGTCTTCTTAAAAAAGCAAAAGTCGAAAATAAGCTCAAATATATCAGTGAGTTTAGATTTGACACAAATATACTCCCTGTTACAGAAAAAGATGGAAAAAAAGCAATCTCATTTGGAGAAGTTGTTGTTGAGGTTGGAGCAGAATTGAAGCCAGCAGCTCTTTTTGCACTTGCCGACTCCCTCACCGTAACTGCAACCAGTAAGGGAAAAGGATTTCAAGGTGTCGTAAAAAGACACGCCTTTAAAGGAGGCTCAAAAACACACGGACAATCAGACAGACAAAGAGCACCAGGATCAATCGGAATGAGCACCACTCCTGGACGAGTCTTTAGAGGGAAGCGAATGGCTGGACGTATGGGAAATAAAACAGTAACCGTTTCTGGATTGAAAGTGATTGAAGCAACAGAAACAGGACTTGTCTTAAGAGGAATCGTTCCTGGAGCAATTGGAGGATTAGTACGAATTAAAAGAAATTCTTGAAAGAATACAAAAGAATATGGCAACCACAAAAAAAACTAAAATCGCAAAAGAAATCATCATAAAGAAATATGCAGTTGATGGTGCAGAGGTAGGCACAGTGAAGCTTTCAGAAGCTCTTACTTCTTTTGTTCCTAATAAAACACTACTTGCACAGTATGTTCGTGTCTATCTTGCAAATCAAAGAGAAGGGAATGCATCTGCAAAAACAAGAGCAGAGGTTGCAGGCACCACAAAGAAAGTATATAAGCAAAAGGGAACTGGAGGAGCGCGACACGGATCTAGAAAAGCACCTATTTATAAAGGTGGTGGAGTTGTCGGAGGACCAAAACCAGCAGAATATCGTCTAGAACTTTCAAAAAAGCAAAGAAAAGGCACATTACTGAGCGCACTCGCATATCAAATTCAACAAGGTGCATGTGCAGTGCTTGATGCAAAGTTTACTGAAGTTCCTTCGAAAACAAAAACAATAGTAACTTTCTTAAAGAAAATTGAAAAAGACGGACAAAAAGTGATGTTTGTTCTTCCTGATGCTAAAGCAGAAGGGCTCATTCAGTCTGTCCGCAATATAGAAGGGGCGTCAGTGACTCATATGGGCGCACTCAACGCATACGAATTAGTGCAAGCAAAAAATATATTAGTTGTTGATAGTGCCTTTGAAGCCATGCAACAGATGTTTACAAAATAATGGCCACACTCATTTTAAAATCTCCAGTTGTAACAGAAAAAGCTACAGCTCTTGCTCAAAAAGGAGTTTATCTTTTTCATGTTGGGACAACCGTCACAAAAGATCAAATCAGAACAGCTGTTGAGTCTTATTACAATGTAACTGTAGGAAGCATTCGCATAAGCATTAGAAAAGGAAAAGTACAGCGAGTCGGAAAGAGAATGATTCCACGGGAAGTTCCCCATAAGAAAATCGCCTATGTCACCGTTACAAAAGGATCAATAAGCTTGTTTCCCAAAGCATAAGTTTGGTATTTAAGATATGATAATTTCAACTAAACAACCAGAAAAAAAACTTACAGAACTGCTCAAGAAGCATTCTGGACGTAATAACGCTGGAAGAATCACAGTCAGACACCAAGGTGGACGACATAAACGATACTACCGAATGATAGACTTCAAGCGTGATAAGCGTGATATGGAAGGCGTTGTTCGTGAAATCGAATACGATCCAAACAGAAACGCACTTATTTGCTTGGTGGAGTATACAGATGGAGAAAAAAGATATATTTTGCAACCAAATGAACTTAAGGTGGGAGATGCTGTTTATTCAGGAGAAAAAGCAGACATCAAAGCAGGGAACGCATTGCCACTTCGCATGATCCCAATTGGAATTGAAGTACACAACATTGAGTTGTTTCCAGGACAAGGTGGTAAACTCATCAGAGGGGCCGGAACTGCAGGATCCGTGGTAGCTAAAGAGGGCATTTATGTCCATGTAAAGCTCCCTTCAGGACTCGTCAGAAAATGCTTTGCAGAATGTTATGCAACAGTGGGAATGCTTGGAAATATTGAACATAAAGATAAAATCCTCGGAAAAGCAGGAACAGCGCGACACATGGGAATTAGACCAACAGTCCGAGGTACCGCTCAGAATCCTCGAAGTCATCCACACGGAGGTGGAGAGGGTAGAACCGGAGAGGGTATGCATCCAAAGACACCATGGGGTAAAAGTGCACGAGGCACAAAAACAAGAAATAAGGTTAAATGGAGTAATAAATTTGTTGTGAAAACTAAATAATTATGGAAGCAAAAGCATCAGTAACAGACGTCCACTCAACACCAAAGAAATTGCGAACACTTTTGGCAGATATCAGAAAAATGAGCCCAGTGAAAGCTATGGATCATTTGTTCTATTCACCAAAAAAATCTGCATCAATTCTTTATAAAGTCATAAAGTCGGCCGTAGACAACGCAAAAGCGACTTTACAGATTGATGCCCATCTGTTAGAATTTAAGATTCTAAAAGTGGACCAAGGACATGCTCTACGCAGATATAACCCAGGAAGTAGAGGCAACGCAAAACCATATAGAAAACAGTTTGCACATATTCAAGTAGTTGTTGGAGTCAAGCCAGGCAAGTCAGTCAAGTCAGTTGATTCAGTTAAACCAGTTGAATCAGGCAAGACAAGTGAAACAATAGAAGATGTGAAACCAGTTGAGAAGAAAACATTAAAAATTGCTAAGAAACCTTCCCTTAAAAAGAAGATAGCAGCACCAGCAAAATAATAGATGGGACAAAAAGTTGATCCAAAAGGCCTTCGAATGGGGATTTCACAGACATGGACCTCCCGATGGTTTTTTAGCAATAAACGATCTTTTAAGGATTCTCTAATCTCTGATATACACATTAGAGAAAAGCTGATGCAGAAGTTTAAGTTTGCATCTGTTACACAGATAGATATTGAGCGAGCAATCAAAAAGGTTTCAGCAATAATTTTCGCAGTTAAGCCAGGCATGATCATCGGAAGAGGGGGAAAGGGACTTGAAGAAGTGAAGAAATATATCGTTGCCGATCTAGACAAAAAACCAAACAAAGAATTAAAGGTAGAGATTAAGATTGAACCGGTAAAGAAGCCATATTTAAGTGCATACTATGTTGCTCAAATGATTGCAGAAAAAATTATTAAGGGATTCCCACATAGAGCAATTATCCACCACACCATGGATAGAGTGATGGAAGCTGGTGCAAAGGGAGTAAAAATTCAGCTCGGAGGTCGTATTAACGGAGCTGAAATTTCACGAAGGGAAAAATATTTCTTAGGAAGTATTCCAACTTCAACAATTCGAGAGAATGTGGAGTTTGTTCGCTACCCAGCACTCACAAAATCAGGATATATTGGCGTAAAAGTTTGGCTTTGTAAATAACTATGTTGGCACCAAAAAGACAAAAATTTAGAAAAGCGTTTAGAGGCACATGGAGAAGAATCGCATTGCGAGGGGCTCTTGTATCTTTTGGTAGTGTTGGATTGAAAACCATGGATAAGGGGTGGGTAAAGGATAGAGAGATCGAAGCATGTCGTGTGATTCTTGCACGCGCAACACGCAAGATGGGTAAATTTTGGATCAGAATTTTTCCTGATAAACCATTTTCTAAGAAACCACCAGAAGTAACCATGGGTGCAGGAAAAGGAGACATTGCATATTTCGTGGCATCAGTAGTACCTGGAAAAGTAATGTTTGAAATTGATGGACTTCCCATTCCTGAAGCAAAAGCTGTGTTGAAAAGTGTATCAATGAAGTTATCAGTGAAAACGAAAATCATTACTAAAGAACTATGAGCACATTTACAGAAGAAACAAGCAAAAAAACAGCGGAAGAACTGAAGAAAGCCATTAGCGATATCCGATTGGAGATTGCAAAATTGGTGGTGGAAGCTTCTGTTTCCCAGCAAAAAAATACAAACACCATCCCAAACAAACGAAAACAATTAGCAGTTCTTTTAACAGCCCTCAATCAAAAAAAGAGTTAAAATTACCTATATATATGGCACGTACACTCATTGGCACAATCGTTTCAGACAAAATGGAAAAGACAGTAGTTGTTGCAGTCGAACGCAAGTTTAGACATGCAAAATATGGCAAAGTTATTGTAAAACATAAGAAATACAAAGCACACTCAGCAGAAAACAGCTATAAAGTAGGAGATTTGGTGGAGATGCAAGAAGTACGACCAGAATCTGCAGACAAGAGATTTACGGTTATTAAAAAATTAAAGAAAACAACCTAAGGATGATACAACTTCGAACATTACTGACAGTGGCAGACAATAGTGGCGCTAAAGAAGCCATTATGATTGGTATGCCATACAAAGGGAATAGAAAATATGCATATATTGGAGAGATTGTCAACATTGCAGTGAAAGATGCTATCCCATTTGGACAGGTAAAAAAAGGAGAAGTATTGTCTGCAGTGGTGATTCGAACACATAAAGAATTTAGAAGAGCCGATGGAAGCTATATCAGATTTGATGATAATGCATGTGTTATTTTGCAAGCAAAAGACAACAAAGATCCAAAAGGAACAAGAGTATTCGGACCAGTGGCTAAAGAAGTAAAAGACAACGGATTCAAGAAGATTGCAAGTTTAGCAGAGGAAATGTATTAATATGAAAATAAAGAAAAACGATAAGGTAACAATTCAGACAGGCAAAGACAAAGGAAAACAAGGAGTTGTTGAGAAGGTATATCCAAAACAATACTCTATTCTTGTAACCGGTGTCAATCTTTATAAAAAGCATGTTAGAAAAAGTGAAGAGATGCCAAAGGGCGGTATTGTAGAAGTGCCACGACCATTAAACATATCAAAGGTGGGAGTGGTATGCCCACACTGTAAAAAAACAGTGAGAATTGGCTACCAGATAGATGGAGAAAAAAAATCACGCATTTGTAAAAAATGTAAAAGCATTATTTAAGTACTATGTCATTTAAAGAATTTTTTCAAACAGAGGTAAAACCAGCCCTTAAGAAAGAGCTCGGGCTAAAAAATAGCTTTGCAGTTCCAAACCTTGTAAAGGTAGTATTAAACGTTGGTGCGGGTGAAGCGGTAACAAATAAAGGAGTTATTGCAAAAATTCAAGAACAGATTAGTTTGATTGCTGGCCAAAAAGCTGTTGTAACCAAAGCACGAAAGTCTGTTTCGGCATTCAAAATCAGAGAAGGTTTAGCTATTGGAGTAAAAGTCACCCTCAGAGGGGACAGAATGTTTGAGTTTTTACAGAAATTCATCACAATCGTTATTCCACGACTCAGAGATTTTAAGGGAATTGGAGAAAATGCAGTTGATGCACACGGCAACTTAAATATCGGATTTACTGAACAAACGTTGTTTCCCGAAATTGAATACGATAAGGTCGACAAGCTAAGAGGACTTCAGATTACGGTTGTAACAACAGCAAAAGATAAGAAAAAAGGTCGATTACTATTTGAAAAATTGGGAGTAGCATTTAAAAAATAACTCATATGGCAAAAACATCCGATGAAGTAAAATTCAAAAAAGAGCAAAAATATAAGGTACGAAATCATAATAGATGTCAAATTTGTGGAAGATCAAAAGGTTATATGAGACGATTTGGGCTGTGTAGAATTTGTTTTAGAAGACGTGCGTTAGATGGAGAAATTCCAGGTGTTAGAAAGATTTCTTGGTAATTATATATGAGTAGATCAATAAAAAAAGGACCCTATATCGATGAAAACCTGATGAAAAAGGTTATGGCGCAAAAAAAAGGATCAGATAGATCCCTTCTGAAAACATGGGCGAGAGCTTCCCAAATTGCACCAGAATTTGTGACACACAAGATTGGGATTCATAACGGAAGAAAACACATTGAGGTGTTGATTACAGAAGGAATGGTTGGACACAGATTAGGAGAGTTTGCCCTTACTCGAACATTTAAAGGTCATGGGAAGATTACTAAGAGAACAGCGGATAAAACTTAATAGTTATTTATATTTATGAACGATCCAATAATTGATTTGATAATAAGAATAAAGAACGCCTATATGACGAAAAATGAGACACTTCTTGTGCCTCATTCTAGCTATAAAGAAGCTGTTTTGAAGAAGTTACAGGAAACAAAATATATTAAATCATATTCCGTTGAGGGTGATGTAATCAAAACAATTGAAGTGGAACTTTCCTATACAAAGGGAGTTGGAGCACTCACAGATGTAAAAATCGTCTCAAAACCAGGAAAAAGAGAGTATGTTTCGTATACAGATTTAAAGTCGGTGATGAATGGAATGGGTATTTCATTTCTTTCAACACCAAAGGGTATTTTAACAAATAGAGAAGCGCGAAAAGAAAAGATTGGCGGAGAATTATTATTTTTAATTTGGTAATAGTATGTCAAAAATTGGACAGAAAGCACTTGTGGTTCCCCAAACTGTAACACTTGCAGTCGAAGGTAATAGAGTATCAGTAACAGGAAAATTGGGATCTTTGACAATCGTGTTGCCACATGGAATTACCTTGGAAAAGGGAACAGACAATACTTACTCTGTCTTAAGACGAAGTGAGTCAAAAGAGATGAAGAGTCTCCATGGCACATTCCGAACACTTATTGATAACGCAATTGTAGGAGTAGAAAAAGCTTGGGAAAAAAGACTTGAAGTGGTGGGAACGGGGTTTAATGTAAAAATGCAGGGAAAAGACCTTGTATTTAAAATTGGGTATTCACATCTTGTAGTTTTCAAAGAAACAGAAGGAGTTACATTCGCTGTTGATGGAACAAATAAAGTAATTATTAGTGGAAGAGACAAGCAAAGAGTCGGAGAGATTGCCTACAAAGTAAAAATGCTTAAAAAACCAGACGCTTATAAGGGTAAAGGAATTAAATATGAAGGAGAGAAGTTAAGAATTAAGCCAGGAAAGAAGGCTGCAAAAACAGCATAACGGCACAAATCCCATACCTATGAAACAGCACATCACCACAGATAGAATAATGAGAAGAAAAAAACGCGTAAGCATGAACATTATCGGAACAGCCGATAAGCCTCGTATGTCCGTGTATAGATCAGTAAAGTATGTATATTTACAAGCAATTGATGATATTTCAGAAAAAACAATTTGTGCCGTTCATAGCAAAACCGTAGCAAACGGAAAGAAGTCTGATGAAGCTTTTGAAGTTGGGAAAAAATGCGGACTTTTGTTAAAGGAAAAAAATATCACCCGCGCAGTATTTGATAGAGGTCCATATACCTATTTAGGGCGTGTAAAACGACTTGCGGAAGGACTTCGTGAGGCGGGAATACAGGTTTAATAATTTTATTTGATTGTATGATAGATCAATTTCAGGAAAAAAAGCTCGAGGAACGAATCTTACTCATCAAACGGGTAACAAAGAAAATTACCGGAGGAAGTCACATCACATTCGTCGCGGTGGTGGCTGTTGGTGATAGAAAAGGAAAAGTGGGAGTTGGAATGGGAAAAGGAAGAGAAGTACCTCAGGCAATCCGAAAAGCTTTCACCAAAGCACAGAAAAAAATGATTACTATTCCTGTATTCAAAGGAACTATTCCTCACGAAGTATTCCTCAAATACAAGGCAGGAGTGGTGTATTTGAAACCAGCTCCAGAAGGAACAGGACTCAAAGTGGGAAGTGTAATTCGAACAATCTTTGATCTTGCAGGAGTGTATAATGTATCAGGGAAAATCATTGGTTCACGAAATCAGATTGTAAACACACACCTTATCATGAAGGCAATTAGCATGTTAAAAACAAAAACAGCAACATCACTATGACATCATTTCTTTCCATACTACCCGCATTAGTAGACCGAGCCAAGAAAAGATTAGGTCGAGGCTTAGGAAGCGGGAAAGGTGCAAAAAGTGGACGAGGCACAACTCGTCACCAAAAAGCACGTTCCACTATCCCCCTTCAGTTCGAAGGAGGTCAGGGTAGACTCGTAAAGCGATTTCCACTTCTGAGAGGAAAGGGACGAAATTATAGTAGAAAAGACTATAAATATACTATTTATTCAGATCAGTTGAATGTTTTTGAAAATGGAACAGTTGTTGATATCGAAGCACTCTTTAAAGCAAATCTCATTGAGGCTGGTTCAAAAAGTCCAATCGTAAAACTTATTAAGAAAGGAGATATCACAAAAAAGTTGACAGTTGCTTTACCAGTTACTCAATCGGTAAAAGCAATGATTGAGAAGGCGGGCGGGACCGTGAGAGTATGAAAGATATTGCAGAAAAATTAAGACTGCTCTCAAGAGATGAAGTATTAAAACGAAAAATTTATTTCACTCTCGCAATCTTTTTATTTTTCCGCATATTTGCTTTTCTTCCCGTTTCAGTAATTAACCTTACCAAACTCAAGGCACTCTTTGATCAGAGTCAATTTCTCTCTCTTCTTGATATTTTTTCTGGAGGCACTCTTATTAACTTTTCGATAATGGCTCTTGGATTAAATCCATATATCAATGCATCTATCATTCTTCAATTGCTTTCTGTGATATTTCCACAACTAGAGCAGTTAGCAAAAGAAGGAGAGTATGGACGGTTCAAAATGAATCAGTATACGCGCTTCCTTACTGTGCCCCTCACCATTGTCCAGGCTGTTGGGATCTATGTGCTTTTAAAAAACCAAAAGATAATAACCAACCTATCACCTCTTGAATTTTTTTCCTTTATCTTCACCCTCGTTGCAGGAACATTTATCCTTGTGTGGTTTGGAGAACTTATTTCTGAGTTTGGAATGGGAAATGGTATCTCACTTATCATCTTTGCAGGAATTGTGGGAAGACTCCCTGTAATTCTAGGGAAAACAGCAACCACTCTTAATCAGGAAATGATTATCAATTTTCTTGTATTTGCACTTGTATCTGTTGGCGTAATTGCGGCAGTTGTCTTTATCAATGAAGCCATACGGAGAATTCCTGTTTATTATGCAAAACGTATAAAGGGAAATAAAGTTTATCAAGGCGCAACCAACTATTTACCACTCAAGCTCAATCAGGCAGGAGTTGTCCCTATTATATTTGCTGTTTCATTTGTGCTGTTTCCTCAACTCATTGGTAACTTTCTACAATATTCAAAAACTCCCGCTCTTGCTGCCGTTGCTCGATTTTTAGTGACAACATTTAAACCATCTGGAGCTGTTTATAACATTCTTTACTTTCTCCTTGTTATTGGATTTACATTTTTCTACACAATCATCGTTTTCAGTCCACAAAAAATTTCTGAAGAAATTCAAAAACAGGGCGGTTTTATTCCAGGCATTCGACCAGGACTTGCCACGAAACAGTATCTTGAACAGGTACTATATAAAATCACGAGTGTAGGCGCCCTATTTTTAGGAACAATTGCTGTGATGCCTACCATACTTTCAGCTGTCACAGGAATCACCAGTTTAGTTATTGGAGGGACAAGTATATTAATCGTTGTATCTGTTATTTTGGAGTCATTTAAAATGATGGAATCACAACTCGTGATGAAGAGCTACGATAAATACGCAAAATAAAGAAAAAACTTATAACGATTATAAATTGTTATAACAATTATAAATATTATATAAATACATATGGCAAAAAAAGGATCACGCGTACTTCTCGGGTTGGTTTGCGAAGTATGTGGAAAACAAAACTATGTGACTCAAAAAAATAAAGTCAATACCACTGAGCCAATAAAACTGCAAAAATACTGCAATCAATGCAAGAAAACAGTGACTCATAAGGAACGAAAAAAGTTGGGTTGATTCGCGTTATTCGTCTCATTTGTACTTTTTTTCTATGAAATTTGTACTCATCGGTATACAAGGATCAGGAAAGTCTACGCAAGGAAATTTACTTTCTGAGCTGTTTAAAATTCCATACCTTTCGACTGGACATATATTTCGAGAAATTGCTAAAGAAAAAACAACTCTAGGTCGTTATATTAAGGAAACAATCAACTCAGGAGCATTGGTTCCTGACGAAAAAGCAATTGAAATTGCGAATGAGTATCTTTCGAGACCAGAATATAAGCGGGGATATATCCTAGATGGATTCCCTCGAACCCTTAAGCAGGTTGAAAAGTTCAAAAACAATGTAGATAAAGTTATTTATCTTCGAATTCCAGATAAAGAAGCACTATGGAGACTCACGAGTAGAACCCAGCAACGAGATGATGAGACACTTCCTGCAATAAAAAAGAGAATTGAGATGTTTCATACCTACACAGATCCTGTAATTGAGTACTACGAAAAGGATAAGCGTTTGATTGATATTGATGGTACGGAATCAATTGAACAAGTAAATAAGCAAATTCTTGAGAGTCTTGGAAAACAGATTGTGGAGAATAAAATGATAGAGTGGAAACCAAAGAAAACGATCATTGCTCTTGTTGGTCTTCCTGGAGCAGGAAAAACAGATGCTGGAGAGTTTTTCAAAGAAAAGGGTTTTCCTGTCATTCATTTTGGAAAAATCATCAATGACTACATCAATAAAAATGGCCTTAAACACACAGAAGAGGTTCATAAAAAAACAAGAGAAGAGCTTCGAGAAAAACTAGGGAAACAAGCACTTGCAGTACTCAATATGGAAACAATTAGGGAAGCATTCAAAACGAGCCAAGTATTGGTGATTGATGGTATGCGATCTTGGGAAGAGTATTTATACTTAAAAGAAAATCTGAAAAAAACAAGAATTTTCATCGTGAATGTGTACGCTGATAAAAAAATTCGATATCACCGTGCTGCTCATCGAACAGACAGAAAGAATCAGTTTGGCGAAGAAAGAGACATTAACGAACTTCTTGGAACCAACATGGGTCCAACTATTGCATTTGCAGACTTCGTAGTTAAGAATAATTTTTCAAAGGAGGACTTTGCCGATAAACTGGAAACTGTGTATCGACAGGTTTACTTTTCCTAACACTCATGATTAGCTATAAAACAGATGGAGAAATTGAAATAATGAAACAAGGCGGTATAAAGCTGAAAGAAGTGATGAGACAGCTCGTCCCTCAGATTAAGGCAGGTATGACCACGAATGAGCTCAACAAGCAGGCAGAAGACTTGATACGTGAACAGGGAGCAGATATCTCATTCAACAAGGTAGAAGGCTATAAATGGGCAGTTTGCGTACCTATCAATGAACAAGTAGTGCATACTCCTCCCACAAAGAGAGTTCTCAAAAATGGAGATGTGCTTACAGTGGATATAGGTGCCTATTTTAAGGGTTTTCACACTGATCACGCAATAACGATGGTTGTGGGAGGAAAGACTACCCCTGAAATTGATCGCTTTCTTCAGGTAGGGAAAGAGGCGCTTCAGTTAGCCATAGAACAGGCTCATGTTGGGAATAGAATTGGGCACATTTCTGAGGCTATCGAGCAGAAGGTAGTGGGCGCAGGATATACCATAATGAGGCAACTTACTGGGCATGGAGTGGGTAGAGAGCTTCACGAAGATCCCTTTATTCCTGGCTATTTGTCCAAAAGTGTTGAAAAAACGATGAAATTGAGGCCAGGAATGGTTTTGGCACTTGAGGTGATTTACTCTATGGGAAGTGCAGAAATTGCCTATGAGCAAGATCAGGAATGGTCTATAATTACCGAGGATAAGAGCATGTCAGCCTGCTTTGAGCACACAGTTGCCATTACGGATAAAAACACATTGGTTTTAACGTAAATGTATGTTACAATATACTTTTTATGAAGGAAGAAAAGCCAGAAGATTTTATTGTTTTGGAAGGTGAGGTACTTGAAAACCTTCCTAACACGTTGTTTAGAGTGAAGGTAAATAACTCAGAAAAAATCATTCTCTGTTATTTATCCGGCAAAATGAGGAAAAATTATATTAAAATATTGCCCGGAGATAAGGTGAAATTTGAACTTTCCCGGTACGATATGGAGCGTGGAAGAATTATTTATAGAGTTTAACTGAATTTTTGTATGAATATACAGTCATCGGTGAAAAAAAGGTGTGCAAAGTGCAGCATGGTTAAGCGCAATGGAAAATTGTATGTTATTTGTAGTAATCCCAAACATAAGCAAAGACAGGGATAACTGATTATTATTTATTTTTTGATTTATTTATGGTTCGTTTATTCGGCGTTATCATACCAGATAAAGATAAGGTGCTTTTTGGACTAACAAAATTGTATGGCATTGGCTGGGTAAATGGTGAAGCTGCTTTAAAAAAAGCTGCAATTGGCGTGGATAAACGAATGAGCGACCTTACTGAAGAACAACTCAAGAAATTAACATTAATCATTGAAAAAGATTATAGAGTAGAGGGAGATTTGCGAGAAGAGGTAAGTGAAAACGTTAAAAGACTCAAGGAAATCACTTCTTACAGAGGAATTAGACACATGAGAGGACTTCCGGTTCGTGGACAAAGAACAAAGTCAAACTCACGTACAAAGAAGGGAAAGAGAAAGACAGTTGGAGCATTAAAGAAAGAAGTTTGGGCAAAGATGGAAGCAGGAAAGACAGCTGCTCCCGCAGCTCCAGCAAAGAAATAATTATTAACAGAATATTATGAATACATCATCAAAAAAATCTAAAAATAGAGTTGTTGAGAATGGTAAGATTTATGTGACAGCAACCTTTAACAATACACTCGTTTCAGTGAGTGATGAAAAGGGTGCCGTAATTGCAACTGGCTCAAGCGGAATGCATGGCTTTAGTGGAACTAGAAAATCTACCCCGTATGCGGCTACTGTAACTACAGAAACAGTCCTTAAAAAAGTATCCAACGATTACGGCATGAGAAAGGCAGTTGTATTTATGAAGGGAATTGGCCCTGGTCGAGAAGCAGCACTACGCGCAATCAAGGGATCAACAGTTGATATTGACACAATTATTGATGTTACACCGGTCCCTCATAATGGAGTGAGACCACCAAAAGTTCGAAGAGTATAAAAAATATAACGATTATAACCATTATAAATATTATATAAACTAAATGCGTTACACGGGTCCAAAAAATAGAATAGCACGAAGACAAGGAATAGACCTTGGCTTAAAAACTCCTGGTTCTAAGTCTCATGCACGATTACTGAAAAAAATCGCTGTACCTCCGGGACAGCATGGCTTAAATAAGAGAAGAAAGGTTTCTGAACGAGGAAACCAAATCCGTGAAACGCAAAAACTTCGCTTCATGTTTGGCGTTACTGCAAAGCAACTCAAAAACTACTTTAAAAAAGCCGTTTCTACAAAAGGCAACACAGCACTCCATTTATGTGAGCTCCTCGAAAGCAGACTAGACAATACTGTGTTCAGACTTGGACTTACACCAACACGGGCAGCAGCTCGTCAGATGACCACACATGGCCACATCACCGTAAATGGCAGAGTGCTGAGTATCGCATCATACCATGTAAAGATTGGAGATGTTGTGACTTTTAAATCAGACAAAACAGAAAAAATTCCAGCAGTCGTAAAAATGCTTGAGATCAAAGATGGTATCATTCCCCATTGGCTTGAAAAACAGGCAACTATTGGAAAGCTAATTGAAAAACCAAATATGGACGCCTTGAAAGATCAAATTGATTTGCGACTTGTTATCGAATATTTTTCAAGATAATCATTATTATTTATTTTTTATGCGCATTATGATAACACCACAATTTACGACAAAAACAGGAGAGCACACAGAAACATTTGGAACGTTCACCTTTGAACCTCTCGCTCAGAGTTTTGGAGAAAGTTTGGGTAATGCTCTTCGCAGAACTCTTCTTTCATCCCTTGAAGGTACAGCTGTTGTAGCTGTAAAAATAGAAGGAGTCCCACACTTGTTCAGTGTTCTTAAGGGAGTTAAAGAGACAGCACTTGAACTCACACTCAACCTCAAACAGGTTCATTTTAAAAAGGGCGCCGAAGGAACACACAAAATCACTCTAAATAAAAAAGGAATTGGTAAGGTGTTTGCAAGCGATCTTGAGGGAGATCTTGAAGTGGTGAATAAAGAGCTTTATTTGGGAGAAATCACAGATGCAAAAGGAAAGATCGAACTTGAAGTATTGGTCGAAACAGGACGTGGATATATTCCCGCAAATGAGCAATCAGAAAAAGAATTTGGGTATATTCCCGTAGACTCAGCGTTTTCACCCGTGAAGAAAGTAATCTACACAGTTGAGGAAGCTCGTGTGGGAAGAAAATCAGATGCTGACAGAGTAATTCTCTCAGTTTGGACAGATGGAAGTATCACACCTGAAGATGCAGTCAAAAAATCAGCAGAAATCTTAACAGCACAGTTTGCACACATATTCGCTCAGGTTGATACTCAGGAACCAAAAGCAGTAATTTCAGCAGAAGCAACTGGAGTAATTGAGATGAACAAAAAGTTCAATGATTTGATTATTGATGAACTCAACCTTCCTTCCCGAGTAGTGAACGCACTACTTCGAGAAAACATTGAAACGGTTGCTGACCTTGTAAAAATTGGTGAAGAAAAATTGGTAGCTTACAAAGGTCTTGGACGAAAGTCTATTGATCTTATCAAAGATGAGTTAAAAAAGTTAGGATTTGAGTGGAACTAATATGAAGCATAGAATAAGCAAAAGAAAGTTTGGATGTGGATATGATGCCAACAAAATGTTGATGCGTCAACTCTGCCGAAACTTCTTTTTAGAACAAAAATCAACAACAACTAAAGAGCGAGCAAAGGCCATGCAAATTGTAATTGAAAAGATGGTGTCAAAGGCAAAGGAAAAAACTGAAGCAAACAAGAATCAGATTCTTCGCTACTTTGGCGAACAGGCAATTGTTGATAGATTGTTTGAAACAGTCGGACCAGCATTCGAAAAGATTAATGGTGGATACACAAAGGTCAGCCTCCTTAAACAGAGACAGTCTGATGGAGCAATGATGGCTCAAATAACATGGGCACATCCATTAACAAAAGAAGTTGAAGCAAAAAAATCATGACAACACTTACAAAAGTAACAAAACCAGTTTCCGCAACAGAGATACACAGAGAATGGCACTTGGTAGACATGAAAGGAAAAGTGCTTGGCCGTGAATTGCCACGTATTTCAACCCTTCTTCAGGGAAAACACAAAGTGAACTATGTTCCAAACATCGATAGCGGTGACAATGTAGTAGTAATAAACGCAGCACTTCTTACCATGACAGGTGACAAAATGGACACAAAAATGTATGACCATTTCTCCGGATATCCTGGAGGACTAAAGAAATCAAAAGCAAGCGATCTTTTGAAGAATAATCCTTCTCGAATTGTCACAAATGGAGTGGGAGGAATGCTTCCAAAAAATAAACTGAGAGACAAGAGATTGGCACGATTATTTGTATTTGCGGATGATAAACATCCATACGCAGCTGAATTTGCCAAGAAAGCATAAATTATTATTTAGAAGTATCTTATGGTAAAAAAGGAAAAAAATGTTCTCTATTACGAAGGAGTTGGAAGACGAAAAACATCTGTAGCGATTGTCCGACTCTATATTCCTGGAAAAGATAAAACAGCATTGGTAGGAGAAACAAAAATAAAAGAAGGCGAAATGTATGCAAATGGTAAAAAAATAGAAGAACTTTTTCCCTCACTCCATCAGAAAGTTCAGTATCTCAAACCTCTCAAACTAGTAAAGGCAGATGATAGATTTTGTGTATCCATTACCGTTACAGGTGGAGGAATGAACGGCCAACTTGATGCAATTTCGCACGGTCTTGCTCGCGCACTCGAGAAAACAGACAAAGAAATAAATAGACCACTTTTGAAAAAAGAAATGCTTCTTAAAAGAGATCCACGAGCCCGACAAAGACGAAAGGTCGGCACCGGCGGAAAGGCACGCAGAGCAAAGCAATCTCCAAAACGATAACGGATTTTGTATTATAATCTCTATATGAAGAAAGATCTTTCGGTGATTATAGTTTCATACAATACGAAAGATTTAACCCTCACATGTCTTCAGAAAGTACTCAAGTCTGCTTCGCTTAGCCAGCTTAATTTCGAGATTATTGTGGTAGATAATAGCTCAACAGACGGTACCTGGGAGGCACTTGAGTCACTTGCATCCCAGACTTCTTTTGTTCGTCTATTGAAAAATACACAGAACGAAGGATTTGGACGTGCAAATAATAAAGGACTTGCAGTGGCGAAGGGTCGGTATGTCCTCTATCTAAACTCAGATGTACTCGTTCCCGAAACTCCATTTATCGGAACTCTTATTGCCGAGATGGATTCATCTATGCTAATTGGAGGACTCACCGTAGCGGTGTCCCTTAAAAATGGTGATACAGACCCTGCTTCTCATAGAGGATTCCCCACGGTATGGCGATCCTTTTGTTATATGAGTGGACTTGAGCGACTTACATCCCGTATTCCAGTTCTTAATACTCTCTTTGGTGGATATCATCTCACATCTCTCTCACTACGCACAAAGCACGAAATCGATACACCAACAGGCGCTTTTTATCTAGTAAAAAAAGATATCCTTGATGCGCTTTTAGGATTTGATGAAGACTTTTTTATGTATGGAGAAGATATCGATTTATCCTATCGGATTAAACGATTAGGATATTCGATTATCTATGATCCCACGTATGAAGTGATACATCTTAAGAATCAGAGCGGAATTCAAAAAAAGAATAATAGGGAAGTCCAAACGAAAACAAAACGCTATTTTTATGGAGCGATGGCGATTTTCTATAAAAAGCATTACGAAAAGGTGTATCCAAATTGGATATCTCAGCTGGTGTACGCAGCAATTAATAAAAAAACTAAAATGCTATGAAACATATTGGCATCGATGCACGACTCTTGTTTCAGACAGGTGTTGGGACTTATCTGCAAAATCTCCTTCACTATCTCCCACGAAATGTCGACAAATCTCTTCGCTTTACCGTGTATTGTAGAAAGGAAGATGAAGTAGCAATTCATAAAATGACCCCTCAAGTGAAAACACAGGTTACTACCGCTCTCTGGCACTCCTGGGCGGAACAGGTTGATTTCCTGAGACAACTTCAAAAGGACAGTCTTGATTTAATGCATTTTACTTATTTTGGACATCCCATATTTTATTCGGGTAGGTTTATATCAACTGTTCATGACGTAACACCCCTCTTGTACAAAACTGGTCGCGCTTCCACAAAACATACTCTTACCTATGCCTTAAAACACAGCGTCTTTTCATACGTATTAAAAAATCAAGTTGAACGAAGTGTCGCATTAATCACACCAACACACACGGTGAAGGAGCAACTTATTCAACGATTTGGGAGTAGATTGAAAAATAAAATTGTACCGATTTATGAGGGTGTGTCATTTCAATTTGAACACGAAAAACCTTCCAAAAGGCCAATCTCATCACCCTATTACTTATATGTGGGGAATTTTTACCCTCACAAAAATGTGCAGTTTTTGATTCGAGCATTTGCTCAAAGCAATTCAAATAGAGTTCTTGTCCTTGCAGGGCCAAACGATTTTTTCTTAAAACGAATACTCAGTGAACTTAACGATGATGAAAAAAAACTGATTATCTTACGTGAAAAACAATCAGTGAATGAACTTGCAACACTTTATACTCATGCAGATGCGTTAATTCATCCTTCAATTTCTGAAGGATTTGGCCTTCCACTCGTTGAGGCAATGCATTTTAAAACGCCCATAATTTCCTCTTGCATCCCGGTTTTCAGAGAGCTCATGGGAGAAGTAAAGTTTGGATTTGATCCATACAGCGAACACTCATTCATCAGTGCCATAACTCGTTTTGAAAATCAAAGCGATATAAAAAGGGAAGAAGAAAATCCACAGTTCTCATTTAAGGTAATGGCTCAAAAAACAGTTGAACTCTACTTAGCCCATGCTTAATAGACAAAAAAAGATCGCGATTGTGTACGATTGGATTGATAAGTGGGGAGGAGTCGAACGACTTCTTCTTCATCTGCACTCCCTGTTTCCACAGGCTCACTTTTTTACCTCAGCTTTGGGACAGAGTAATGCGGGTTGGGCAAAAAATCTTTCCGTAACCCCCTCATTTATACAGCACATTCCCTCATGTATTCGATCGCATCGCCCGTTTATACTTCCTCTCTACCCCCTTGCTTTTGAGGCGTTTCAATTTGATGATTACGACTTAGTGGTGTCAGTAACCTCATCTTTTGCAAAAGGGATAATTACAAAACCTCATACAGAGCATATTTGTTATCTTCTTACCCCACCTCGCTATTTATGGAGCCATACCAATGATTACACTTCTTCATTTACTCAGTTTGCAGCAGCCCCTCTACTCGCTCATCTGCGCAACTGGGATACAGCATCATCTCATAGACCAGATAGATACCTCTCAATTTCCCATGAAGTAGCAAAGCGCGCTCGAAGCACGTACCACGTTGAATCTCTCGTTCTCTATCCACCATTTGATACATTATATTGGGATACGGTGCAGGAGAAAATGAAAAAACCTGAGGGACTTAACATACAAAAGCCCTACTATCTTTGGGTGGGAAGAATGGAAAGATATAAAAAGCCCGAACTGTTCGTGGAGGCTGCACGGCACCTGTTGGGGAGTACATTCATTATGGTGGGAATAGGTACCGAGCTTTCACGCCTTAAAGCATTTGCACCACCCAATTGTTATTTCACTGAATTTGTGTCAGATGAGGAGCTGTCCTACTTGTATTCTCATGCTCGTGCACTGGTGATGCCACAAATTGAAGACTTTGGATATGTTTCATTAGAAGCTCAGTATCATGGATGTCCCGTAATTGCATATAGAGCTGGAGGGGCAGTAGAAACAATTAAAGAAGAAGAAACCGGCCTCTTTTTTAATGAACAGACTGTGCCTAGCCTCGTGTCCCAGCTTGAAAGATGCGAACAAATATCATACAATCTAAGTCACTCAACTCAGCACGGAAAAAAAAGAATTCGAGATGAATTTGGAATTGAGCGATTTAACAATCAGTTCCGTTACCAATTGAATTACCCCATTTCACTATGAAAGCAGTCATTTTTGCAGGAGGAGCTGGAACCAGACTTTGGCCACTCTCTCGAAAAAAATCTCCCAAACAATTCGAACGAATCATAGGAGATAAATCAACCCTTCAACTTGCCGTGGAACGATTAAGACCCGACTTTGCATTTTCAGATATTTTTATCTCTACCAATGCCTCTTATAAGGAAATAATTAAAAAACAACTACCTGAAATACCGGATGAAAATTATTTTCTTGAACCGGAAAAAAAAGATGTGGGTCCTGCAATTGCCCTTGTCATGGGAATTTTAGAAAAAAAATGTCCTCATGAACCAGTTGCAATTCTCTGGAGCGACCATCTTGTAAAAGAAATCAATTTATTTCGAAAGATATTAAAAGTAGCAGGAGAACATGTTCACAAAAAACCAAATAGTCTCGTCTTTATTGCTCATAAGCCTCGCTTCGCCAGTTCAAACTTAGGATACATCCATATTGGTAATAAATCTCATGAAAATGAGCTAATATCGTTTTTTTCTTACGAAGGATGTAAATATCGACCTGATCAAAAAACAGCAGATGCATATTTTAAGTCTGGAATGTACGCTTGGAACTTAGGGTATTTTGTTACCACACCACATTTTATTTGGAAAGCATATGAACGGTTTACTCCTGAACTCTCCAGTGAAGTAAAAAAAATTATTGACACGTATGAAACAAAAGAATACCCAGCGACACTTAAGAAGATTTACTCTTCACTTGAAAAAATAAATTTTGATAACGCAATCCTTGAACGACTCGATAAAGAATCTGCCTCAGTAATTGTAGAAGATATTGGATGGAGTGATATAGGAGCGTGGGAAGCGGTGAAGGAAGCGATGGAGCAGTATCCATATGAAAATATTATTCGAGGTAAAGTGTATTTAGAGCACGTTCGAGACACTCTTATCTACAACTACGAAGATAAAAAGCTTATAGTTGGAATAGATTTAGATGAGCATATCATCGTAAACACAAAAGACGTTCTTCTTATTGCAAAGAAGTCATCGGTGGGTAAAATAAAAACACTTGTTGAAAATTTTGAAGGAACAGAAAACGAAGATCTTACATAATGCGTATGAAATACCTTTTTTATGGCCGCGGTTACAACACATTTTTAAAAAGAGTACTTGATGTGACATTGGCGATGCTTTTATTGGTGCTATTCTCACCGATCTGCTTGCTCGTATCTATAGCTATTAAAATCGACTCAGAAGGTCCAATATTCGCAGATGTACCGGAGAGAGTGGGGCAAAACGAAAAACCATTTAAGATGTTTAAATTCCGCTCCATGATAAAAAACGCACATGTACTTTTGCACACAGACTCTCGCTTTAAAACATTATTTGAGCAATATCAAAAAGATAGCTACAAACTAAAAGACGATCCGCGTGTAACAGCGGTTGGAAAGTGGATTCGCAAACACTCCTTAGATGAAATTCCTCAACTTTTAAATGTACTGAAAGGTGAGATGAGTATTGTAGGGCCACGGGCATATTATCCAGATGAGTTAGAAAATCAACAAAAAAAGCATCCAGATACAAAAAAATTTGTAGCTGAAGTTCTATCGGTGAAGCCTGGAATTACCGGTCTTTGGCAGGTATCTGGAAGAAGTGAAGTACACTTTGATAAACGAATAGCACTCGATGCAGAATATATTCAGTCTATCTCGCTTATTGATGATATACGCATTATAATAAAGACACCCCTTGTTATGATCACAGGGAGAGGAGCAGTATAGCAATTTTTAATTTATAATTTTTAAAATACTCATATGAAAAAACAAACAGGAATAGTGTTATTTGCTGTGTTACTTGGGCTTTTTGGATATATTTATTATGCGTTTTATATTCCATACACAAAAATTCGGGCAAAAGGAATGGCAGTTGTTGTTTCGGCGAGAGATTTGAAAGCAGCATTTTCTCAAAATGATATAGATTTGCTTTCGGCAAAACTTAAAGTATTTGATGATAAGTACGCTGAAATGGAGAAAGAGGCATCTACGGTATATTGGGCAACAACAATTCCCTACATTGCAGATTTTAAGCTTGCCGTAGAAGCTGGAAGATATGGTGTTGAGGCTGCAAAAGCTACTGTAGCATCTATTGCTCCCTATGCAGACTTGATTGGATTTAAAAAAGGAGAGTCATCATTCGTTGAAAAGTCAGCTGAGGGCAGACTCCAAACTGCAGTGTTAACGCTTGATAAAGTCCTAAAAAATGTCGATGTCATCTCTGAGAATATTCATCAAATTGAAGTCAGACTTGAAAAGATCGATGAAAAACGGTACCCAACCGAAATGGGAGGGAAAAAAGTTCGCTCAACCATACTTAGTGCAAAAGATCAGTTTAAGGGCGTAGCCACACTTTTTGTAGATGCAAAACCACTCTTAAAAAAACTGCCAGAAATCCTTGGGTCTAAAAAAGAACAAACCTATCTGATTCTCTTCCAAAATACAGCAGAAAGACGTGCTACGGGTGGATTTTTAACGGCATATGCAGTGTTTAAAATTAAGGAAGGCAAAATGACTATTGATAAATCAAGTGATATTTATACGTTAGATGCGAGCATAGCCTCTCATCCGACTGCACCCCCAGAAATTGCTACCTATCATAAAGGTGTCACAAAACTATATATCCGTGACAGCAATCTTTCTCCTGATTTTGCTTCTTCACTTGAGCTGTTTAACACGCTCTATAAAAAAAGCAGTTTAAGAGTTGCTTATGACGGAATCATCGCAATGGACTCAAAAATATTAGTAGACATGCTCACCATTTTCGGTGATGCTGAGGTAAATGGAATCACCTTTAGTGCAAAAATTGATAAGCGATGTGACTGCGCACAGGTAATCTATCAGCTCTTTTCTGTTGTTGATGAACAGGTAGGATATGTGAAAGAAAACAGAAAAGGCATTTTGGGTGACTTGATGTACGAACTGTTTAATAGAGCATTGCGATTCTCACCATCCAAATACTGGGGTCCGCTCGTACAAGCAATGCTTATTAATATGGAAGAAAAGCACCTACTTCTCAACTTTGAAGATCCAGCCATTCAACAGTCCATCGAAAAGCTAAACTATGCAGGGAAGATAAATGCAAGTAAGGGCGACTATCTCCATGTGAATAATGTCAATTTTGCTGGCGCAAAGTCCAATTTATTTACCACAGAAACAATTGTGTCCAAAAGCACAAAAGAGAGCGGATCAACAAAGCGAGAAGTGACTGTGGAGTATAGAAACCCATATCCAGCTTCAAACTGTAATCTTCAACAAGAGAGAATCCTTTGTTTGAATGCCCCATTGCGCAACTGGGTACGATTATATGTTCCAAAAGGTTCAAAGCTCATCTCATTTGAAGGCTCCTCAATGAAGGTGCAGACATATGAAGACTTAGGGAAAACTGTATTTGAGGGATTCCTTGTGGTAAATCCAATGGGTTTGGCTAAGATTCAGGTGAACTACACACTCCCTGAAGGTACCGATGGATCCACTCTCCTTATTCAAAAACAATCAGGAGTACAGGGTCAGAAATACGATGTTTCGCTAAACGGCAGTACAGTATTTAAGGGAGTAATGAATAAGGATACAGAGTTCAAGTAAAGGCATGCCGTATCGTACCCATAAGGAGACTGATGAAGGGATAATTCTTCTGAAGCGAGCAATTCTTCACAGTGATGTGGTGATTGTGGTGTTGACACGACAGTTTGGGAAAATCGCACTTCTCGGAAAGGGAGCTCAAACGATAACAAGTAAGCGAATTGCTGCACTGCAGACGGGGAATATTGTGAGAGTAAGTTTTTCTCAGAAAAATAATGAGTTTCGATTTCTTTCAAGAGTTGAACTTATTTCACATCTATCTGCTATCAAGAAGGATTTAAAGAAAATGCATACCCTTTACAGCCTGCTTTTTTTGTATGAACGACTGATTCCTGAAGGTCAGATAGATACACTCATTTATGACCTATGTAAAAAACAAAGTATTGCACTCGCCAATGATACATCTAATGCATTTTCTCTCACCGATGCCATGAGCGCCATACTTTCCCATATGGGATACGGCACCTGTAGTTCATTTGAAGAATGCACTGCGCTCGCCGAAGATATAATGGGCAAAAAAATGCCAGTTGGTATTATATAATTTGAGGTATGGAAGAACTTGTCGCTCTGGCAAAACGAAGGGGATTTATTTATCCTTCATCCGAAATTTATGGTGGTCTAGCCGCTGTCTATGATTATGGACATTATGGCATTCTTTTAAAGAACAATATTCAGGAGGCATGGTGGAAAAATATGGTTCTCACGCGACGTGATGTTGTGGGGCTGGACTCTGCAATATTTATGCATCCAACCACATGGAAAGCGAGTGGACATGTCGACAGTTTTAGTGATCCACTGGTAGACTGCAAAGACTGCAACTATCGCATGCGAGCCGACCACCTGCTTGAGAAATATGGATACGATGTAGACAGATGGTCGCTGGAGAAAATAAATGAAATTCTTGCCACGGTTCAATCTACTGGTAAACTTGTATGTGAACATTGTGGACGTAAAAATCTCACAAATGCTCGAGACTTCAATCTTTTAGTAAAAACAAATTTTGGTTCACCAGTAGGTCAGCTCAAAGATCTCACCGATGATGAAGTGGTATATCCTCGTGGTGAAACATGCCAAGGAATTTATCTCCAGTACAAAAATATCGTAGATACCATGCGGGTGAAGTTACCCTTTGGAATTGCTCAAGTAGGAAAGGCATTTCGAAATGAAATCGTTGCAAAGCAGTATATTTTTCGAACACGAGAGTTTGAACAGATGGAGATGCAATATTTTCTTCATCCTGATGATATGGAACAAAAATTTGAGTACTGGAAAAAGGAACGAATGGATTGGTATCTTACAGTTCTTGGTATTCCAGCCGACAAACTACGATTTAAGAAACACGAAAAACTAGTTCACTATGCAAAAGCTGCTTATGATATTGAATATAACTACGCCACACTTGGAAAGTTTGCTGAGGTTGAAGGAATTCATCAGCGAGGTAACTGGGATCTTTCGAGGCACTCAGAATTTTCAGGTGTGAATTTAGAATATTTCGATCAAGTGCGTAATAGTCGATTCATCCCACATATTATGGAGACTTCTGTTGGATTAAATCGTCTAGTACTTCTCGTTCTCGATAATGCACTGAAAACAGAAACACTAACCAATGGAAAAACCAGAACGGTGCTTCAAATCAAGCCAACTCTTGCTCCGGTAAAAGTTGCCATTTTTCCTTTACAGAAAGATGAAAAATTACAAAATATAGCAGAGAGATTGTATAGAGATGTAAGTAAGTCATTAGTTACAGAGTTTGATGATGCAGGAAACATTGGTAAGATGTATCGAAGACAAGATGAAATAGGGACACCTTACTGCATCACAGTTGACTACCAAACCACTGAGGATAACACTGTTACTATACGGGAGAGAGATTCAATGAAGCAGGAACGAGTAGCACTTGATAAAGCGAAGGAAATTTTGGAAAAACGAATTATAAATTCATAATTATTATCTATGAAAAAAAATATGATAGTGGGCTTTATCGGAGTATTGATTGTGGTAGGGGTGAGTGCTGGTGTGTTTTTTGCGCAAAAAAAAGCTCCAGTTGTACAAAAAACGGAAAAAACTGAGGATGTGGGTGCGATTCCAACGGTTGATGCATCTGTGATTGTCACCCTCACTCCTAAACAAGGGAACAAGGAAATAGTGTTAACGAGTAGTGGAGTTCCCTCTGGGACAACCTCGGTTGACTATGAGCTTTCCTATGATACAAAAGGTCAAGGAAAACAGGGAGTAATTGGAACAATCACCACCATTGAGGGAAATGCAATTGAAAAGCAAATGACACTGGGAACGTGTTCTTCTGGTCGTTGTGTGTATCATGAAGTTATTGGTGCGATTCAGGTAACATTGAAGTTTACGGGAGAATATGGAGAAAAAGTCCTCTCTAAAGAATTTACCCTATGACACTGGTTAATATACGTCTTGTGCAGGGTGTTGGTTTTAGGATATACTGTTATTAATGATATACATGAAAAGGGGGTGATTTTATTATGCCAAATATACAATCTGCAAAGAAGAAAATGCGCAAAGACGTGACTAGAACAAAGAGTAACACTCGCTATTTACGCGCGATTGAAAATGCTATCAAAGGGCTTTTCAAACTTAAAGGAGTAAAAGACGATGATAAGGTTCGAAAGACTGTGTCACTTATCGATAAAGCTGCAAAACGAAAAGTGTTTCACAAAAACAAAGCGTCTCGTCTAAAATCTCGCATTACTAAATTGGGATCAAAGAAGAAATGAAATATAAAATCAATCTTCTTCCTGAAAAAGAACGAGATTTTTTAGATAAGAGTATCTATTTCGTACTGCATTATTTGCGGTATGTACTTGTAATAACTCAAATAGTCGTTATCTCTGTCTTTTTCTACCGGTTTAAAATAGACCAGGAAATTATTGACTTGAAGGATGAGCTTACTCAGAAACAGGAGATTGTGGCAGTTTCTGAACCGTTGTTGAAACAGGCAGAGATAGTCGATTTGAAAACGAAACAGATACGGGAGGTATTGGTGGACCAGGCAATTTTTTCAGAATCGTTTGTCTACTTTCTTGACACATTTCCACTTCAACTCACCATAAAACGCCTGGAGATAAAAGGAAATATATACAAATTCGATGCAATCACCACTAATCCAGAAATTATCAGGTCTTATCTGGCTCGACTCAAACAGGAACGGAAGTTTAAAAATGTTCTCATAGGGAGTATAAAAAGAGATGGGGTCGATTTTTTAGTACCCTTTACCCTTGCTGATTTCCAGTTGAATAAAGGAAAATAATGAATAAATCTGTCATAAAACGAAAATTATTAGTCAGAAAAGCAACGGATTATAGCTATACAATCCTCTTCTTCTTGTCGTTTGCTTTCTTTACCTTTTTTGTGATACGTCCCAATATCTTGACTATCCTCTCACTTCAGGAAGAAGCAGGGAAACTGCATATTCTCGATACCGGCTATGAAAATGTCATAAATAAAATTGTAGATATTCAGACATTTCTCCAAGAAAATGGTCAGGATCTGTATCTGTTGGACGAAGCTCTCCCCACACTTCCTCAAATAAACAAGTTAGTTGTTGATTCTCAATATTCAGCTTCAAGTTCGGGGATGAATCTATCTACAATGTCTATAAATAAGGTAGACTTAAGAGATACTGCAAAAAAAACAGCGAGGAAAAAAATAAGCATTACTGTGGAGGGTATGGCAAGTTTTTTGCAGTCAAAAGATTTTATCACCCAAGTAATGAATGATCGCAGACTCAAAATGATTCGACAAATTACCTTTGACCAAGATGAAAAAAACGGCTCAGCAAGCGGAAGCCTAAAGCTTTTATTAGAAGTTGAGGGATATTATCTGTGAAAGGAAAAGAATTATTTGTGTTATCACTGGGAGTATTCTTGACCATTATTGCATGGATGATTTTGGATATCTATCATATCCAAACAAAAATAAATGAACAGATTAAAATAAAACCAGCTCAAGTACCAAACTACATTATGGACAAAACTATTATTGATGTATTAAAACAAAAGAAAGAATAGTATTTCTATGAGTTATAGTAATTTCTATTTAAAAAAAGGTCAGCGATTACTCCAAACTTTGGGGGTATTGTCTCTTGTTTCGTTCATTCTAGGTTTAAGTGTTTTCGTGAGTGAGTTAGGGAAGAAAACCGGATGGAAGCATATTGAGGGATTGGAGCATGTGTATGTAGTGAATCGAAGTTCAACCGGATTTGACGTACTCTGGTCAACAACAACCACTCCTGTTGAAAAGCAATGGGTAGAGGTGGGGGAATCAAAGGGATCATATCCGATACAAAGCAAGGCGGAGCAGACAGGGGGAGCATATGTGTCGTCTATTACAGGTCTCAAGCCAGGGAGTAATTATTTTTTTCGAATACGATCTGGTGCAAGCACATACAACCTACCGATCCTTATTTCAGAACAAGTGAAACTGCCTCATTTAAGCAAAGAAAAACCAGTTTCTCCTGCGTATGGAAAAGTCGTTTTGCCATCTTTGAAAGCATATGCAAATGAATGGATTATCTATGAAATAGATGGTTATTATCCTCTTGCTACCCTCACCAAACAAACAGGTGAATGGCTCCTACCTCTCAGTGGGCTAATTGACAAGAAATCAAACTCTATTCATTCAGCAAGTGATTCTACAAAAGTATCAATTCGACTGCTTTCTTATCCAAATGGAGCAATCACCACAACAATGGGGAGTACAAAACCTCTTAAGCAGACAATTGTTGCTGGAAAACAAGTTCGTCTTGCACAGTCTTTGGTGAAAAAAGATGAATCTGTGTTGGGAGTATCAGATAGTTCTCCCATAACTTCAACGAGAATCATCTATCCAAAAGAAGGCGCCCTCATTCCAGGAAAATCCCCACTCATTCGGGGTACAGCTCCAGCGGGGAAAAATATTACCGTATTAATTCAAGGTGGGAAAAAGCAATTTAGTTATCGAACGCAAGCAGATGAAAGGGGGGATTGGCTTGTGCAGTCGCCCATCTCCATGGATTTTGGTACATATACCATTACTGTGACAATCCAATCCGGAGTAGGGGCAACAACAATTGTGAAACGCTCATTCACTATCATAAAAAGTGGAGAACAGGTACTCGGAGAAGCAACCGGATCCCCAACACTTGCGCCCACCTCCCCTCAAGCCCCACCAATAGCCCCCACAATCACTCCGCTCCCAACCTATGCAAGCACTGTTCCAACAGAAATAATTCCAACACGATTTGTACCCACTGCAACTCCGCCCGTCACCGGTGGCGGAATGTCTGTGTATCTCTTTGGCGCTCTTGTTTGTATTGTTGTGGGTGCAGGATTGGTTCTTGCGTTTTAAATCAACTTCCTGCTACAATGAAATTATGATTGGAATAATAGACTTTGTTGTGTCGATAAATAAGATTGCACTTATTGCATTTTTTACTGTCCTTGCCTTTCTCATTTTTGAAATAAAGAAAATGGCGGAAGAGAAGAAAAAAAAAGAAAAACCGGTAGTGCCACAATTTATTGGTGATATTACTATCCAGAGCTCACCTGTAGCAAACAGTACGCCCTTGCCTCCACCCCTCATCATCAATTATAAAAAAAGTGAGAAAACCCCCATTTTTCTCATTATGATTGGATCGATTTCACTTTTAATTATATTAATTCTCACGGGTATTTCTTATTCTATAAATCAAAAAAAGAAGAAAATCGCCTCAACGCCAATTCCTATTGTACGTGAAATACAATCGGCAGGACTGAAGATTTATAATGGGAAATGGAAAGAAGTAAAGGGGGAAGGGAGTGATCAGGCAGCGCCAGGGGAAAAACTATATGTAGGTATAAAAACGATTGATGAGGTGGACATAGATAGAGCACGAATAAAGATTAATGCGAAGGACTGGCAAATTGCAGATATAACCACTCTGTTCAATCCTCAATTGAAAGTGTATTATAGAGAGTATGTAGTGGCAACCGGCACCGGTCAGTTAAAAATTGAAGCTCAACTTCATTCAGCAAGTGATGGATGGATGGGGGATTAGCACTATGAAAAACAAGAGAACAACACTTACTATTTTTCTCATTGGGATTTCCGTTGTCCTATTGGGCTCCATTTTTTATATAAGCTCACTACTTTCGTCATCATCTTCTCCGACTAAAATCCAAAAAACTAAGGCTTCTGCTGTTACCTACAAACGCACTGTCGATTTAGCACCGTTTGGCACAGAGACACCAGTCCCCACCGAACCGGAAAAACTCATCTCACAACAGCCAACATCTATTCCAACCATTCTCCCCTCTATCGTGCCAAGTTTAGCGCCAACAATGATTCCTACAGTTGCGCCTACACTTATTCCAACATCTATACCTGCAACACCCACTCTTTCTCCACTGTTAGCGTATAAAAGCACCGGTGGTGTTACTCCTACGCTTATTCCCTTAAAAGAAACAGGGGGGATGACCGACCCCACAAAAGCTCCTTCACCTACAAAAAAAAGCGTCCCAACTGGCGCGCAAGAACTTCCTCAAACCGGATGGATTCAGACATCTACAATTTTGTTTATTGTGGCCTCATCAACAATTCTTTTCTCTCTCCTGTTTTGAAAACTAAATTAATATTCTATTTTTTTATCTCAGCAATCGCGCTATTCTTGTATTGGTCTGTTTGCGGTCCAGTTGGAGGGAAGGGAGAGAAACTTTTCATAGTCCCAAAATCAGGAGAATCAATTGATATTGTTGATCGATTATCAGAGGGAAACTATATTAAAAGTAAGGCGTTGTTTACCGTATTTAAGAACACTTTTCTTCTCCATATTTCAGTTAAGCCGGGAGGATATCAATTAAATGGCAGAATGAGCGCATGGGAAGTGTTGACGCACCTAAATGGCGAACCAGATTTGGTGTGGGTGAGTTGGAGTTCTTGTTTACGTAAAGAGCAAGTTGGTGAAATTCTGAGCAGCGCACTCGACTGGACAGATGATGAGTTAATCAAATGGAATACTGAATATACTAATAAAACACCTGAATATGTTGAAGGCGTCTATTATCCAGACACCTATCTTATTCCACGCAATGAATCTGGAGATAAAGTTGCCGCTCGGCTAATGAGCAGATTTAACGAACAATTTGCTCCATATGCAGATGCATATGTTTCAGCAAATATACGCTGGGTTACCGGTATCAAAATTGCCTCGCTTATCGCCCGAGAAGCAGCGGGTAAGCAAGATATGCACCTCATATCCGGGATCATTTGGAATAGGCTCAACATAGGCATGCCTCTGCAAATTGATGCGACTATGCAGTATACGAAGGGCAAAAACAGTGAGGGGAAGTGGTGGGGAAATATTGATATCGATGAAAAACAAAATGACTCACCTTACAACTCCTATCTGTATAAGGGTTTGCCACCCACCCCCATATGCAGTCCAAACATCGATTATATTGAAGCAGCTTTACATCCTGCAGAAACTGACTGCCTTTTTTACTTACATGACAAAAATCACAGTATTCACTGTGCAAAAACCTACAAAGGCCATCTGGAGAATATAGAGAAGTATTTGGATTGAGTCGGTGATTCCCTGAATTAAACAAGTGGGCTGATGGATTTTTTTGGATTATAGTATAAAATTGACTGATAATGTATAAAATTGCTATAAATATATATCGATTATCTATTGGGTCGCTTATTGCTGTCGCCATCTTAACACAATTTCTTACTTTCAGACAAACCCCAGGTAACTTTTTTAGTTATTTCACAATATTGAGCAATCTTTTTATGGCCTTTTTCTTTATTTTTTCAAGTTTCAAAAAAATAGAACGGAGACAAGATAGTATGATACGAGGAGCGATTACTTTATACCTATTAATAACGTCATTGGGATTTATCCTCCTCCTGGGAGGGAAGAATGATGAATTTTTTGAGTGGGTAAACGCAGTCGTTCACTATATTTCTCCAATCATTATATTTTTTGATTGGATAATAATTCCAACTACAAAATTATCTTTCAAAAAATCGCTTATTTGGCTTTTAGTACCCTTACTATATTTAGTCTACTCACTTGTTCGCGGATCCATTACCTCATGGTATCCTTACGGTTTTTTAAATCCAAATGAGGTAGGGGTTAGTGGGCTATTTATATATAGTGCAATTCTTTTAACAGGTTCACTTTTCCTTTCATGGATTATTGTTATGGTTAGTGGCAGAACTAACTCTTCACAATAGCAAGAAACTGAATTGGGTCAAGGCAGGCTTTCCCAACTAAAAACCCATCAATCTCCCCAGTTGCAAAATAGTCTGCTGCATTTTTCTCAGTTACCGAACCTCCATAAATAAAAATACAATTTTTTGGCAGTTTCATTTTCTTTTTCATCTCAACTGTTTGTTCGGGTGGTTCTGCTTGCCCGGTGCCAATCGCTGCAACAGGTTCATATGCAACAAACTGAACACCTTCTGGAATGGGATCATTTTCATCGCGAACACAGTAGATAGGAGTGATTTTATGCGCGAGTGCTTGCTTTACTTTCTCCGCAAGCTGCTCATCTGTTTCGCCCATTATTTTTCTTCTTTCACTATGCCCGATAATTGAGAAGGATACAACCCCTTCAAGCGTGGTTGCTGTCGTTTCACCTGTATAACTTCCTTTTTCAAAAGAGGAAATAGTTTGTGCACCAACAAACACAGTATGACAATCCTTTAGCTTTCCCTGTACATAGGAAACAAAGGGAAGTGGAGGAAATACACCAATACTCACCTGTGTATTTGGTTTATACTCTCTCAGGAATGTATAAATCCACTGTTTCATCTCAGTAAAGTTTTTGTTTGCTTTCCAGTTTCCTAATAGGTATTTCATAGGGTATAGTATAACGTATGCAGAAACTTGAGTTCAACTCATTAAACCCCGCACAACGAGCAGCAGTTTCATACTGCGATGGCCCTTCTGTGGTACTTGCAGGTGCTGGATCAGGGAAAACACGTGTACTTGTTTCTAAGGTTTTGTATCTCATTACACAAAAAAAGATTTTGCCTGGCGAAATAGTGATGATCACCTTTACGAACAAAGCTGCAGCCGAGATGAAAAAGCGAATTGAAAAGGCAGGCTATGGTAAGCTGGGATTTGTGGGGACATTTCACTCATTTTGTGCAGGACTCTTAAGAAAATACGCTGGGAGACTTGGATATGGTCCCGACTTTGTTATTTTTGATGACAACGATCAAGAAGCGCTCATGAAGCAAATAATCAAAGAACAGGACATTGAACGACTCACAACCTCCTATCTCTCTCACCTGATTTCGGCGGCAAAAAATCAACTCATTCCTCCAGATAAATTTACCACCTATTTTCCTGCAGAACGATCAACAGAAGTGGCAAAAATATATTCAACATATCAAGCAAGATTAAAGAAAAATAATGCCTTTGATTTTGATGATCTTATAATGAAGGTGGTGGAGCTAATTCGAAAAGATGAAGGTATACGGACTCGGATTCATAGTCAATACACCCAAATTTTAATAGATGAGTTTCAGGATACCAACTATGCTCAATACTCTCTTGCTCGATTATTGTCTGAGGAAAGTATGGATATAACAGTGGTTGGGGATTTTTCGCAAAGCATTTATTCGTGGCGCGGAGCTGATATCCGAAATTTGGAAAAGTTTCAAGATGATTTTAGCGATGCAAAGGTATTTGAACTTGAACAAAACTATCGCTCTACTCCGCCCATTTTAGAGTTTGCATATACTGTAATTTCGAAAAATAATGGTCACCCTATACTTAAGCTGTTCACCGATCGAAATGGGGGAGAAGAAATTACAATCAAGCAGGTTCAAAATGAGGAAGAGGAAGCTCTCTTTGTTGTGACTGAGATTGAACGATTACGGAGTAAATATGAGTATAAAGATTTTGCGGTGTTATATCGGATAAATGCACAATCGAGAGCGCTAGAAGAAGCACTTCTCCAATATGGCCTTCCTTATATGCTTATTGGGGGAATTCGATTTTATGAGCGAAAAGAAATCAAAGACATCCTTTCATATATGCGACTTATTATTAATCCAGAGAATGAGGTGGCGATGGAGCGGATTATGAAATTGGGGAAACGAAAATGGACAGAGTTCGTTTTGGCAGCAGAACGGATACGAGAAGGCGTTGAAACGAAGGATTCTGAAGAAGTGATGGAGGAGATTTTTTCCGCCACAAACTATCTTGCACTCTACAATGAAAAAGATCCGGATGAGTACTCTCGACTTGAAAATATTAAAGAGCTCAAAAGTGTAGCTAACTCATTTCCCAACTTAAATGATTTTTTAGAACAAATTGCTCTTGTTGAAAGTGAGTATTCAGAAGGAGAGAAAAAGCGAAAAGGTGAGGAGGGAATTCGACTTATGACGCTCCATCAGGCAAAGGGATTGGAATTTCCAGTGGTGTTTATGGTGGGAGTTGAAGAGGGCATTCTCCCTCATTCTCGCAGTACCTTTGATCAGTTTCAGCTTGAGGAAGAGCGAAGACTCATGTATGTGGGGGTGACGCGCGCCAAAGAAAGACTTTTTGTTTCTCATGCGCGGAGAAGATTTTTATTTGGACGAAGGATGGAATCCGCACCTTCGCGCTTTATTGCGGAAGAAAATGAAGAGTGGTAGAATGAAATATATGGGCTCTCGAATCATTCGCAGAATAACGACAGTCGCCAGAGAATTCATTGTCATGTTACTCCATGGAGTTGGATGTATTCCCATTCATCATCTTCGTCGATTTTGCTATCGAATTGCCGGGATGCATATAGGTGAAGGCACTTCCATTCATACTGGTTTGAAACTCTACAACCCCTCAGGAATTGAAATTGGTAAAGATACTATAATTGGTGAAGATGCAGTATTGGACGGGCGTGGAAGAATAGTAATTGGGAGTCATGTGGCATTTGCATCAGGTGTTATGGTGTATAACTCACAACACGATATTCGCGATCCACAGTTTGCTGCAGTAACCAAAGTAGTACATATTGATGATTATGTATTTATCGGTCCACGTGCCATCATTTTGCCTGGCGTTCATATTGGACGAGGGGCAGTTGTAGGGGCAGGTGCAGTGGTCACGAAAGATGTTGCACCTGGAGTAGTTGTGGGAGGAGTACCTGCAGTACCTATTGGAGATAGGCCTCTTCAACATTTTGCATATAAACTGGGACGCGCAGCGTGGTTTCGATAATCTTCTAGTCTGCAGTACCTACAAGATAGACTGCTCTCCAAGGTTTATACCAATTGAGAAAGTCCTTTTGGAATGTTACTACGTTTCCTCTCGTCACTTTATACGAATAGCTTGAACGTGTTCCGGGAGCAGCAAAATCAATTTGCTTCACCACTCCTTTTTTAAGAGTTGGATCGTCCTGATAATGCGCTTCAGGAGGAGAAGTAACATCATATATTCGAGGAGTAGTAAGTTCCACTGTTCGGTTATCTTTTTTTCCATAAAATTTAAAAGATAGGAGGTGATTTTCTTCATCTGCCGTTGTTTGTATCAGAATACTGGCGGGAGTATCATTGATAAATCGAAAGTCGACCGTTGGACCAAAAACAGTTGCATCTAGTCCGGGCTTCGCGTCATTTTCATAATATCCGACACGGTATGCGTGCGCATGATACTCTTCAATGGGAAGACCTGCGTTTAGAACGGCCCGAAAAAGAGTGGTTGAAACCTGGCATATTCCTCCTCCATCACCCAAAACTGTCTTACCCGCCATAATGATATATGCAGGCTGATATCCAGTTGTTGATGATATATCTCCTACAGTTTCATTAAATGAAAAGGTGGCTCCTTTTGGAATGAGAACACCATTGAAACGTGAAGTGCCCAGGAGTAAATTGTGGATGCGTTGTGGAATGGAATGAGTGTAATCAGACGTTCCCTCTCCAATCAGCTCCTCGATACCATATGTGTTTGTTTGGGCGAGTGTAACAGTAGGTTTTAACACAGTTTTCTTTACTTCGACACGAGACCGAGCAGGATTTCGAATACTCTCTTTTAGAAGTTTATCAATGGAGCTAAGGGCTTGTTTATCTTCTATATGCAGTCCATTTTCTTCTTTTGCAAACTCTACCGCTTTTCCATTTTCGAATCTAAATTTGGCATTTAGGGGAGCTTTTTCATGGAGATCTGACAGGTGAGAGAGTGTTTCTTTTATGGCAGAAGCGTCATACGTCACTTCAAGAGGGAAACTAAATTGTTTGACTCCAGTAACGCTAAGTAGTGTCTGGAAGAGTCTCGAGGGGATATGAGAGGATCTTCCCACCACGTATGCTTTATCAAAAACACTATTTATGTCTAAGTGGAGTTTCAATATCGATGCAGAAAAAGTCGCCACATCCTCTCCCTCAAAAGAAAGAAAGAGTGTGGTTTTTTGAATATTCTTTTCAAGGTCTGAAAAAGCGAGAACAACCTCTGTTTTATTCTTCTCACCCACAGCAACTCCTCCAATCGTCACAGATGGGAATAGTCGATGTGCAAGTCTATTTTGAGTTTGGTCTGCATAAAAATTAAATGAAAAAAAGAACATAGCAATACTGCAGAGCAGTATACAGAATTGAAGTATAAGTCTTATTGTTTTTTTTGGTATCATGGATATATGGATGATAAGAAAAATAACGACAGTTTGCAACAGCCAACTGAGGTTCCTCAGCCAATTTTTGAAACGGTACCTGAGGATGTTCCTCAACCTGAGATGGTAGCATCAAATATTAAAACAGTTGACCAAACTAATTTTACCCAAGCACTCGAGCCGGAAGTTCCCACCCTTCAAGAAACGCCTGAAATACAACATACTGAGCAAAGTAAACTTCCCTTCATTTTTGCGGGTGTGGGTATTTTTGTCGTGGTATTTATTGTTTTATTTGCACTGTTGAGTTCTGGGAGCAAAAAGAAAGCAGCAACTAGTAATGAGAAGGTATCGTTAGTCTACTGGGGCTTGTGGGAAGAAAAAGAAGTCATGGAGCCTTTTATAAAAGAATATCAGAAGAAAAATCCCACAGTAACCATCACGTATGAAAAAAAATCAGAAAAAGACTACAGAAAAAAACTACTCACCTGGATAAAAAATGGTCAGGGTCCAGATTTATTTCGTTTTCATAACACGTGGCTACCTGAGATGATCCTTCCGGATACAGCTCAACCCGAACTCGCTCTTGCAACCCTTCCTGAAACAGTGATGACTGCCGCCGACTATGAAAAAACGTTTTTCCCTATACACGTGAAGGATTTAAAGATTGGAAAAAATATATACGGTATACCATTAATGGTTGACAGCTTAGTGATGCTTATTAATGAAGATCTGCTCAAAAAGGCAGGGGTATCTACCATTCCCACTAATTGGGACGAAATGGTGGAAACGGCAACTCAGGTTGCCGTAAAGGGAAAAGACAACACGCTTATCACCGCCGGATTTGCAGCGGGAACTGCTTCAAACGTCGAGCATTTTTCTGACATCTTTGGCTTGATGCTCCTGCTAAATGGGGGAAGTCTTTCGCAGCTTGAAAAACCTGAAGCGGCGGGAGCGCTGGAAGCGTATCGGAGATTTGCTGAGGAACCAAACAACGTGTGGAGCGATCTCATGTCAAACTCGATAACAGCTTTTGCCGAAGGGAAAGTTGCAATTATTTTTGCTCCTTCTTGGGAAATTCACACGATAAAAAACACTTCTCCTGATTTGAAAATGATTGTAGCGAGTATTCCCAACCCACCCGGGGGAAAACAGTTTTCGCTTGCGAGCTACTGGGTGGAGGGTGTATCCAAAAAAAGCATTCACCAAACGGAAGCATGGAAGTTTCTTAAATACCTTTCTACGAAGGAGTCGCAAACAAAAATGTTTGAAGTCCAGAGCAATTTGCGGATGTTTGGTACACCTTATTCACGAATGGATCTTGCAGACCTTCTTATCCAGGATGTATATTTAGGACCTGTAATAAAAGGGGCAGTTGAAAATAAGCTCATCTCACTTCCTCTCACTTCAAATACATTTGATGATGGGTTAAATGATGGAGTGAGTCGCTATCTGGAAAACGCTGTTAATAGCTCCGCGCAGGGAGTATCATATACTGAAGCTATGAAGACTGCTAAAGCGGGGATAGACCAGCTTTTTATACAATATAATATTAAATAACGATCATATGAAACTTCCGTTTTTGCAAAGTGTGAAACAATCCGGAGAAATATACTGCGGGTTGCTTTTGAAGGAAGGACAGGGTGTTTGTTATGTATACGAAAAAAAAGAGTCATCAGTGGCTCTCCTTAAACAAAAAGAGTTTCAATACTCAAACGGATGGGAACACATCGTAGATGATATTGATGATGCTCTCTCAATCATAGAACAGGAACTTGGCACGCAAACGAGCATCACTCAGTGTATCTTTTTTGTTTTTGCACATATTATTGATCAGAGTACACATGAAATTGGAAAGGCATATATAACTAAGTTTCGTGATATCTCCAAGTTACTCGAACTAAAACCTGTAGGGTATATGGAGGTTATTGATGCAGTCCACGAAGAAATAGAACATGAAAAGCAGTCTCGGCTTTCAAGTATTGTGGTTGAGCTTGATGATACGCAGATGACTGTGTTTCTCTTCAAAGGTGGTCATAAAATTGCGGTGCAAAAAGCTACACGAACTGATAATTTTACTGAAGATATGCAATCTGCTCTTGAGAAAATCGCACAAAGTCATATCCTTCCCAATCATATTTACCTCTATGACTCAACCGACCTCGCTGAGGAGTCATCAGATTTACTCCTCTATTCATGGAAAAAGAATCTCTTTATTCAGCAGCCAAGAATCACTGTGATACCTGCATCAAAAGTAAGCAATGCTTTGCTTAAGCTTTTGGAAAAACAACTATGTGAAAAACCACAAGCACATGAAGCAAAGGAAGTGGAAACACAAAAGAGTGAAGTTATGGGATTTACCATTGGAAGAGAAGTTGTAGAGGATGAAGCGTATAGAGAAGAGGTCACTCAGACACCTTTCAAACTTAACCTTCCTCAGCTTTCACTCCCCCGTATTTCACTCCCTAAACTTTCCTATCTCCTTATTCCCCTCTCTATCTTCGGACTCCTCATAGCCTTTCTCTACTTTATACATTCAGCGACAATTCATATAACACTCCCCCAGCAAAAAGAATCTGCAGAAATTGTTATTCTTGCAAGCAAAAAACCCACAAAACCTGAGCAGGTTGAACTTCAAACATTCACCGCGTCCTTTAGTGCAAGCGAAAAAAAAGACACCACTGGAAAAAAAGATATCGGAGAACGAGCTATGGGCGAAGTGACACTGTACAGCTATGAAGAGAAAGAAAGAGCACTCTCAAAGGGGACTAAAATATCCCTGAATTCAATTTCCTATGAAACAGATGATGCAGTAACAATTCCTTCTTCGCAGTTTGCATCTGATGGAATCACAAAAAATCCGGGGAAAGCGAAGGTGAAGGTGCGAGCAAGTGCGCTTGGAACTGAAAGCAATATAGAAAAAAACAAACGATTTTCTGTTGCAGATTTATCATCTAATACGGTATTTGGTATAAACGAATCAAACATAACTGGCGGAACAAAAAAAACAGTTCGTACAATTTCAAAACTTGATTTAGAAAATATCAAGACGTTTGTAATGGATAAGGCTAAGGAAGATGCGCTAAAAAAACAAAAAGGGGACTCTGATTTTGTACTCCTCCCAGATCTTGCAACAGCAAAAGCAGTGAAAGAAACCTATTCTGGAGAGGTTGGCGAAGAAGCAGATGTACTAAAGTACACAACAACTGGGGAAGTAGTGATTTCTCGACTTCCAAAGAGCGCAATAAAAAGCTTTGTAGAAAAGAAATTAGAAAGTAAGAAACCAGAAGGGTATGCAATTGGCACTGTATCGTTTTCTGTAAAGAAACAGAAGAAAGTTGAAACGGGAGATATGCAGCTCACCATTGGTGGTGAGATACAGTTTAATAAAGCCATACAGGAGAGTGCCATCACAGAAGCGCTCGTTGGAAAGGAAATAGCGGTGAGTAAAGAAGATATAAAATCAAAATTCGGAATTGAGAAGTTTACGATTGAGGTACGTCCTGCATTCCCCATCATTCAAGACAGACTTCCTTTTTGGCAAAATCATATACGAGTTGAGGTTTTGAAATAGAGTATGCCGCTTCATGTATATGTAAAGGAAAACACTTCAACAAAACGAAAAGCAATTCACTTTGCTTCGTATATTACTCTGAGTATGGGGGTTCTGCTTCTTTTTTGGTCATTTTATCCTGTGATTTCATTTGAACTCTACTCCCGTTTCATTCTAAAAAATGGCATGGAGTCGCCGGTGAAAGACACTGTCTCATCAGTTCTTGGATCAAATGATGCGTTTTCAAGCAATCTAAAGGATTTTACTCAAGCTAAACTTTGGTTTCCAGGTAAGAAAAATTCCGGAGAAAAGCTAGTTAGTGGTGCCGCAGAATATTCGCTCACCATTCCAAAGATTAATATCACAAAGGCACGTGTGGTGGTGGGTGGTGAAGATCTTACTAAAAGTCTCATTCACTATGTTCCGCGTTCGATGCCGGGTGAGTTTGGAAATGTAGCGATTTTTGGACATTCTACTCTTCCTCAGTTATATGATGAGAAAGATTATAAAACAATTTTCACTTATCTTCCCTCGCTCCAAAAGGGCGATCAAATAATTGTTAATGTTGGAGACCTGGAGTATGAGTATGAAGTATATGATATGTTTGTGGTTAGTCCGGATAAAATATCCGTACTAGACCAGCAGTACGATGCCTCTTATCTCACCTTAGTAACCTGTGTACCTCCAGGAACTTTCTGGAAACGGCTCGTAATTAAAGCAAAACTCATAAAACTTCCCTAAGCTCACGCTGGCCTTGTATTAACCTATAATATCTGTTATACTTCGCCCATGGTTTCTGCCTCAAAACTGCGATTGTATTTATTTTGGCGAGCTCTCACAAGAGCTCTCTTTTTTGCTCTCTATCAAATCGTGTCATTTTTTATCGTGATTGGTGAAATGACGGAATGGATTTTTACTTTTCCAATACGTTTAATATGGAAAAAGCACACTGTTATTGTGTCTATTGGGAGCACTCTTGCATCCAATACGCGGACAACATTTCGATTTATTGTCAGACGACTTGCGCTTTTTATTAATGCAGTTGTGTTACTCCCATTTCGATTTGTTGCATCATTTTTTTCACCAGAGTTAAAAGCATTTCTTTTGGGTGTATCACTTTGTTTTTTTGGATTTTTTCTATTTACTTCGTATCGATTTGTGGTGCAGCTGCCTTCTCCTTCCGATATCGGAAAACTGAATTTTCCACTTTCTACTCATATGTATGATAGAAATGGAAAGCTGCTCTATGAAATATACAAAGATGAAAATCGAACAAGCGTTTCACTAAAAAAACTCCCAAAATATACCTATCAAGCCACAATAGCGATAGAAGACAAAGATTTTTATTCGCATAGTGGCGTATCTTTTTTTGGAGGGATTATGCGAGCGGCAAAAGATACCCTTCTCAAGCGAGGGCTTCAGGGAGGATCAACAATCACCCAACAACTTGTGAAAAGTGCATTGCTTTCACCAGAACGAACTGTTGAAAGAAAACTGAAAGAAATTCTGTTAGCTCTTTGGACAGAAAAGCTTTATACGAAAGATGCAATTCTTGAAATGTACTTAAATCAAGTACCCTATGGTGGTTCAGCGTATGGAATCGAAGAAGCATCAAAAACATACTTCAAAAAAAGTGCAACTGAACTCTCTATTTCAGAAGCGGCGTTTTTGGCGGGCATGCCACAAGCTCCATCTCTCTATTCTCCCTATACAAACCCCATGCTTGCAAAAAATAGAAGAGATGAAGTGTTAAAAAAAATGTATGAGCTTGGCTATATCAGTAAAGCACA
>CAYWLV010000008.1:0-39227 GCA_964459595.1 uncultured Gammaproteobacteria bacterium
GAGCGTCGCCCTGTGGAGGCGAATGTTGCGGGTTCAACTCCCGTCAGTCACCCCACGTTCGATTTTTCAAATATTCAGAAATTGTCCTAATTCTCTCTCCTTGAAACGGTTTGCTTAAGTCGGTATGATAGGCGTATGCAGCTAAAGCAATTTGAAGACATAGCAACCAAACAAGTGCCCATCTGGCAGCCCGCACTGCTTTCTCTCCTCTTGTTAGCAGGATTTTTTGCCGTCCCCCTTATTTCAAAACCTACCCCACCTCCTGAACCAAAAAAAGAGTTACTTGGTTCAACTCTGGGAGTAAAAGATATAAAAAAACAACTCAACGCCGGTATACAGTATGCAGGGGAGGCCGCAAAGCCACTCGCTGAGTCACTTCAAAAAGAGGCTGGTGTTGTACTTGGACTAGCTCAAGTCGCTGTGCAAAAGACTGTTCAAAATGTTGCTTCTCAATCAGCAAACCAAGCAAAGGAGTTTGTGCTTGATAATACACTCGGCAAGCTGCTTGAGAACATCAACACACTTCCCGCAGACCAGCAAGACCTCATCAAAAAAGCTATTTGCAAATAACACATCCTTTTGGTATCTTTATACCACTATGGAAATAAAATACCTTTCTCATTCATCGTTTTTGATTAAGACAAAAGATGCAAAAATCATCATGGATCCATTTGATCCCAAATTTGTCGGACTCAAATTTTCCAAACAAGAGGCAGACATTGTGACTATCTCTCATTCTCACAAAGACCATTCACATACAGAACTTATTGAGGGAGCCCCACTTATCCTTACATGGCCGGGTCAGTTTGAGAAAAAAGGAGTTCGAATTTGGGGGATTTCCTCATTCCACGATAAAGTAGAGGGAAAAGAAAGGGGAGAAAACATTTTGTATAAATGTGAATCTGAAGGAGTGTCAATTCTCCATTGTGGAGATCTAGCCACATCACTCACCGATACACAGCTTGATGAAGTGGGGGATGTGCATGTCCTCATGATTCCAGTGGGAGGAAAGTATAGTCTTACATCAGACGAAGCAATTGCACTGATAAAAAAAATCGAACCATCTATTGTAATCCCTATGCACTATGCCACAGCAGGAAGCACCATCGAAGGATTGGCGCCACTTGATGAATTTTTGAAAAAAATGGGAATCGCAGGTGTTGAGCCGCTCGAAAAACTCGTGGTAAAAAAAGAGGAGTTCGATGTTGATACAGCGATGCGAGTTGTGGTGTTAAAATAATTCGCGCAACGTGTATCGCAAAACGTTACACGGTATACGTTATACGTTAAAAATATCAGTCTATGCAGTCTTCCGCTTCTTTAGCTCTGCGTGTTCCTCCACAAGACTTAGACGCCGAAAAGTCGGTATTGGGTGCAGTTTTGGTTGATGCATATGCCATCAGTTTGGTCGCAGAATTTCTTCATGTAAACCACTTCTATGTGAGAGCACATCAACTTATCTACTCAGCAATGTTGGAATTATTTGAACAACAGCAACCAATCGATGTTATCACACTTAAAAATCAGCTTCAAAAAAATGGGAGCATAAAAGATGCTGGCGGGGCTCCCTACCTATCTGATCTCATAAACTCGGTGCCCACTTCTGCTAATATTGAAAACTATGCACACATAGTTAAGGATCAATGTACAAAGCGTAGACTTATTGAGCTTGCTTCTCGCACCGCAGAAACAGCATTTAATGAGACGGGAGACATTAAGCAGATGTTGGATGAAGTGGAAAGTGATATTTTTGCAATTGCACAGTCTCAGAGTCATCGTGATTTTATCCAACTCAAAGAAATCGTGGCAAATAGCTTTGAGCGATTAGAAGACTTTATGAAAAATGGATCAGGAATGCGGGGTGTTCCAACTGGATTTATCGATTTAGACAATAAACTTGCGGGAATGCAAGCCTCAAACCTTATCATTCTTGCAGCGCGACCGGGAATCGGAAAAACATCATTTGCCCTCAATATTGCTTCAAATGTGGCTCTTAAGGCTAAAAAGGGTGTGGGATTCTTTTCACTTGAAATGAGTAAGGAAGAGCTGGTAGATCGGTTACTTGTGGGACAAGCGGATATAGATGCATGGAGATTAAAAACAGGAAAATTATCTGATGACGATTATAAACGCCTCACCCAAGCAATGGGGGAGCTATCCGAAGCCCCGATTTATATTGATGATACGCCAGGACTTTCGATTCTTGAGATGCGCACCAAGGCGCGTAAGCTCAAAGCGGAAAAAGATATTGATTTGATTATTGTTGATTACTTACAGCTGGCAGATGCCGGAAAACGATTTGAAAGCCGCGTACAGGAAGTATCATTTGTGTCGCAAGGCTTAAAAAACTTAGCTCGAGAACTTAAGGTTCCGGTAATCGCTCTTTCTCAGCTGAGTCGTGCAGTGGAACAGCGAGGAACAAAAAAACCACAGTTGGCAGACCTACGTGAGTCGGGCGCTATTGAGCAAGATGCAGACGTGGTGATGTTTATTTATTATGAGGATGAAAGTGAGGATTTACTTAATGCAAGTAAACGAATGGTGAAACTCTATATGGCGAAACACCGTAATGGAAGCACGGGGGAGATTGATTTGATGTTCCGCGGCGACCGCGTAAAATTCTATAGTATAGATAAGAGTGCGATTTCGATTTAATCTGTTTTTCTGCTACAATGAGGGATATGGCACGACTTGTTTTAAAAACGGCAAAAGGCAACTTTGAGCTCAAACCCTCAGACAAACCAGTTCATATTTGTATGTGTGGACTCTCCAAAAACCAACCTTTTTGTGATGGATCACATAAAAAGACCCTCGATGAAAAAGAGGGTGAAGTGTATGAATATGATACTGAAGGAAAGCGAATGGAGTGTTGTGAAATAAAAGAGGAGGAAGAGGGCGGGTGTTGTGGAGGAGGATGTTGCAAAGCGGAAGCAAAATCCTAAACACTAAAACCTAAACACTAAATAAATTTCAAATCCTAAATAAATTAATATACTGAGTTTTTTAGAATTTAGAATTTTGTATATATTTGATTAGGATTTAGTGTTTATAATTTGGGATTTTAAATACATGAAAGAGAATATCATCTTCGACTTTGATGGCACACTGGCTGACACGGTGCCGGTGATGCTCACTATGGTGAGTAGCTTAGCGGGGGAGTTTGGGTATGATAAAAAAATTACAGCAGAAGATTTAGACTGGGTACGAGACCACGAACTTGCAGAAATTCCAGGAAAGTTTGGGATATCATGGATTAAGGTGCCCTTCATGCTTATGAAGGGGAGAGATCTCCTCAATAAACAAATGTTTTCTATTCCTCCCTGCAAAGGTATATTAGAGATGCTTCAAGCACTTAAAAAAAAGGGATATGTTCTTGCTGTTTTATCATCAAATAGACGTGACTCGATTCAAGAATTTATTGTGAAGCATGGCTTGGAAAGTTATTTTGACTTTGTTCATAGTGAGTTAAATATTTTTGGAAAAGATAAGGCGCTCCTCTCATTATTAAAACAACACAACATGGCAATCGAAGACTCGATTTATGTGGGAGACGAAGTGCGTGACTTGCAAGCATGTAAAAAAATAAAAATAGATTGTATTTCAGCGGCTTGGGGACTAAACACATCTAGAGCCTTGCAGAGCCATGGGGCACAATGGGTAGTTGCAAAGCCCCAAGAGATAGTCGAGCTTCTGCAAAAACTCTAAACACTAAACCCTAAAATCTAAACAAATTCCAAATCCTAAAAAAATCAAAATAATAAGTTCTTATATAGAATTTGATGAATTCCCCGCTTCAGAATATCTAAAAATTTTATGAACGCCCTCTTTCATTTCATCTTTATGTTTCGGTAGACACTTTACTTGATAAAAATACGATACTAAATCAAAAAGTTTTATTTGCTTTGTAATATTACGTATTGTTTTTTCGATAAGCCAGGGAGAGGCATAGAGATACACAGTGAGGTTCGGCTGAGACCTGCTGAGATCAGTTGAAATTAGTTTAGAATAATTCAGTGTAAACATATCTTTTTTTACGATTCGTATGTTATTACGGTTAGGGTGGAGCAGGCGGCGGAGGGAAAGGACGAGGATAAGAATGGGGTTTATTTCAACCGCAATAAACTGAGTATTTAGCCTCTGTTTTGCTGTTTCTTCCGCTGCTTTAAAAATAACAATTCCATCTCCAGCTCCCAAGTCGATAACTGTTTGATTATTCCGAAGTTTGAGTGTCTTAAGAATGAGGGGGATATCGGCATGATTTGTTGGGAAGTAGGGAATGGGGGAAAAGCGGGGAAAGGCAAAAATAACAATAATACTAATAATAAATACAAATAATATAATGCCAAAGAGAAGACTAATAAGTAAATGCATGGTGTAATAGTATCAAAATATTGTAGGTATAATAGTATCTATATGAAAAAAATATTTCTCTTCTGTCTTCTCTCTTCTTTCTTCTTACTTCTTACTTTCCCAGTAAATGCTGAAGTAATTCGAGGCTACGACGCTCAAATTACTGTTCAAAAAGATGGGAAAATTCGGGTCGTTGAAAAAATTAATTACGACTTTGGAGTATTATATAAGCATGGAATATATCGCGATATTCCTCAGTTGAAAAAAAATGATACAGGAAAGGAATTTGAATTGAATATTGTATTAAACGGCATTACCGATGAGGAAGGGAACTCCTATTCCTATTCTCAAAGCGTTGTGAATAATAAATTAAATGTAAAGATTGGGGATAAGGCGCGGACAATTACGGGAGTGCACACTTATATCATCGATTACACGGTGAGTGGAGCACTTTCATACTACTCAGATCATGATGAACTGTATTGGAATATCACAGGAACCGATTGGCTCGTGAATCAGGAAAATGTGAATGGGACAGTGCGTCTTCCCGAAGGAATTGAAATGAGTATGGTGAAAACACGGTGTTTTGTGGGGACAAGTGGCAGTACAGAAGAAAACTGCAAAATAATATCCGAACTGAGTAGCACCTCTGTGTCAGCGCCACTAGTTGAGTCTGGGAGAGGTCTTACGATTGTGGTGAGCTTTCCCAAGGGGCTGGTGGCAGTTCTTGAACCAAAGCTGTATACAGCGTTTGAAAACACCTGGTATGGAATGCTCATTTTGGGGATTCTCTTTGGGCTCCTTGCGCTCATTGCTCTTGGTTGGTATGTCATACTACCCATTTATATTCCAGTGAAATGGTGGTTAAGCGGGCGAGACCCTCGTTCGCAAGATGTGCGCGTGTGGTATGATGCACCCAAAGCGAAAGATCGCCCCCTCACTCCCGCCGAAACAGGATCCCTTATTGATGAAACTGTAGATATGAAAGATATTTTTGGGACACTCATCCAACTTGCTCAAAAGGGATTTTTCCAGATTGTCGAGGATAAAAAGGGAGAGTTTACCTTTGTAAAAAAGAAAGAGTGGAAGGGAGAAAAAGCCCTCATGCATTTTGAGAAAGAGCTTCTGAACGGCCTTTTTAAAAGTAGTGATGAGTGCAGAATAAAGGGTAAGGATGTGAGTAGTGAGATGCAAACTGTCACAGAAAGTCTGTATAAACAAATGGTGGCGGATGGATTTTTTAAGACAGATCCACAAGCAACAAGAAATAAATATTTTGCACTTGGTGGAGTCGCTCTTTTTACCGGAAACATTTTTCTTGCACTCGTTGCATTCATCTTTGCAAAATTTATGCCATCCAAAACAGAGGTGGGTGCACAGCAAGCAAGTATTGGGAAGTCGCTCAAAACATTTCTCACTTCCCAGGAGAGACAGCTTGCATTTCAGGCAGACAAGCAGGTCATGTTTGAAAAGCTCTTGCCCTATGCGGTGGCATTTGGAGTAGAGAAAATATGGGCAAATAGGTTTAAAGATTTTGCACTTACTCAACCAGAATGGTATGTGGGTCAAAACCATTCCACATTTAACGCGATGTACTTCTCGTCACGACTCCATTCGTCTGTTTCGACATTTAGTTATAGTGCAACGCCAACGCGAAGTAGCTCTGGATTTTCATCGGGGTTTAGTAGTGGGGGAGGATTTTCAGGCGGGGGCGGTGGAGGGGGGGGTGGGGGAAGCTGGTAAATCAGCTGAGATCGGTTGAAATTAGGTGGAAATCAGTTACAATCAGGTGAATCCAGTACATTATGAGGCGCGGTGTTGGAATGCTCAACTCGCAGTTTGCGAGCAAGAGCGAGTAAATACTGCGAGTTAGTCCCCGAAGGGGGGCAGACACAGAGCTTAATGATAGATTACAGTTTGGCGCGGTGTTGGAATGGCAGACAAGTTAGTCTCAAAAACTAATGAGGGCAACCTCGTGAGGGTCCGACTCCCTCCCGCGCCACATCAACTTATGAAATCTTTATTTGTCGGGATTGCAGGAGGCACGGGGAGCGGGAAAACAACTGTGGCTCATAAAATTGCATCTTATTTTGGTTCATCTTGCGTTATTATCCCCCACGATAGCTACTATAGAGATCAGTCGAACATGAAAATGGAGGAGAGAGAGCGAACAAATTATGATCATCCAGACTCCCTTGAAACTCAACTCTTAATTAACCAATTACGCCTTCTTAAACAAGGGAAAAAAATACATATTCCCACCTACGATTTTAGTCATCATACACGGGCAAAGGAAACTCTGCTCGTGAGCCCCAAAAAAATCATAATTGTTGAGGGGATATTACTCTATGAAAATGAAATTCTCAGAAACATGATGGATTTCAAGCTATTTGTCGACACAGATGCCGATATTCGCCTGGGGAGGCGAATAGCTCGAGATATAAAAGAGAGAGGGAGAACTCTTGAGTTTTCGCTCAACCAGTATCTGACAATGTCTCGACCAATGTATTTGGCGTTTGGAGAGCCCACAAAAAAATATGCAGACATCATCCTGCCTCACGGAGGAGAAAACACCATTGGAATAGACTTGGTTGTAAGCGCTATTACACATTCGATACACAAATAGTTTTGACATTGGTGGAGTATTATGGTTAAATATTCTTTTAATGAGGACAACCAATACCATTAAAAAATTGTAAGTCACCAACGCCGCCGAGGGGGCGGTTTTTTTTCGCCTATGAATACCAAAATTAAGCATCCACTTACAAATAAATCCTATATTTCAGTTGATAATCTTACACCAAAAATAATAAGTGATTTGTTTGCTCAAGCAGATAAACTACGAAAAATGAGTTTTGATAAGACCAGCAAAATTCTTAAAGGCAAGCTTGTAACACTTCTCTTTTTTGAACCATCTTCGCGCACATTTAGTTCATTTGCAGCTGCAGTAAAAAAACTGGGAGGAATGACCATAGAGTATCAAAATCCACTTCAAACATCTTCTGCAACAAAGGGTGAGACTATGGAGGACACCATGCGCGTGTTTGAAAGTTATTCCGACGCCGTGATTATGCGTCACTTCCAAAAGGGCACTCTCAAGCTTGCAGCTGATGCAGTTACTATTCCAGTAATAAACGCAGGAGATGGCATTGGAGAACATCCCACACAAGCGCTTCTTGATGCATACACTATTCACCGAAACTCGGGAAGCCTTTCAGGACTTTGTGGGGTGATGGTGGGCGATTTGCTGAATGGACGAACGGTCCATTCACTTCTCAAACTTCTTTCACTCTACAAAAACAACAGAGTATATTTGCTTTCTCCAAAACAACTCAAAATAGAAAAAACATTTAAAGAGGAAATTGAAAAAAAAGGAGTGAAACTTATCGAAATATTTTCTCAAAGCGAGATTCCAATAACTGCAGATTTTTGGTATTGGACTCGCGTGCAAAAAGAACGGTTTTCCAACAAGATAGAATATGAACAATTAAAAAATAAGTTTGTTGTCACACCAGAACTTTTTGATGTAAAAGGAAACAATAAAATGATTCTAATGCACCCTCTCCCTCGAGTAGGGGATATCGGTGTGCGGGTAGATAGCGACAAACGATCCGTCTATCTTTCGGAGCAAGTGAAAAACGGGCTCTATATCAGAATGGCGTTATTAAGTTTGATTTTGGGATAACTATATGAAGGGACATCTTATTTTTTCTGATGGAACAAGAATTGAGGGGGAAAGCTTTGGTTATGAAGAGTCTGCGGCAGGTGAGATTGCATTTTCAACCAGCATGATGGGGTATCCAGAAAGTTTGACGGACCCTTCATACAAAGGCCAAATTCTCACATTGTCGTATCCAATTGTGGGAAGTTATGGAATACCAGAACGAAAATATTGGGAATCGGGGAAAATTCAGGTGAGCGGATTAATAGTATCTCAATATATAAATACACCCTCACATTTTCAAAGTAAAAAAAGCCTAAGCGATTGGCTAATAGAAGAAAAAGTTCCAGCACTGGAAATTACTGATACACGATTTATTGTAAAAAAAATTCGCGATGAAGGGGCAGCACTCGTAAAAATTGAGTTTGAAAAAAAGATTGAGTTTGTGGACCCTAACAAAGAAAACTTAGTGGCGAGCGTGTCAACTGCCGCAGTTAACAGGCAAGGCAAAGGCAAAAAGACCATAGTGTTGATCGATTGCGGAGTAAAAGAAAATATCATCAGAGAATTAGTAAAACGAAATGTAAAAGTGATTCAGGTTCCATGGGATTATGATTTTATTGAGGCAGGGGTGCAATGTGATGGCGTGCTTGTATCAAACGGTCCAGGTGACCCTAAGATGGCGTATAAAACAATTGAGATTGTAAAAAAGGCGTTGGCAAAAAAAATTCCAATGTTTGGCATTTGTTTAGGAAATCAAATATTAGCGCTCGCTGCAGGAGGGGACACGTATAAGCTTCCCTTTGGACACCGCGGACAAAACCAGCCTGTGGAACTAGTTGGGAGTAAAAAATGCTACATAACTACACAAAACCATGGATTTGCGATTGGCAAAATTCCAGAAGGATTTCTCCCATGGTTTATTAACGGAAATGACAAAACAAATGAAGGAATTATTCATAAAAAATTACCCTTTATGTCTGTTCAATTTCACCCAGAGGCAGCACCAGGACCTGTGGATACAACATGGCTCTTCGACAACTTTATAAAAATCCTAAACACTAAACTCTAAAAACTAAACTATGAAAAAAACTTATAAAAAAATATTAATTTTAGGAAGCGGGGCGTTGAAAATCGGACAGGCAGGAGAGTTTGACTACTCGGGAAGCCAAGCAATAAAAGTATTTAAGGAAGAGGGAATCAAAACAGTGCTTATTAACCCTAATATTGCCACTATTCAAACGAGCACTGAACTCGCAGATCAAGTATATTTTCTCCCTGTAACTGTTGAGTTTGTAGAAGAGGTGATTAAAAAGGAAAAACCAGATGGTCTCGTGCTTTCATTTGGAGGCCAAACTGCGCTCAACTGCGGTATGGAGCTGCATAAGGCAGGAATATTAAAAAAGTATAAAGTAGAGGTACTTGGAACTTCTGTAGCATCGATTATTCTCACAGAAGACAGAGAAAAGTTTGCAAAACATCTCCACTCAATTGGCGTTTCAACTCCCACCAGTTTTGCCGTTACATCTGTTGAAGAAGGTCTTATTAAAGCAATAGAAATTGGATATCCCGTGATGATCCGAGCCGGATTTTCATTGGGTGGGCAAAAGTCTGGAGTGGTGCATACTGTGAAAGAATTTATAGCTCTCGCCAGTGAAGCACTGGCATTTTCACCGCAGATTTTGGTAGAAAAATATCTTCATCACTATAAAGAAATTGAGTATGAAGTGGTACGGGATCAGTATGATAACTGTGTCACTGTTTGTAATATGGAAAACTTCGATCCGCTCGGCGTTCACACGGGAGAATCCATTGTGGTTGCGCCAAGTCAAACTCTTTCAAACTACGAATATCACGAACTCCGTCGCCTCTCTATCCAAATTGTGAGGAGTCTCAATATTGTAGGGGAGTGTAATGTACAGTTTGCCCTTAATCCACATCCGGTGAATAAGGAGATTGAATATTATGTGATCGAGGTGAATGCACGATTGTCTCGATCATCAGCCCTCGCATCAAAAGCCACAGGATATCCACTCGCATATGTAGGAGCAAAGCTTATTCTTGGCTATGCTTTAAACGAAATTCAAAACCAGGTTACCAAAACAACTCAATCATATTTTGAGCCGGCTCTTGACTATATCGTGGTTAAAATCCCTCGATGGGATATGGATAAATTTAAGGGAACGACAGAAAAAATTGGGAGTGCAATGAAGAGTGTCGGGGAGATCATGGCAATTGGGAGAACATTTGAAGAAGCAATTCAAAAAGGTATTCGTATGCTTGATACGGGAGCAACTGGCGTCACCGACCTAACCCGTATACCTGAGGAAACAGATGTAGTAAGCAATATAAAACAACCAAACTCAAAGCGTATTTACTTTATTGTGAAAGCGCTCAAACAAGGGATATCCGTGGACAAACTGTACAAGCTATCCGGGATTGATGAGTGGTTTCTGGAAAGACTTAAAATTATTGTAGAAACAGAAAACGAATTCATAAAAAATAAAAATGAAAATAAAGAATCGCTTCTTAAACTAAAGCAATTAGGATTTTCTGATGCACATATTGCTTATCTACTCGGAGTAGAGGAGCTTGAAGTGCGCGCGCTGAGAAAAAAATATTTGATTACTCCTTCTATTTTTCAAATAGATACACTTGCCGGTGAAGTGCCCGCGAAAACAAATTATTTATATATGACCTATGGGGGAAATCATAATGATGTATCTCCTCTGGGAAAAAAAGGAGTTATGGTGCTTGGAAGCGGACCGTACAGAATTGGTTCAAGTGTTGAGTTTGACTGGACTTGTGTAAATAGTTCACTTGCCCTACGCAAGTATGGTAAGAAATCTATAATCATCAATTGCAATCCAGAGACAGTATCCACAGACTATGATATGTCGGATAGATTATATTTTGAAGAACTTTCGTTTGAACGAGTGGCAGATATATATGAATTTGAACAAAGTGAAGCAGTAGTTCTTGCAGTTGGCGGACAAACGCCCAATAACATTGCACAAAAGGTACATGCATACAACATCCCTATTTTAGGAACTCGGGCTGAAGATATTGATAAGGCAGAAGACCGCAAAAAGTTTTCTCAACTTCTTGATAGTTTAGATATCAAGCAGCCAGCCTGGAATAGTTTCACCGATATGGATGTAGCAATTACTTTTGCAAAGGAAGTAGGATATCCTGTGCTTATTCGCCCATCCTATGTTTTATCAGGAGCTGCAATGAATTTGTGCTACAACACACAGGAGTTAAAACACTTTATTAAAAAAGCGGCAGACATAAATAAAAATCATCCTGTAACCATTTCAAAGTTCATCACCAATGCACGAGAAATAGAGTTTGATGGGGTAGCACAAAATGGAGAGCTCAAAGTACATGTAATTGCAAACCATATCGAGCATGCTGGGGTACATTCGGGCGACGCCACAATCGTATATCCCGCAGAGCGTGTCCGCTATCATAGTGGGGCACTGATGATTGAAATAGCCTCGAAATTAGCTGCTGCGCTTCGCATCACCGGTCCTTTCAACATTCAATTTATGGTGAAAGATAATCAGGTGTATGTAATCGAAATGAATTTGCGCTCGTCTCGCACATTTCCCTTTGTATCCAAAATTACTGGGGTAAGCTTTGCTGAAGTCCTTGTTGATAGTTATTTTGGAAAGGCAAAAACATATGAGATTTCCTATCTTCCCTTTGTTGCAGTAAAAGCGCCCCAATTTTCTTTTTCTCGTATGGAGAGCGCAGACCCTGTGCTGCGTGTAGAGATGTCATCCACCGGAGAAGTGGCATGTTTTGGAGATACCGCTGAGGAAGCATATCTCAAGTCGCTTATTTCCACAGGTTTTTCGTTAAGAGAAAAGTCTGCACTTATCACAGTTGGAGGGGATGAAAATAAATTAAAATTTGCAGAGTCTGTATGGCGACTTCAAAATCTGGGATTCAAGCTTTTTGCAACATACAATACTCACCACTTTTTAAAGTCAAAAGGGGTGAAATCTAAACTGGTGGCAAAGGTGTACGAAAATAAAGAAAAGAATGTAGTAAATTTAATTAAGGAACATACTGTATCTCTCGTTATTAATTTGAGTGATGGGTATAATAACGATACGCTATTTACTAAACAGGAAAGTGATGGGTACTTAATTCGTCGTGCAACCATCGATAACAATATTCCCCTCATCACCGATCTCAACGCCGCCCGCTTTTTCGTCAATGCAATTAATAAATATGAATTTAAGGATTTAAAGATTAAAAGTTGGGGAGAGTATGTTAGGGGGTAGGTTGTAGGGCGTAGGGGGCAGACGATACAAAAAATAATATGAGAAAAATAACACTACCAGGATTGATAGATGTACATGTACATCTGCGTGATCCTGGGCAAACAGAAAAAGAAGATTTCTCCACAGGTTCTCAGGCAGCTCTTTCGGGTGGGTTTACCACAATCTGTGATATGCCTAATAATAAAATACCTATATTTACACATGAACGATTAATGGAAAAAATTGAACGGGCGAAAAAGACTGCACAATGCAAAATATTATTTTACTTTGGTACGCTTGGAGATAATTTTGGTGAATTTGAAAAAATATATCCGCATGTTGTTGGGTTAAAGCTGTATCTGGATAATACAACCGGAGGGTTTATTCTTCATACTCATAAACTACGCTCAGTTTATGATGCATGGAAGAGCGATAAGCCAATTCTACTTCATTGTGAAGATGAACATATAAAAACACTTATTAATATTGTAAGAACAACAAAGAAAAAAACACATATTTGTCATATTCATTCACGTACTGTTCTTGATGAAATTATCGCAGCAAAAAAGGAGGGCCTCCCCATTACCTGCGGAATAACACCACACCATTTATTTTTAACAAAAAAAGATGAAGATAAATTAGGTGCATTTGGCATGATGAAACCGCCACTTTCAACAGTAAGAGATAGTGTATATTTCTGGGAGCAAATTCATCAAATTGATGTAGTTGAAAGTGATCATGCACCCCATACTCTTTCTGAAAAACAAAGCGAAAAGCCCCCCTTTGGTGTTCCTGGACTTGAAACAACACTTCCACTTCTTCTGGATGCAATGAATAAAAAGAAAATTAAATTAGAAGACATTATTAGACTTTGTTATGATAATCCCCGCAGAATACTCAATCTTGAGGAATCCAGAGAGAGAGTTGTTGTAGATGTAGATGAAGAATATATAATAAAAGGGACAGAATTAAAAACAAAATGCAAGTGGACCCCATTTGAGGGAGTAAAAGTGAAAGGAAAAATATTAAAAGTTATTCACAGCGATAATGCAAATACCATTCTATAATCCAATAATTTCTTATGAGGATAATTATAAAAAAGGTCCATTTGGTGGGTTTACCGATGGAAAAATATTTGTAGAAAAAAATGAACCATCATATACTTTTCTAGGAAATAAAGTTAATCTTCCATTTGGGATTCCAGCTGGTCCACTTCTTAATTCTCATTTTGTAAAAGCAGCACTCGATAAAGGTTTTGATATGCCCGTCTATAAAACTGTTCGGAGTAGGTCCTATCCATGTCATCCGCTTCCTAATGTGCTTGCGGTGCATATAAAAGACAAATTAACAACAGAAATGGCAGCGGGAGCTCCTCTTGTTGCTGACGGACACTATACCACTCCACTTGGAATCACTAATTCATTTGGTGTACCCTCAATGACCCCAGATATATGGCAGAATGATTTAAAAGAAGCATTAGATTATGCAAAAAAAGGCCAACTTGTTATTGGGAGCTTCCAGGGCACTGGCGGGGGAGGAGTGGAGGCATATATAGCAGATTGGGTGGCCACTGCACGACTCCTTAAAGAAACAGGGGTAAAGGTGGTGGAGGCTAACTTAAGCTGTCCAAATGAGGGAACTGCGAATGTTCTGTGTTTAGATTTAGAACGAACAAAAAAAGTTTTAACTGCAGTAAAAAATGAAATTGGGAATCTTCCACTTCTCATTAAAGGATCTTATATGAAGCAAGATTATTTGGAAAAGTTTGTGTCAGAATTATCACCAATTGTCCAAGGTTTTTCAGTAATTAATACAATTGCAGCGGCAATCATCAATAAAGATGGAACGCAGGCATTGCCCGGTAATGGACGCTTAAGAAGTGGAGTTTGTGGCTCACCCATAAAATGGGCAGGCCTTGATATGGTAAAACGATTAAGCAGTTTACGAGATAGAACTGGGCAAAAGTATGTGATAGTGGGGGTGGGCGGCGTTATGAATACTATTGATTTCAAAGAGTATATTAATCATGGAGCAGATGCAGTAATGAGTGCAACTGGAGCAATGTGGAATCCTTATTTAGCTCAGGAAATAAAAAAATCGTTATGAAAAAATTTTTGTACGGTCCACAAACAAAAGCATCACTCGAGAATTTTCCTTTTGACTATCATAAAGCACTACTCGAATTCGTCTATGCGATTGTGATGATAAAAAAAGCAGCAGCGGCTGCTAACGCAAAAGCAGGAAAACTTAATAAAAATAGAGCGCTCAAAATAGGCATAGCTTGTGATGCTATTTTGAACGGGAAGTATGACGATCAGTTTGTGGTATCCGCCCATCATGGGGGGGCAGGCACTTCAGTAAACATGAATGTGAATGAGGTGATTGGGGCTTTATCAGGCTCCCACCCAAATGATCATGTGAATGCAAGTCAAAGTACAAATGACGTAAACCCTTCAGCTCTTAAAATTGCAGCAATAAAATTGTCTCAGAAATTGTTAAAGAGTCTTGATTATTTAATATCTATTTTTGATGAAAAAGCAAAAGAGTATCACGGTGTGAGAAAGCTTGCGCGCACACATATGCAAGATGCTATCCCTACAACCCTTGGAGCAGAGTTTGGATCTTATCGCGATATCCTTAAACGAGGTAAAAAGAGAATTGAAGCTGCATTGGAATATATGTATGAGCTCAACACAGGAGGTACTGCGATTGGAAATAAGCTTAATGCACCGGAAGTGTATATTGTAGAGGTTTATAAGCAACTTCAAAAGATAACGGGCATAGAAACTCTTGTTCCTGCAGATAATTTTATGTCACAAACATCAAGTGATGCTGACTTTTGTTTTTTGAGTTCATCAGTAAATATTCTTTGTTTAGATATTTCAAAAATATCTACCGACTTACGGTTTATGGCCAGCGGTCCTCGGGGGGGAATAGGAGAGATATCTTTTAAAGAACTCCAACCTGGCTCATCTATTATGCCGGGCAAGGTAAATCCTGTAATAGCCGAGACGATGAACCAAACATACTATATTGTGTCTGGGAAAAATCAGAGTATTCATCAAGCTGCAGGGGCAGCACATATGGAGCTTGGGGTAATGCTCCCGGTGATTGCAGATTCGCTCCTTTTGATATTGAAGCTGGTAGATACAGCGCTTATTCTATTCGCAGATAAAGGCATAAAGAATATTGTTGTAAATAAAGAGAGATGTTTAGAGCACTTAGAAATCTCAACAGCCTATTCCACCCTTCTTACTCCCCGATTAGGATATGATGTTGTATCAAAAGTAGTAAAGGAAGCGATAGCAACAGGCAATTCGATGAAATCAATAATTTTGGAAAAAAAGTTATTAACTAATGAGGAGTTAAATCACATAATACAAAAACATGAGTAGAGGAGAAAAATTTCAAGGTGAAGCAATTTTTATTGCACAATGTGGGGAAAGTAATCCGGTTCAGCGATTTGTGCTTAAAGAAGGATATAATCATAAATGTAGAAAATGTGGAAAAGCTGCAACTCATAAGACTCTTTTTATATCACCAAAAGGAGAAGTTGAAGGTTTTTTTGGACCAGTTTATCATTGTGAAAATTGTGCCCCGGATATAAATGAAGTTGCATCAAATTCCGATTTGTTTTATGGTTTGATATTTGGGAATGTTAAGTAAATATTATTAATTAGTATTTTTCCTATGAAAGAAGAAAAAATTATTAAAATATTAAAAAAAGTTCATGCCATTTTAACCGACGATCATTTTGTATACACTTCAGGGAAACATGGATCGGTATATATCAATAAAGACTTTCTGTATCCTCATACAAAAGAAACTTCACTTGTAGGAAAAATGTTTGCTGAAAAGATGAAAAATTTAGATATTGATGTTGTCGCAGCGCCTGCAGTGGGCGGTACGATTTTGTGTACATGGACTGCATACTTTCTTTCCAAGTTAAAAAAGAAAGAGATATTGAGTGTCTATGCTGAAAAGGATAAAGGAACAAATGCATCTGCAATCGAGAGTCAGCTTGTATTCAAAAGAGGATATGACACCTTTTTAAAAGGTAAAAAAGTATTAGTGCTTGAAGACCTAACAAATACAGGTATCTCAGTAAAAAAAACGGTGGATGCGGTGAAAAGTGCGGGGGGAAAAGTGGCTGCTGTTTGCGTTATGGTTAATCGCAATCCTAAAGAAGTGAATGAACATATGATGGGAGCCCCTTTTTACACTTTAGGGACTTTTCCTGCAGTTGCTTATCCTGCAAATGAATGCCCTCTCTGTGCAAAAAAAGTACCGATTAATGTAAAAATTGGTCATGGAAAAAAATTTATGGAAGGATTAAAAAAATAAATATGAACATCATTGAAAAGCTCAATGCCCGAATTGAAAAATCAAACTCACTTGTTTGCGTAGGTCTTGATAGTGCGATTGAGAAAATTCCCTCACACTTGCAACAAGAGAGATATCCTCAGTTTACATTTAATAAAGCGATAATTGATGCAACTGCACCATTCGTTTGCGCATATAAGCCCAATAGCGCTTTTTACGAGGCTCGTGGGGAAGCGGGGATGAAAGAGCTTAAGATGACCTTCGATTATATTCACTCTACCTATCCAGATATAGTTTCAATAATGGATGCAAAACGAGCGGATATTGGGAGCACGAATGAGGGATATGTGAAATATATTTTTGATTATCTCAATGCAGATGCAATAACTCTTCATCCATACCTAGGAAAAGAAGCACTCGCGCCATTTCTGAAGAGAGAAGACAAGGGGTGTATTATTTTGTGTAAAACATCGAATCCTGGAAGCGGTGAGTTTCAAGATATTGAAATTAATAGTCTGGATCCCGGCCTCCGCCGGGATGACACAGGTAGCGATTCTTCATTGAAAATGTACGAATATGTTGCGCAGCAAGTATCTCAAAAGTGGAATGAAAATAATAATTGTATGTTAGTTGTAGGTGCGACCTATCCAGAACAGATGAGAAAAATTCGTTCAGTTACAGGAGACATGCCATTTCTCGTTCCCGGGATAGGAGCGCAAGGGGGAGATGTAGAAAAAACGGTGTGTGCTGGGATGGATAGTAATAAGCGAGGAATGATGATTAATTCTTCACGCGGGATTATTTTCGCATCAAACGGCGAGGATTTTGCACAAAAAGCAGGAGAAGAGGCGAGGAAACTCAGAGATGAGATAAATAGGTATAGAGGGTAATTATAGTTGCAGTATTTATGAGAGAATTGTGGTAACGAGTTGCAGCACTTTCTTAAATATTTCTTCTCTAGAAAGAATTGTGTTGCCTGTTACACATTCAATGGTTTTCCAATGGCGATGCTTTTTTGCAAGTTGTAAATACATATCCTCACTCCGCTGCTGGTGTTCAGTATTTTTTTCTGCAATATCCTGTTCATATCCTTTTTTTATAGCCCTTTCTTTTGCAAGATTGGCTGCAAATTGATATGGCACATGAAGATAAATAACTAGATTTTCTTTGGGAATTTTGTGCACTTTATATTCTAGTTCATAGATCCACCTTAAAAAATCATTTTGTTCTTTATCAGTCTTACATTTGGCAGCTTGGTGAGCCATACTGGATGTTGCATAGCGATTGGCAACAATTACACCACCCTTGCCTAAAAACTCATCCATCTCACGCTTTATTGATGCACGATCAAGTGCATAAGCAAGTGAAGCCAGGTAGGGCGAGACTTCATCAATTTTTCCAAACTCACCTTTGAGAAACTTACCTACTGTTTTACCATGAAACGATTTGTAGTATTGAGGAAAGTCAACATATTTTACGGGAATGTTATTTTTCTTTAAATGCTCCACCAAAAAATGTGCTTGTGTGGTTTTTCCCGAGCCGTCCCCGCCATCAATAACAATTAATTTCCCCTTTCTTTTTTTTGTCTTTTCTATATGTTTGATAAAATCCTTTATTTTATGTTGCACATTATCTTCGTCATAATATTCCATGTAGAGATTATCGGAAGGATTGCCTGCCAGCATAGGGGAGATGTGGTCTTCAAATTTGGTATGCACGAGAGCTAAAACAGGCTTGGCAAGGGAGAGTGCATACACTATTTCTCCTCCCACACCATGGGATGGTTTTGAAGTTTCGGCAATCACCAAATCAGATTCTTCAATACGTTTTTGTTGACGAGTATATATCTCTTTTGAGGAAAGCTTTTTATCTTCATCGAGCATCCGTTGAGACACGATTTGAGGGCCAGATGTGAGCGTGACATCATACTCTCCGATAAGGTGAAGAATGTGTGCATAGAGTGGTACTAAGTCCCCATTTCCAGAAGTCGAGGCAGTGAAATATATCTTCATTATTCAATACAATTGAACGTATAACGGGGAACGTGAAACAATCTTACAGCAATTATTATACGAAATCGTCAGCATTTCTACCACCCGTTCCACGTTCAAAGTTCTTCGATCTATAGTCTTCTTACATAGTGAAAGTCTGTCCTTCGCCGATTTTTCTCTCTAAAAGAAGCGTGGCGAGTTTATCTTCTATTTCTTGTGTCACCACGTGTTCCAGATTGCGTGCGCCAAAGGCAGGATTATAGTGTTTTTTAATAATATCTAGTAAGGTCGCATCTGCAACTGTGAGGTTTACATGATACAACTCCATAATGGTAGATTGAACGATGGACGACATTTTTTTTGCAAGTGTGAGAAGATCATTGTCGGATATAGGAGAGTACACAACAACGCCGTCAAAACGATTTAAGAATTCTGGAGAAAAAAGTTTGTTTTGAACGAGATAGTTTATAACTGCTGTTGAATCGGGCAATTGTTGTGCCGCATCGGTATCTTGTGAAATGGCAGTATTGAGCTTATTTAATACCATACTATGCTTATAAATATAGTCAGATCCGGCATTTGATGTGGCGATAATAATGAGATTTTTGCAGTCGATTCGTTTTCCAAATCCATCGGTAAAAAATCCTTCATCAATGATGGTGAGGAAAATATTCAATAAATCCGGATGAGCTTTTTCCAACTCATCCAAGAGCAAAACAGCATACGGTTGTTGGCGGATAGCTTGCGTGAGCAGACCTGGAAGTCCCGTTTCAAGAGACCCGATGAGCATTCGGATATCAGATTTGGATTGGTACTCTGACATATCAAATCGCATGAGAGCATTGGTATTATCATTAAAAAAAAATGATGCAAGAGCTTTTGCTGTTTGCGTTTTTCCAACGCCTGTGGGTCCAAGAAAAAGAAAAGTAGCTAAAGGTTTTTTTCTTTTCCCCAGAAGGATAAATGAACGGCGAAGCGCTGCGGAAAGTTGTTTGAGAGCACCTGTCTGAAACAACACTTGTTGATTGAGAAGGCTCTCTAAGGAAAGAAGTTTTTTCCGAACTTCATCTGTGAGTGTAGTTGGAATATGTGTTTTTTCAGATAAAACAGTATCTATGTGTTCTGGAAGAAGCGAAGTTGATTTGTCAGAATATCGTGCGGCGGCCTCATCAAGAAGTTCTATGGCCTTTTCTGGAAAGGGAATTGTGGTGATGTAATATTCACTTTTCTCAATAAGAGCCTTTGCGGTTTCAAAGGGGATGGATAGTGAGTAGCGTTGTTCTGTGGCAGGTATGCAGCTCAAAATAGCAGACAATGCATCAGATTTTGAAATTTCCTTGACATCCACCTTCACAAAAAGTCTGCCAATTTTTTCGTTTGGAAAAAGATACCGTTGATAAAAAAATGGAGTGGTGATGCCAATAAACTGGAGAGAGTCGTGTTTTGCATATTTTTCTAGAGTATTTGAGAGGTCAAGCCGCCCCTCTCCACTTGAAGTATATATGTCAAAATGCTCAATAAGAATAATGACACCTTTAGCCTCAACGGCCTCTTGGAGAAGTCCTTCAAAAAATTGTTCTCGCTGGACAAGGTCAACTGAAACTGTGAGAATTTTTTCCATATTGAGCTTTAAAATTCTCTTGTATGCTAAACGCGTTCCTGTTTGCCCTTCGTAAATTAATCGAGCTAAAGCGTCAACAACAGTGCGTTTTCCCACTCCTTCTTCTCCAACGAGAATCACATTGCCTTCCTCTGACTTATTGAGAATATCTTGTATTGCATTGAGTTCAGTGTGTCGACCGACAATGTGTCGTGTTTCCGATTGATAGAGGACGCTTGTGAGGTCTTCAACATAGGAATCAAGAAGTGGTGTATATCCCACTGCCCAGTCGCGGGCGAGGGGAGGGTACGAAAAGAGTGTCTTTTTATCCCACCATTTTTTAGCTCTCTTTTCACTGATCCATCGTTCTTCAAACCATTGAGATACAGCAATTACATTTGCAGAATCAAGACAATATGTTTTAAGAAATAAATCTCTTTTTTGCGTCTTTATTTCCTCTTCAGATGGAGCAATCATGTGAAATGCGAGTTGAATCGGGAGCACAAAAACACAGTAGAGGAGGGTAATTAGCGGGAGAGATAAGATATAGAGGAGTTCAAAAAGAATACAAAAGGTAATGAGCGAAAGTCGCATGGTTGCCCCAATAAGAGAGGACATGAGATTGAGAATGAGCCGATTTACAAATTCAGAAAATGAAAATCCTCGAATTTCTTTTTTTGTAACAATATGTTTCCACGGAAAGAATAGTGTCTTGAGGAGTGGGACTAGAGAGAAAAAATAGGGGAAAAAAAAGATAAGCGTATAAATAGCTTCAAAATAGTCTTTCAAAATGCGCTCTGCCTGGAGTTTAAGGTCTTTTTTTGTTTGCATATTTCCAACATTCATTATGAAAGAAAAGCTCGAAAGAAGCAAGGAGAAATCGAAAGTGAAGCCAAGTTTGACTTGGTGGACGCTGAGGGGCTCGAACCCCCGACATTTGCGATGTAAACGCAACGCTCTACCAACTGAGCTAAGCGTCCAGATTTATCGTTAGCTGTTGGCAATTAGTAAGTTTGTGGCAAAAACTAAAAATCAATAGCTAAAGGGTGGAACGTAATAAATCTTCGATTTAAACGATCCAACAACGTTGAACGCAATGCCACTTAGTTGGCAAGCGTTCTTACGTTGTGGGCGTGGAAAGAATCGAACTTTCGCTCTGTTCTTTATCAGAGAACTGTTTTACCATTAAACTACGCGCCCTGGCGGCCCTATCGATAAAATCAAATCAAATTATATCAGATAAACCACGACCTTACCAGTCTCTTGATGCAAGATTTCCGTTTATTATTATGGAGCCCAGCTTCGTATCAACGAGCGACCTAAGTTTCTTTATTTCCTGAGCTGATTTTCCAATTACCACAATCACAAGAATATTCACCTTCAACATATCAGGATTAGAAAAGATTATACCCGCTCGTTTTTTGGGTGAATACAGATGAGTGCCAAACAATGAACGGATAGATTCATAGCTGAGTTGATGATTTTTTTTCAGCACAATATCTTCTATAAGCGTATGATAACTGCGACCATATCCCTTTCCCAAAAGAGACATGCATAGCTCGTGCAAATGTGTGCCACCGTTTCGGCGCAAATTTGCCTCCACAGCAAATATTTCATTGTTCTTGCTACGGATAAGGTCGATATCAAATACACCTCTATAGCCATAGCTAGATAGTTTTTTCCCAAATTCAATACCCGCTGCAAACGACTTTTTAATACTAGGATCTTTCATCAAATCCGGATAGATATAAATTCCTCGAAAAGTACACTTATCACTTGCTAATATTTGATCACATGCATAGGAACTTGACACAATCCCCTTTGGATTTATATAAATCTCTAAACTCGGGGAGATACTTTTTGCTTTCTCATTTGGTGCAATTCCTTTCTCAACAACGATCACCGGTTCATTCCACATTTTGTCACGGAGCAGATGTTTCATATAGGGGTAGAATCGTTTTTTATCATGGGGGAGCGTGGTATGATCAATAAGTTCCACGCCTATTCCCTGAACGCCTGAGTTGTATTTAATCACAAACGACTCATTTCGCTGTTTAAACCACCAAGCAGCATCAAGTGCTTCTTTTTTATTTTGTGTGATAAATCCTTCCGGAATTTGTACATAAGGTGGGTTATTTGCTCCTGAAACATGCCAGAGATGTCGAAACCCCCGCTTAGTGTTAAAGTAGTTGAGGATAAACTGTTTTTCCTCGGGTATTGTTTCCGGCGTTTCAAACTGCAGATTTTTTAATTTGAGAAAATGCACCAGTTTTTGAAATTGTGTGGTAAGTCGATACGGGATAATCGCAACCCCTGGGTTGTTTTCAATTATTTCCTCAATCCGAGCAAATAGAGCCTTGTCTTTTATGCAGTCTGCAGAAATCGAGTGAGTATATTTTTGTGGAGAGAAATTAAAAGTATGTTCCCAACCCATCAGTGTATTCATATCGTTAAAATGAGTAGGATGAATAGGGGAGGAGGTGATCACCACCTTATTATCTCCTCCATACAAGAGTGCTCTATTGCTATCAAGCACATCATACATCGTCCAAAAATCTCGCTCGGACTTTGACTTGAGCGCATTATAGTTGGTGTAGTATCCTTCCAAAATATTTGAGATGTAGATAGCTTTTATTTTTTGTTTCATAATTTTTTAATAGTTTCAAATAAGTGAAGAGCGTCTTTTCGCAGTCGCGTCACTACGATATACGAGAACCCACCATTTTGAATCACAGATGATGAATTGATGAGAATACCCAACTTTGTTTTTATATCAAAACGATTCTTTCCAAGCGCTTCATAAAGAGAAGTAAATGTTGGATAGCGTTTTGGCACCTCTCTATATCCTGTTAGTACATAGCGCTTTGAAAAAACAGAAGGACCCACCAACTTCTTCACCATAAGAAATGTGTCCGTTCCGCCATTAATTCGAGTATTTGATTCATCTGCATAGAGTTTTTTTCCATCATAAATCATATCAATATCAAATCGTCCTTTGTACCCAGCCTTTCGCATCGTGCGAGCGATTCTTCTGGAGAGAGTAAGCACTCTTTTTTTAAGTGGTGGAGTGAGTACGCCCTCGTGCATCTCCATTCCATAAAACTCTCCCTCAGGAGTCACAATCATATTGCAATAATAGGGAATTTCAATTGTGCCATTTTGATGAATAAAGCATTCGACACTCGGAAAAGGACACTGCTTCTCAAATGATGTATCGATAAATTCCTCAACAACGAGCGGGTGATGATGCAAATATGAGTTTTTAGTAATAATTCGCTGCAACTCGTTATTTGCTTGTTGTTCTGTGGGGTATTTTGATTTGCGAAAAATAAATACTCCTTGACCTGCATTCCCTTTATCTGTTTTCACGACAAGCCCTGCTTTTGAGTTTGCGTAAAGAGACGGGAACACAGTTTGCAGTTGGTGTATTGTTTTGCACACCTTACCTTTTGGCATGAGAGATGAAAAGGCATTTCGAAAACCACTTTTGCTCCCGTACTGAGAAACTGTTCTCAGATTTTTTTCAAGTGGGGCCTCAGGAAGCAAAACATGTACTCCGGCTTTTTCTAGTGCTTTTTTTAAACGAAACAACTCGCTGGTGATGCTATATGCATAGAGCGTGAGCGATTTTGCTGTTTTGCCCACTTGGACAAGCGATGCGAACAGCTTTTTATCTTGCATAATTGCATCGCATAAAAAAGGAGTTTTCGCCTGAGGTATCGCAACAGAAGATGATGATCCAGTGAGCGATTCAAAATAAGTCTTAAACACAGTGTCGATTGGGTGGGGGGCGATGAGGGTGAAAGCGGGGAGATGTGCATTTGCAAATAGATAACAATCAGCAAATCGATTAGATTCGTGAATGAGTTTTTTTTGAGTACGCGCTGGGAATGACGATATAAACCCCCACTCATCCTCTATGGCATTGAATATGTATACGGAGAAAGTGGCTCTTAATTTATTCATTTTCAAGAATACGCTTCATCTCAATCTCGATTTGATACGCGCGTTTTTTGGTATTTCCAAAAATATTATAGATAAGCTCTCCTTGTTTTATAATGTTTTCGGAGGTGATCATCACTCCTTCTTTTGTTTTTCGATTAAAAAGTACTGGCTCAAGTATTTTTTCGATTTTAGAAAAAGTGGGACGAGAAATGTTGGTAAGTTTGTATTTAGTTCGGCTAATCACATAGGAGTCCGAAAAAAAGTCTTTTCCAATAAGTTCAAGTGCCACTTTAAACACATCTGTTCCTCCCGTATTTCTGGTATTTGATTCGTTTACAAAAACCTGATTGTATTTTGTCGTAATCATGTCAATATCAAAATGTCCTCGATAGCCCGCAGCGGCATAACGTTCTGCAATATAGTAACCAGTATCAATGATGCGAGCCGCAAGCCGTTCACTCAAAACATCTTCGTGCATGTCTATTCCACAGAACACTCCTTCTTTTGTCACAGACATGAGACAATAATACAACATCTCGATCTTTCCACTTTTGTGGATACGAAATTCGATATTGGGGAAACTACTTCCATTGTTTACATCCACATTAATCAAATCTTCTATGATGATGGGATAACGATCCCAATAATCATTTTTATTCAGAATTGTATATATAGCCCTTTCACATTCTTTATAGTTTTTAGGGAGGTCGCCGCTTCGAAAGATAAGCACTCCGTTTCCACTACTTCCTTTGTTTGTTTTTATTACTACTCCATTATCATTAATATATCTATTTGCTGCAATTTTTGCTGCATCAAGCTTGCCAACGCAAATTACGCCTTCTGGCATAATAAAATCGGGCTCAAGTGCAGTACTTTGCTGTGCAAGTTGACGAATTCCAGATTTGCTCCCATAAAAGTTCACCGTCCATGCACAGTCCACTTCAGGAGCCTCTGGAGTCACCACATTTAGTCCTTTCTCTTTAAGTTTTTCGGCCAAATCTAAAAATTGCGGGGAAGTTGCATAGCTCACCAGGGTCACCTTTTTATATTTTTTTGCCTTTTTCAGGAATCGATTAAATAATATTTTGTCATTAAAAAAATCACGACAGATAAGATGTGAGTCAGACTTTGGCACAATAATATCGATTTTTGTAGCACCTACAAGACGCTGAAAATATTTCTTGAACTCAGTTGAAATGGGTTTGGGGGAGATGTAGGTAAACTCATTTTCGTCTGCATTTGCAAATAAATAGCACTCTGCAGAACTGTTGCAGTTTTGAATCTCTGTTTTTCTTTCTTCTTTGTCGGAGATAGTTGTGATAAATGACCATTCATCTTCTACAACATTATAGATATATACAACAAGCTCATTATGATTTTTCTTCTTTCCGTTTTTTGCTTTTGGAGGGGAGGGTTCTATCTTGTTTTTTGTTTCGTTTGTTTCTTCTTTCATTTTTTTATATAGGTACATTATGATTATTTTATTTCGTTTGTCAATAGTATTATTTGTGATATAGTTTCACTATGACACCAACAATACACCTTGTCCGCACAGATAACACATCATCTTCATTTCATATTTATTTTGACACTCCAAAACAGTTAACAAAAATTGTTACAATCAAGTCTAAAGAAACAGAATTTTCCGGCAAAAAAGATGAAATGCTCCATATCGAGCAGATTTCAGAAAACTTTATCATCCATTCGGTGATACTCGGATTTGAAGTAAAAACTGTCCGTAATCAAATAGTGAAAGCAGTACAACTTGCCCGTAGCTGCAAAGCCGAAACTATTTCAGTTCATCTTCCAAAAAATCACGATTTCATTCGCTCCGTTGGGGAGGGAATTATATTGGGGGATTATTCTTTCGACAGATTTAAAAATAAAGAGTATACAAAAAAACATCCACATGTTCGCGATGTATATATCGTGGGAGAATTTTCCAATGGTGATAAAGAACAATTGAATCGTGGCGTGCATTCTGCAGAAGCACAGATACTTACACGAGACTTAGTGAATATGCCTGGAGGGCACATCTATCCAGAAATTCTCGCAGAATATGCAGAACGCATTGGAAAGCAGTCTAATGGAGCGGTGGATGTCACAGTTCTTTCTGAAGAAGAGTGTAAAAAACGGGGTATGGGATCATTCTTAAGTGTTGGACAGGGAAGTGAAAAAAAATCATCATTTATTATTCTTCACTACAAAGGAGCCGGGACAAAAAAATATGCATTTGTAGGTAAATCAATTACCTTTGATTCGGGAGGTTTATCTCTCAAGCCGGGTGAGCACATGATGGATATGAAAATTGATATGGCAGGTGGGGCAGCAGTGCTTGGGGTATTTCAGTATCTCGCAACTGAACGTCCAAATCTCAGTTCATTTTCTGATATATATGGGATTTTGCCTGCAGCAGAGAATATGGTTTCAGGCAAAGCAACAAAGCCAGGAGATATTGTACAAGCAATGAATGGGAAAACAATAGAAATATTAAATACCGATGCAGAGGGTCGGCTCGTACTCGCGGATGCATTGGTGTATGCTGATACTGTGCTTAAGGCAGATTACATTATCGACATGGCTACTCTCACTGGTGCATGTATGGTGGCTCTCGGCACCGATCTTGCAGGCTTGTTTACCACCGATGACGACTTTGAAAAATCATTCAAAGAGGCCGCCATTCGAGCTGGAGAGGAATACTGGAAACTTCCCTTGTATACCCCCTATCTAGCTCTTATGAAAAGTTCGATCGCAGACCTGAAAAATATTGGTGGTGGACGATATGGAGGTGCCATCACAGCAGCCGTGTTTTTGAAAGAGTTTGTGAAAAATGCAAAATGGATCCATATCGACATTGCAGGTCCGGCGCATTCAGATAAAAAGGGGGCATCAGGATGGGGTGTGTTATCTGTTATATATTTCTTAGAATTTGTTAAAAATATATGAAAACCTCTAAGCTCATGCAAACGGATGGCATCATTAAAGCACAACCAAATGAAATTCTTTCTTCAGTGTTAAGCCGACTTCCTAGTTCTCATTCTGCAGCGTTTATATTTAATTCAGAAGATAAATATATGGGAGTAATCAATCCTTATTATTCCGTAATTAAATCTTCGCACCCTTCCAATATAAAAATTGAACATTGCCTATTTCATGCTCCTCATATAAGGTTACAGCACACTGCTGGAAAAATTGCAGATATGATGATTCAGTCGAAAGTACATTATCTTCCTGTTTTTGATGATCAAGACGGATTTATTGGTATGGTTTCGGCACGCAATATGCTCAGAACCTATGAGTCACACAATATTTTCACTACAAAAATAAGCGAGATGATTAAAAAGAAAAAAAGACCATTGATTGTCGTACAAGAAGAAGAAACAATTGGTCAAGCACTTCATCTTTTTAAAGAAACAAAACTCTCTAAACTAGTTGTCGTAAATAAAGAAGGGCGACTCAGAGGAGTGTTGAGTTATTATGACCTTATCTCATTCCTGATCGCGCCGAAGAAAAAGGAAAGAGGTGCTTTAAACACCGATAAAAGCACGTTGCAAACTAAGCGAGTACGTCATTTTCTCAAGTCATATGTACTCACACTGGGCCCTTCAGACTTTGCGCGCGACGCACTCCATCTGATTCTTGAAAAAAAGATCGGAAGCGTTGTTGTTATAGACGCAAATAGTAAACCAATCGATATTCTCACTACTCGAGATCTATTGGGACTGCTTATTTATGAGCCATCACTCTCTAAAATGGAACTCTCCTCTCAAAATTTGTCGCTGAAAAGCACTCTTATCACAAAGGGATTTTTTGAGAAGCTAAGAGGATGGGTCACCAGAAAAAAAGAAATATCCGAAGCAAAATTATTTGTGAAGGAAGAAAAGCAGGGAAACCTGTTCAAAGTGGTGTTGTCACTCTTTCCAAAAAAGGGACAACCAAAAGTGGTGGTGGAAGAGGGAAGAGATTTGAGCGATGTTTTACAGAAAGTGAAAAATGATCAAAAATGATCCTCAAAAACAAACTATTACTGTTGTTTATTCTTTTTCTGGGACTTTTTTTGCGTCTGTATGGTAACAATTGGGATCAGGGATGGCACCTACACCCGGATGAGCGCTTTCTCACCATGGTGGGAAACGATGTAAAACTGCCCGAAAGTCTATCTGAGTATTTAAGTCCCGCAACCTCTTCATTTAACCCGGTAAACAAGGGACACACGTTTTATGTATATGGCACATTTCCCATTCTTCTCAATAAAGCCCTCGCTGTATTTCTTGATGCGGACAGTTATGATTTATTTCATTTACAGGGGAGGGCATTATCTGCCACTGCTGATTTCTTGGTAATATTGGTCCTCTATAAGTTAATCGAGTTAGTAGAAATACAACTGAAGCTACACAGGGGAATAAAATATTTCGCTGCATTTTTATATTCTATAGCAGTGCTCCCCATACAGCTTTCCCATTTTTTTGCAGTAGATACATTTTTAAATTTATTTTGTTGGACGAGTCTGTATTTTGCAGTGAAAGGAGCGATGCTTCAGAATCTTCCTGAACAAAGAACGAAGAACGGAGAACACGTTCCTCGTTCCACGTTTCAAGTTCTATATAATATATTTCTGTCTGGTCTCTTTTTTGGGTTGGCTCTTGCCTGTAAGGTGAGTGCTGTGTATTTTGCCCCGCTTCTTGGCATAGTATTATTGATTGGACTTCTTCAGGTCATTTCTTCTGTCCCACGTGCTACTCAAAACTTCTTAAGCTTTAAATTTGTTTTATTATTTGTATTTCTATTTGTATTTCTATTATTTTCCTACTTAGCCCTCCGCTTTGGATCGCCCTACTATTTTGAAACTGGAAATGTCTTCTCTATTCAAATTAGTACCATATTTCTCAACAGCATAAAAACTCTCAAATCATACGACAATCCTGCTGTTTTGTTTCCTCCTGCAAATCAATGGATTAGCGCCCCCTGGTATCTTTCACCCCTAAACCTTGCTGTGTTTGGTATTGGACCTGTATATTTTTTTATGTCGTGTGTGGGATTTATTTTGCTTTTAAAAAAGAAAAATCTAACTCTCATCCTCTGCATGAGTTATCTTGTTATTTTTAGTGTGTATCAGTCACTCCAATTTGCAAAAACAATGCGGTATCTTATTTTGCTCTATCCAGCACTCGCATTTTTTGCAGCAGTAGGACTACAAACTTCTTTCTATAAAATGAGAAACTATCATACTGTTCTCCACTCTATGTTTGCCGTTATTTGTTGCATGACAATACTCACCTGGCCCCTTGCATTTATGTCTATTTATACACAAGACCATTCACGAGTTGCCGCTTCAAAATGGATGTATGAAAATATGAAAGCGGGGAGCACTATTATTTCAGAATACTGGGATGATCCGCTCCCATTGATGGTTCAAGATCCCACCACACGAAATTATAAAGGGATGGAAGCTCATATTTTTGACCCCGATACGAAGGAAAAATGGGACCTCCTCAATTCTCAGCTTTCACGTGCAGATTATTATGTGATGTCATCAAACAGAGGGTGGGGCAGTATTCCAAAAACCCCCCAAAGATATCCTATCGCAAGTGGATTTTATAAGCGTATGTTTGATGGTACGGCAGGATACACTCTCGTTCAGCAATTTTCATCATATCCATCGCTTCGGTATCTTGGGATTCCACTTGACTTTCCTGATCAATGGGCGGAGGAAGCTTTCACGGTATATGATCATCCGTTAGTTTCACTATTCAAAAAAACAAAATGACCTCTCCCTCCCAGTCGGTCCATTTTAAAGCAAAAAAACACAGATATGCAGAGTCGCTTTTGTTTAATCCACCCCTTCATACGCGGGAAGAGACGAGTCTACTCATTGATGCGCTTAAAAAGCGGCGGATTACTTCTGTTGTTGAGTTTGGGAGCGGCAATGGTCGACTTACGTTTCCTCTTCTTATGAATGGGATTTCTGTCGTGGCCGTAGATATAAGCGATGAGTCATTGCGGGTACTGTCCAGTCTTGCACACAAAAAAGGCTTCACTCATCTCACCACAGCAAAGTGTCTTCCAACAACCCTCACACAAGCGATTGTGGGATGCGATATTTTGCATCACGTAGATCTATCGGTTTATCTCAAACAAATGAAACAGTCACTCAAAAAAAATGGAGTACTTGTTTTTTCTGAACCAAATATTTTCAATATCGCCTGGGCAATTCTCATAACATTTTCACTTGATTGGCGGATCGAATGGAGAGTGGTGTACTGTAATTATTTTACGTTACTTAGTAAACTTAAGACAATAGGATTTGCATCTATTGAGATAAAAGGTCATGGGTTGTTGCCCCCACCACTATTAAATTCATTTCCCCGTCTTCAGAAATTAAATTATTTTCTTGGCGACTTGCCTGTTTTAAAGCTATTTGCGTATCGGTATATTATTTCAGCTTTTTGAGAACAAAAAAGCATGCAGAAGGATTTTTATTGTCGGATTCAATGAGTGTTTCAATCTCCTCAATTCTTTTTTTTGAAAGATATGGAAAAAGCGTCCACTTTTTGAACAGTTTGTAGGAGAGAAGGGAAAACACCGAAAGAAAATGATACGCTTCTGTTTTGTGTGCAGACTTTTCGTACAAATAGTCCACGGCTTCCACAACCTCAAATCCCGCTCGTTTAAACAGTGAAGTCCACTCTTTCTTGGAGAGAAGTGAGGCATGTTGCTGAAATGTATTAAACCAGTTAATATAGGGCTTTCCCAAAAGCGATCCACCATATAAATTTCCGCTCCAGGTGGAGCACATAACGCTTGTCATAAGAAGTCCATTTTTCTTCAACACTCGATGCATTTCCTCTACACTTTTTTTGATATGGGGTATATGTTCAAAAACACAGTTGGAAATGATTGTCCCGAATGTATTGTTTTTATAGGGAATGGTAACTCCATCGTACACTGTGAGCTTTTTATATATCTGAGTCGCTTTCGATTGAGCCATTCTACTTGAAGCCACATCCAGCCCCACATCGATGCCTTTTTTGGGGAAAATGGTGCGAGCAAAAAACCCGTCGCCACTTCCAAAGTCAAGAATGGGACCTTTCATTTTCGCTTTTCGCTCATAAAAGAGGGCTGCTTCCTGAGGGCGCAGATATGCATAAAATGCAGGGCGTTCTTTTAAGTAGGCAGCAATTATGCGGGAACGTATATTCATATAAGCTTGGTAATAGTAGAGTAAATAGTATCATATGTTTTTTGTGAATCAAACTGAGTTTGCGCAGTGTGGATAAGATGTGGATTACTGTACTGTTCTCTGTTTGTGGAGATTGTAAGAATGGCCTTTTTGAGCTCATTCACGCTGCCCACAGCAACAGTCTTTCCCATATGAGTCATGTGGATAGGGATACGCACCCCGGGCAAATTGGATACAACAACCGGCGTTCCCTGAAGCATCGCTTCCACCTGCACCATGCCAAATGCCTCAGTTTTATTGAGCGAGGGGAGTGTGAGCACATGAAGGGACTTATAAAATGCACTTAAGTGTCCACCCGAAAGTGTACCAAGAAAAAAATGAGGGATATGCTTTTTTGCTAGGAGTAACTTTATTTTATGGAAATAGTCGTTCTCGCCAATTACCTCTTTTCCGGTTGGACCTGCAAACAGAACCACTGTATTTTGCATGCGGTATACCGAATCTATGAGAATCTCAATTCCTTTTTCGCTCGCCATTCTTCCACAAAATCCAACCACCCGTGAATACCCTACCACTTTTTTTGCAAGTAATACTTGATATGTGGGGTCTGGGGGAGTGGTATGAACTGGGGGGAGTACTACCTTCATTTTGTGCTTAAAAAATGAGTACATAAATTTATGTTCATAGTAATCTGTTGTATATACAAGAATTACATCCGATAGGGCAAGTTGAATAGCAACACAACAATTCAAAATAAAATTAACAACAACGTTTATGATTGTAATCGGGAGAAGCACTTCGCAGTGAAGGAGAGAAATGAGAGGTTTGCCTCGCAGTTTTGCCAAACACGCAAGAAACACTCCCTCAACACTGGGAAGATTAAGCATCACACAGTTATTTATTTTTGATTCTCTCCAAAAATAGACGAGTGATTGGGGCGAAATAAACCCCTTTGAAATACGCAGCCAAAAGGGCATTCTCTGAATTTTTAATTGTATGCCACTTCGAGGCAATGGCATTTTTTCACTATTTTTTAATTCAGCAGCATGTTTAAATGTCAAACAAGTGGGAGCGATAGGGAGGTTGCTTTCCGTGAAAAATCGGAAAGGATACTGAGTGAGTCCAGAGACATACGGATGAAAATACGGTGAAAAAAAGAGAAGTTTTATATGAGGTGATTTTGTTGCCATGAGATAAGCGATGAAACGCCGACTTTAAATGGGGTAGTAGGACTCCAAGACAAATATTTTTTTGCTTTTGCATTGTTTGATACGAAATATTTTTGATCTCCCATACGTTCTTTTTGAAAGGTGAGAGAAGCTGTATGCCCCGACTTTTTTTCAAGAATTGAAAGCACTTGGAGAAGTGAAAAGCTATTTTTTACCCCACCACCCACATTGAACACCATTCCGCCAACTATTTCGATTTTTTGAATTGCTCGTTCATATGCACGAATTAGATCTTCTACAAAAAGAAGGTCTCGCACTTGATATCCATCACCAAACAAAGAGATTGGCTTGTTCTGCAATATTTGCTTTGAGAAATGCGCCACCCACCCTTGGTCTTCCACACCAAGCTGATGCGGGCCATAAATACACGACTGGCGAAACACAACTGTTCTCATGCCAAAGCTTCGTGTATAGTCTTGCATATACTGATCAATGGTTCCTTTTGAACAGCCGTACGGAGAGATAAACTCCAACCCTTCACGTTCATCAACTCCCCGCGGGCAGGTTTTGTTTACATATATTTTTTTTACACGGTCCTTCACCACATGATGACGAGATAAATCGCCATACACTTTATTTGTAGATGAATACAGTACTATTGCTTTTGGGTTATGCAGTCGAAGCGCTTCAAGGAGTGCAAATCCTCCTGCCACGTTGGACGTATAGTCTGTTTGGGGGTCTGTGAGCGAGGTAGTGACAGCGGTTTGGCCGGCAAGGTGAATCACTACATCAGCCTTTTTTAATGACTCCAAATATGTTTTTGTGTCTGTGACATTGCAGGTATGCAGTGAAAGGGGAGCGGCACACATTTTTTTTAAGTAGGAAAGATTTTTATCGGTGCCAAATCGGGAAAGATTATCTACCAGTGTGATGTTGGTATTCTTTTTTTTGCCAAAAAAGAGAGCGGCATTGGTGCCGATAAATCCAGCTCCACCGGTGATTAAAATATTCATAGTATTTGTTTTGTAGATAGTAGTTAGTCACTCCCCCAACTACTAACTACCAATTGTGTTTTTAATAAACTCAATCGCATGCTTCAGGTGGGGGAACTTATGTGCAAACACTTCTCCTCGGTCGAAAATATTATATATCCACAGCACTTCCACAGGTGTGGTTTGGGTAAGATGATGTACAATATCCAAATTGTCCTCTACATATATATCAAGTCCTAGTTTTTTCACCATTTTTTCTTTAAACACGTGTGGCTGTTCATCTTTTGCATTGTAATACACGCCCTTAAATGTTTTTTCGAGATGATTTTTTTCTATCCATGACTCAACAGACTTACCCAAAAAATTGTAGCGTGCTGTGACAAGGTATGCTTCGATTTTTTGTTCTTTCACCAGGCGAGTGATTTCATGGAGCCCCGGGGCATTAAAGATACTCGTTTTGTGTGCGATTCGCCAAAACAGTTTTTCTGCAGTGGACTTTGGATAATAAAACGTAAGCTTTTTTTTCTTTAGAAATAAATGTTTTACCACAGACATAAAGGGGCGAATTATCCGCGCAGGATTATACAGAAGCACACCATCCAAATCAAAACCGATGCGCAGGGGAGGAGTTATTTTTGTCATGAGAGATATTGTACTATATAAACCCTAAACTCTAAATCTTAAAATCCAAATCCTAAATAAATAGATACAAAATTCTAAATATTAAATACTAAAGTATAAATGAGTTAAGATTGATGTTTGAGATTTAGATTTTGGGATTTAGAGTTTAGAATTTAAAACGACAATACAATAAAGTATACTTACTTTATGTTACCTCTATTTACTCAACTTGGTTCTCTTTACATATACACCTATGGCGTATTTCTCACACTTGGCTTTTTTTGGGCTTGTTTTTTTATGTGGAAGCATATTCGTATCTCCAAATTTGCAGAGGATATGTCGTTTGACATCGCATTTCTCTCATTTGCAGGGGCACTCATCATGGGGCGAATACTCTACTGTATCCTTCACTTTCAAGAGTTTGGATTTGATATTTTGAAGTTTATTTTGGTGAATGGCTATCCCGGTATGTCTGCTTTTGGAATGATATTGGGAGGAGTGGGGTCGCTCTTTTTTCTCACTCGAGGATACAAGCTTAAATTTGATGAGTTTAGCGATTATGTGGCGCCATCTCTTTTTATTTTTTCAGCAGCAGCGGAATTGGGTGCATTCATTTCTGGCGTAGAGCCAGGAGGCACCGCCCTATTTAAGGGAATTATTCTCGGGGTATCTGCGTATGTTTCGATTCATATGTTTTATGAGGTGCGCAAGGAAAAGGTACAAAAGGGAACTCTGCTTTTTTTATTTCTTGCCCTCTATTCGTTGTGCCAAACAGTTTTTCATTTTCTCAAGGATAAACGTGCACTCCTGAGTGAAAGTCCTATCGAACTCACTGCATTTTATATTCTGCTCTTGACATCTGGATTCTATTTTGTGTATTATTTCAGAGCTTTGTTTATTAATTTTATTACCCACAATGTCAAACAAACTTTCAAAAACATTTCTCGCAAAACAAAAAACAGTGATAGAGGAGGAGCAGAAAAAGATAGCTCTCCAGATAGAAACTCTCAAAAGTGAAGACCCCTTCTCAGACCCCACTCATGCAGACGATAACGCTGCAGTCGACACTGATGTACGCGAACAGGTGGGCCATGACACAATTGAAGCCGAGATAAAAGATGCAAACAAACGACTTGTCGAGTTAAAGCTTGCTGCAGACCTCATGAAAAAGGGAAGATATGGCGTGTGTGAACGCTGCAACAAAGATATTCCCGCAGCTCGACTTGAGCTTGTACCCGAAGCACGCTACTGCATAGAGTGCAAAAAGGCGCTCAGTAAGTAACGAGAAGACAGAATACAGAAGTTAGAAGTAAGAATTATGTATCAGGTTTGTCTTATTCTTTCTTCTGTCTTCTAACTTCGCTCTTCTGATATGACCCCTTGTATTTATACAAAGTACTCTGCTATAGTTATTCTATTACTTATTATTCGCTTACATTATGCAAGAACATCATAGTCCCGCAAAGGAAACAGATATAACAAACATTCTCGTGATTGCTTTTGTAGTCTTGGTTGCCGTAATGATTGCAAAAGTAGCAGGAGATTTTACAAGTAAAAGTACATCAACAAGCACAAAAGCTGAATCACCAACAGATGCGCAAGCTAGATGTGCAACTCTTTTTGACAAATATTTCAATGTTGGCAGTACATATAGTAACTTTAATTATGAATATGCATCTAAACTGCCATCTTGTGGAACTAGAGACTCAAGCAAAAACGGGACTTCTAATAAAGTTTATATTGGATATTCATTCTTGCCTCAAGGAATTTATTGTTGTACTAACAATTTAAACATTCATTTTTCTAGAGGAGATAGCTATTGTTCATTATTAAAATTTAACATTTTCGATAAAGATGGCAAAAAGTATAAGTCAAACATAATATTTGGTGCTAAAGCGAAAACAACTTGTGATTCTAAAGGTGAAAGTAACGATACGGCCAATGAATATTCTAAGGAATTATCAAAAGAGTTTAAAGTTGGCGATTTTACTGTTAAATATGAAAAAAACACAGACATATATGTAAAAGTACCAAATGCATTTTCTTCACATTCAGAAATTAAACCTAACTACGACTATATACATTATCGTGGGGAAAATGATAAAGGAAAATGTTGTGTAAAACCAGGAGATGCAGCTGCTGCAGTGAAAAAATAAGTTGTTTTTATTTTTGTGTAAATCTCTTATTAAAATTAATTTAATCCTCCGGCATAGGAACTGCCGGAGGTTTTTTTACTTACTTTGTTGATATTCATTTACAAAGCAATAGATACGTTTTATGTTCCACGTTCTTCGTTCATTATTTTTGCGCTATACTAAATAGTATATATGGGCGAACTTCCAGCATCATTTTTTTTCAACGCTTCGATGTTTCTACTTGTGCCACTATTTGTGGCAATTGTGTTTAAAAAAAACAAAGTGTCTCCAGTGGTGGGATACATGCTGGGAGGAATTATTTTGGCAAACTTCTTTGGTAATCTTACCAATCATGAGTCAATAGATAGTTTTGCCTATTTTGGCATATTACTTCTCATGTTTACAGTGGGTCTTGAGACGCAGTTTGACCGTATGATCGCTCTTAAAAAATATATATTCTTAGGTGGATTATTACAGCTCACTATATCGGCTTTAGTTGTGGGAGTGGTAAGTTCTTTTTTTGGATTTTCGTTTGTGCAGTGTTTACTTATCGGTATAGCACTCTCTTCTTCCTCAACTACCATTGTGGCAAAAATAATTCAAGATAAAGGGGAGGAGGGGAGCTTTGTGGGAGAGATGGCAATGGGGATCCTTATGTTTCAAGACCTTGCCTTTATTCCGTTTATGGTGATATTCAACTCACTCACTGGGGATAATCATACCCCCATGCAGATAGTACAAAAAATTCTCCTCGATATGGGCGTTGCAAGTCTCATTCTTTTTTTTGCCTATTATATGGGAAGGCGCATTGCCCCTTATATCTTCAATCGATTTGCACTCCTTTCTCGCGAGCTTTTAAATTTGTTTATCATGCTGTCTATTTTTGTTGTGGCATACCTCTCCACACAGCTTCACATCTCTCCCTTTATTAGTATTTTTGTGGCGGGGGTCATTGTAGCTCAAACAGCTGAGCACTATCATATCTTTTCTCAAATCAGGCCATTTCGCGACATGCTCTCCATCATTTTCTTTATTTATATCGGCATGAATATCAATTTGGGTGTGTTGTTTCCAGAGTTGTTTCCAGTGCTCTTATTTGCAGCACTCGTGATGATATTTAAGGCGTTTATTATATTTTTTATTTTTACCTCGTTTAAATTTCATTCAAAACTCTCCACTTATCTCTCTCTCTACCTCTTTCAGATAGATGAAGATGCGTTTATTCTCATGTCTGTAGCATATGCAAACAAATTGTTTACAAAAGAGCAGTATATGTTTGTTATCTCATCAGTACTGATAAGCCTACTCTTCACTCCCACCCTCATTGCCAAAAAGGAAAAAGTGTATAAGGCATTTTGGCATTTTGTGGCACGCTTTCTCCCGTTTGTGCACGCCTATGTGAGCAAGCGCATCGACCGAGACAAGAGTACCATCGATTCTCTTAATATCAAAAACCACATAATACTTTGTGGCTATGGGCGAATCGGAAGTCATGTGGGTCGGGCTCTTTTATTGGCGGAAATCCCTTTTGTTGCCATAGACTACAACTTTGCTACAGTAGAGAAGGCTAAAAAGCTGGGTGTAAATGTGATTTATGGAGACCCTACTGATATCGATATGCTCGACTATGCAGAGTGCGAAACTGCCACCGCAATTGTACTTGCACTGCCGGATCGGTTTGCACAGGAAACAATTGTGATGAATGCAAAGAAGCTCAATAAAGATATTGTGGTGATGACAAGAGTGCATAGAATCATCGACCATAAACGCATGAAAGACCTCGGAGCGCACGTGGTGGTGCAACCAGAATTTGAAGCATCACTCTCCCTCATCCGCAAACTCATGATGCTCAAGCGCATTCCCAAAGACGATATCATCAAACACATTGCCTATTTCAAAAAAGAACATGAAGGGCTTTAATACACTGCGTTTTGGTATCGCGCTTTGCCTGGTTGTGATTGTAATCATTTTTGTCCGAGGGGTTGCTACAAGCGCTATTTTTGTGAAACAGGATAGAATCAATATTCTCTTTTATTCGGCTAAACCAATTTACTACTCTTTTGAAAAGGGGGGGGAAGTACACTATCTCACTACCTTTACTGCTGACAGCAGAACGCATGTGCCAGGCGGTTACGGCATATACCGAATTGGTGCCCTTGGCAAACTTTCCCATCTGGAAAAAAAAGAAGATTTATTTCAAAAAACATTCTCTCGTATCACGGGCTCCATGATCGACTACACATTTTATCCATCTTCTGAAGAAATCTATTATGGAACAGGCGACAATGTGCGCATGCCTTCTGTGTCTGATATCCTCTTTCTTTCTTCAAATGCGAGCGTTTTTGATAGAGTGTATATTGTGTTTCAGTTTATGGGTAAACACTTAAACGATTTTGAGGAAATACATATTAAAACCGTGAAAACAGGGGAGTCGCTTCTGCTTTCGGATGAAACTTTTGCACAGCAATATCTTGGATATTTTTACCATAAATCTCTCCGATCAGAAAATAAGACAGTGCAAATCTTATACCAAAAAAAATTTGGCGCCGCAAAAAACATGAGTAGGATTATTGATGGAGAGGGGATACGAGTTGTAGATATCGACGTAAGTTCCAAACTCCAAATTCCAAGCTCCAAATCGTCATGTATTGTGATGGAAAACAAGGAGGGTAGATACTCGACAACTGCACGAGAGCTTGCGGATTTTTTTCATTGTATACTAAAGGTTGGGAAAGGACGCGTGTCGGATATCGTGATAGAGCTGGGAAGTGCTGAAAAGGAGTGGGAGTAAAGCGGGCGAATCAGTCGAAGTTAATCAAAGTCAGTTAAAATCAATAAATCATTCTGGAATGTATTTTATATTAGTCTTATTATTTATCGTTTCGTTTATCTTGGCTCTTCGATCTATGCACGATATTGATATACCTACAGAAATTCATCGGATGATAGGAAATAAGAAATACAGGGGGAGAATTGTATTTTTTAA
>CAYWLV010000008.1:39237-64455 GCA_964459595.1 uncultured Gammaproteobacteria bacterium
ATCGAGATCTTCTGGATGAATGCCCAAGAGTTCTTCTTTTTCTTCTGTTTGTTCAGCTACCATTTTTTCCCAGTCGTTCACTGAAGTTTCATCTTCCTCTTCTTCGACAACAGCAACCTCTTCACTAATAGGAGTTGATTCGTCTGCCACGCCTATCTGCTCAATATTTTTTTGAAGATTAATGGGAAAGGATATGTGATGACTCACAGCACGTCCCTTTTTGTCTTCACGAATAAAAATAACCACCTTTGTAAAACTTACTTCCTTGATGTATGCAGTATAAGTACTTTTTGCCTTAATAAACAAAATGAGACGCTTTGATATATCATCCGCAAGCGTACCAACATATTCATCGGATTCTGTTCGAATCTCAACATGTCGTTTTTTTATTTTCAACTGCATTTGCTGTCCAATGGATAGAGAAGCAAGAATCTGTTTTTGACCCAGATTGGTGAGAGAGGTCATTTTAGTCTTTCCAAATGATTCGATAAAAAGATGCGGGTCAAAAATAGTTTTTGTTTGAGGCTTTGCTTTGCCCTGCTCAAGTATTTCAAGTTTTTCAAGGTAGAGATGCGCAACAGTACTTTTTGGAGAGAGTTTTAGGGCTTTGTGATAATACTTTTTAGACTCTGCATAGGCACCCGTTTGAAGATAAGAAAAGGCGATGCGCAAAATTGCCTGAGTATTTTTACGATCAAGCTCGAGAATCTTTGTATTCAGCTCAATTGCGCGAGCCCACTCTGCTTGAATTGCCGCATCAATTGCTTTGGTTTCGAGTGAGTTTATTTCATCCATAATAGTATTAGAATACGAAACAGTATACACAACAAACTATAAAATGCAAAGGCTATAAGTAGGGTGTTGTGTGTAGGGCGTAAGGGGTAGTAATACATAATTTAAAATGTGGTAATATATAGGTGAGTTACTAATTGAGAAGACAGAAGATAGAAGAAAGAAGAAAGAATAAAACATTCTTAATTCTCACTTCTTAATTCTCACTTCTTTATTGAATATCTTAATGTCTGGACATTCTAAATGGGCAAACATAAAAAACAAAAAGGCAGCGAATGATAAGGCAAAAAGTGCCATCTTTGCAAAAATCTCCCGTATACTCACTCTCAGCGTTGTTGAAGGGGGAGGGCTCACCAATCCAGATGCAAATTTTAAGCTCCGACTTGCCATAGATAAGGCACATGCAGCAAACATGCCAAAGGAAAATATACAGCGTGCAATAGACAAAGGACATGGACCAGACTCTTCACAGTTGAAAGAAGTGATATATGAGGCTTTTGGATCACATGGAGTGGCATATATCATTCAATGTGCCACCGACAATCCCACGCGTACACATAACGAAGTAAAGGGCATAATCGAAAAGCGAGGAGGGAAAATGGGCAATCAGGGCTCTGTGGGATACTTATTTCAAAAATGTGCCGTCATGCAGTTTGATCTAGCAACTTCACCCGAAGAAGTGGTTTTCACTTTTGGTGAAGCCCTAGACGCTTATGACATAGATGAAGGTGAAGGTGTGATCACAGTATATTTTCCCTTTGATCATTTCGGAAAAGCAAAGGCTGCTCTTGGAGCCTCACTCCACCCTGTCAGATTTGATGTAGAGTTTCGGCCTCTCAGCCCCATTGCTGTATCTGGCGAAGCCGAGGCAAAACATGTTTTGGATCTTGCAGAAGCCATAGAAGACTGTGCGGATGTAAATGCGGTATTTAGTAATCTCGAGTGATCATTCATCATATATGATAATTGAAAAACGAATTCGATTTGTGATATCTACAGTGAGCCTCACAGTGCTTTTTTTACTGTCCACATTTTTCTTTTTTGATAAAGCAGCATTTTTTATTCCACTTCTGGCACTAGGAAGTTATGGAGCGACATTTTTTTCTATATATGAGGGTATAGAGAAGATAGAATGGTATATGTTATTTGCTATGCCTGTGCTTTTGTCTGTTGCTCTGTATCTATTTTATTTCTTGTTCCCTGTGCGATGGCTCACTCGCATACCCTTTATCGCTTTGTACGGCGTTACAATCTATGCTACCTTGCTTTCTTCGAACATCTTTAACGTAGGGGTGGAGAAAAACTTACAACTTTATAGAGCGGGATTCTCGGTAAATTATTTTATTCAGACGATGGTGTTTTTTATATTGGGGAATGTTATAGCCTCGTTTCACTGGGGGTTTTTGGCAAATGCATTTGTGCTTGGTCTGTTGGCAGGTGGGATGTCTCTCCAGTTATATTGGAGCATTCGACTTGACATGCATCTGAGAAAAGAAGTACAAAATCATGCATGGCTCACTGCGCTCATAATCGGCGAGGGAAGTATTCTGCTTTCTTTCTTTCCGGTGCAAGAGTCGATTTACGCTCTCGTAGTGGCTGTGCTCTATTACTGCGTGGCTGGCCTCACTCATTTACACATAGATGAACGGCTTTTTGAGCACAATGTGCGTGAGTATGTCACGATTCTCCTTGTTATCTTAGGCATACTTTTCTTCTCCGTGAGCTGGTAAGGGGAGAAAGCGAAGCTTAAACCCTAAACTCTAAACCCTAAACCCTAAACCCTAAACTCTAAACAAATTCCAAATCACAAATAATACAAAACTTTGAGTTCTTATTTAGAGTTTTTTTGTATTTATTTGCTTAAGATTTAGAGTTTATGGTTTAGGATTTTAGCCATACGCAGAGGCTAGGGGAGAGGGAAGGTGAGTAAACTACGGACGTGAATAATATGACCTATAGTAATATATCCTATAATATATTATTTACTATAGGACTAAATACTAAACGGACGGATTTTTTTTGGACGAAGTAGTTAGTAGATGGGAGATAGTAGTTCGGAATTATATATATCTAGGTAGTATTACCCCTAACTACCAACTACTAACCCCCCAACTACTATGCTATGTGTATAACTTTGCAAAACCAGCCTCAACCACTACTAATTGGAGCCATCTGTCAATCTAATTATATGTTATAGAATGATATAGTTATACTGGGTAAAATAGCCTCAAAAGACACCAAATAGCGCAATACAACGCTCTAAATAGAGTGCATACTCCCGGGAGTATAGTGGTTCTAGCAGATGACATACACTAGTGTTATATTCGTGTAAATTAGCCTCGAAAGTGGCGATTTAGCGCGACAATATACTCTACATTAGTAGCGTTGTAGTTTGAAACTTAAAGCTTGTACCTTGTAGCTTGAAGCGTGAAACTATTGGAAAAGTTACAAGTTAAAAGTTATATGTTACAAGTTACAAGTTACAAGTTATAAAGACGCGCATAACGAGAGGAGGAGCGGATCTCCATTCCCCCGAATAGGATATATTCATTAATTGTTCATTATTATAAATTCGCCCCATATAGGGGCACAGGCCCACAGAGAGAAGAACATGTGCAACGTCGTATAATGTATCTTTTACGACGTCAGCCAGGCTCAAAAGAGGGGGGGAAAGCTGAGCGCAATTAACTAATTTTTAATTTTTAATTTATAAATAAGAAGATTATTCTTCGCTACCCTATTGGTCTTTCCCCACTTAATTCCCTCTTATTCTTTCCCTAGCTTTTCGGGTTTAAAATTCTAGATTTAATTACCGCAAATAACCGCATATAGAGCGTCAGGAAAGGCTATAGAATTTTTTGATTTTTAGACTTTAAGGCATTAAGACTTGATAGTACTTCCCTAGTCTCTCTCTTCTGAGGCTGAGTCGTGGAGTGGTATCTATAATATACATATAGTTGAGTAATAAAAAATTATATTGATAGAAAATTAAAAAGGTGTAATATGGATTTGTATGCTTACTAAAGATGATTTAAAAGCGATTCAAGGCATAGTTAAAGAAGAGGTTTCTTCAAGTATTAAAAAAGAAGTGAGACTGTGGTAAAAAAAGAACTTATGCCAATAGGAAGGAGATTACATAAACTTGAAAAAAAGCTTGATTTGGTTATCAAAGTTTTTGACAATGAGATTGTCGACCATGAACTTCGGATAACTCGAATGGAAGAAAGAACTGCACATAACACTTCTTTTAGCTAATTATTATTTTCTCCTGAAACTCACACTTCTTTTTCAAATACTCTTGACACGGGCGTAAAATTCGTATTTAATGATAGCTAGAGTAGAAGACAGAAGATAGAAGTAAGAATTTAGAATTCTAACTTCTTCCTTCTAGATTCTTTCTTCTCTTTTTATAATTTTTTCTCAAATCATATGAAAAACGAGAAATTCTGTTTCAGCAAAGGAACGGGACTTATCGCACTGGTGGGCATTGTTCTTGTTGGATTTGTTTTTGCCAATCAGATGCTTACCGAGACGAAAACATCTACAAATTCTAGAGCTGGATTTACTCGAAGAGATGGAGGATTAGCACCAACAGCCGCCCCAGTTCCACAAGTTGGAACGTTTATATACTCTGAATTAAAAGCAAAAGCAGAATCATATATTAAAAATACTTTAGACTCGGCTTTAGGGAGATGTACGATTCTCAACTGCGACAGCCTAAAGCAACAGAAAAAAAATATCGAATCGGCTATTGAAAACGCTTCTTCAAAATTTAGTGCTGTTAAGACTCAGTTTACGTCATCTAGTCAACATATAACTCAATACGCCCAATCGATAAATAAAGGTAAAGATGAAGCCGAAAATGAAGTAATTGAGGCTCAAACAGAAAAAGACACTCAAGATCAGGAACTTAAAGAAGAGCAAGGTAAACTTAAACTCCTTCAAGCAGATGAAAAAGCAGCATTTCTGGCGCTGTCGAATACAAAAATGCTCGTTGAAAAGGCACAAAAAGCAGCTGCCTCAGTTGGTGTAACAGAAGAAATATACAAAGAAAATCTTGTGTCTGCTCAAGTAGATTATAACGCAAAAGTATTATCTCTTGAGGATTCAAAAAAAGCATTAATAGATTCATTAAATTCTCTTCCTGGCACAGGTTTTATACCAGGATGGAAATTCGATAGACCCGGGGATTGGATTCGACAATTAAATAGTGTTATGCCTGGTGACACAGCTGGAAATTTGAGAGTTTTGAATTCAATAATTAAGGAATCGTATTCGGTGACAATGTTTAAACAATCAATTACAATCAGACCATTTGTAACCGTATTAAAAACATCTAACCAAGTATTACTAGCATATGAAAAGTTTAAGGCAGACAATATTGTTGTAGTTGTGTATAAAAATCACTTGGAGGATTTAAAAGAAAAGGGTGATACGTTTAAAAACTTAGCTAATGCAAAGGCATCACAAGCAACTGCTCAATCAGAATATGATGACTTACATAAGCAAGTTATAGCTCAATTGAAAGTTGTCGCAGACAAAAATAAAGAAGCCATTGATGCTGGTAGATTGCTTACAGCCGCTAATAAGAAAGCTTCGATATACAAATCAATGTCGGATGCGGTTATTAAGGTCCAAAATATGGTTGATTCAATAACTAATCTAATAAGTGATTCATCAGTTCTTCCTGCAGGAGTTTCTCAAGTAGATTTATCAATGGGAGATGGGTTGATAGATATTTCTGATTTATTCAAGGTTCAACAAGAGCTAAACTCTATTAATTTGGCTTTAAGCGACGCAAATTTAGCGCTTGGTAAATTAAGTGAAAGTGTTATGGGGGGAGTTGAAGAGGTGAAGACACAAGTCTCAAACTACAAAGACTATTGTTCATCTATACAGTCTTCAAAAAAGCTATATCCAGTAATGGAATATAACTCTAGTGGAGATGCACTTGTAGAGGCACTACCAGCATTAGTCGCACAAATATATAGTGAAAAAAATTGTGCCGCCAACGCTTTACTTCCTAAATGGAATGGCATATGGGGTCCTGGAGCAAAGTGTTATACTGCAACTGGTTTATGCTCTACTCAAGAAGGATGTAACAATAAGAATTGTATCCAAAACATTGGGGGCAAAGATGGAACTGCATGTATTTATGCTGAGGTTCCATTAACACAATGTGCTACTGGATCATTTTCAGACTTAGTTACTAACAAAACCTTAACGTGTTCTCCATCTAAATACTTTCAGGTTGGGTCTGACTACTACGCTGAAGGAGCGCTCAGAACAGACCATGGAAGAAATTATTGTGGAAATGTTAAGTTAACATCACAGGAAGATATTGATAAAGCAAAAGTCTATATTGCAGAAAAATCTAAAACCGCCTTTGAGAAAAAACAGTTAGAGTGTTTGAACACTAGAACAATTGGCGGAAAGAAGCTTGGTTATTTAAGTTATGGTTTTGGTAATAATGACCTTGGCACAGATAAGAATGGAAAAAAGAAACAACTTGTAATTGCATTAAGCGATGGTAGAGAGATTACTAAAAGTATGGTGTGTTTCCGCCTAGGTACTAAAGTTGACACAAAGACAATGTCTTGTGTAAACGAGTATATTCAAAGCGATAAGCCATGTAATTGTATACAGGATGGATATAAAATTACTGGTCTTGTGAACGGAAAGGCTCAGTGTTCTGAGTCAAGATACAATGAAGACTAAGTGTGCTTTGTAATATATCCCAAAAACCCCGCGGAAGCGGGGTTTTTGGTACTTGTTATCCCCCAATGTATCATCTATTATTTATATAGATGGCAATTTGTATAAAAAAGAAATATCTCATTATTGGGTTTGTTGTTTTTTTACTTTCTTCATTTCTTATGTGGTCAGTTAATATCAGAAAGGTTAATACTGCGATTAATTCTCAAGCAAGACTTTCGAAGTCTGAGTGCGAAAAAGTGGGGAGATACGATATTCCTCCCTGGGAAGGCCCGAATATTACCCCTGTTTTTGTACAGAAATATTACGATTTATATTGTAAAAAAAATGAAAATAGCCCCTGGTGGAATAGGGCTTATGGCGAGAAAGCTAAATGTTATAAAGCAATATTAATATGTGGAGATAGTATTGGATGTAATTATAGAGAATGTATTTCTAAAATATCAAGCACAACCAAATGTCTAAATAAAGAGGTAGATTTTAAGAATTGTATAGATGCAAACAAAGCCCCCGTCTTAGCCGACCCCAGAACACCTGCACCTTGGGGACGGTGCTCTGGCCCCTGTTATAACGACACACAAGTTGGAGACTGTTTAACTGGATATGCTAAGAGATGTATTTGTAATGGTATGTCTGCACAATACAAAGACGATCCACAATGCGCACCTACCCCAATTATCGCCCAGCAATGCAAAGGCCCATGTTCAAGTGGTACAGCATTAGGCGATTGCGTTAAGGGATATGCTTTGCGGTGTCAATGTAGCGGTACACTGGCCAAACACATAAGTGCTCCTGAATGTGCACCTGCCCCTATAAATAAACCCTGTATATATGGCGGTAATCCTATTTCTGGCAGTTCATCACCTTATTCCTATGACAAAAATAATAATTTTTGCATTGTAGAAACTTCTACTGGAAAATACATCGGTAGTCGATGCTATACAGATGATGATGGAAGTTCTTTTATAAAATCAGACAAAGATAGAGAAGGTCTCTGTATAAACTTAGCTCCCACATTTGCGGCTGGGACAAAATTATTTACAATTCCCACAACAGCATGTGGTGCAAAACATGAACAACTAATGAAGGACAAAACTAAATGTGAATTTGGGAAAGACCAATATGTAGAATATGGCAAATGTATAGGAGAATATATCTGTCGTTGTGACGATAAAGGGAAGTATACGTATCCCACACTAGTCAATTCACCTAATGAATGTCAATGATGTTATTTCAATTCCTTTAATACTTTTAAAAGCGCATCAGGACTCATGCTTTCAAGCTTTTCTCCATCCAGAAAAAAGGTGGGAGTGGCGTTTACCCCAAGTTTTTCCCCCAATGAGAGATCATCTTGAATAACGCTCTGTAGGGCCCCATCGTTCATATCTGAATTAAACTTTTTTTCATCTAGTTTGAGATCATTTGCAACTGTTGATAAATATGGCTTTAAGTCTTTTATCCCTTCAAGTTTTACTTGGTCTCTAAAAAATCGATTTGTAATCTCTTTGAATTTACCCTGCTTCCCTGCTGCCTCTGCAGCATAGCCCAGAGTGAAGGCGTGCTCATGAATCTGATAGAGTGGAAAATAGCGAAAAACAAACGCGGTGTTTTCTGTGATGGCATGCTCAGCACTACTACTTGCTTCAAAGCCAGTGAGATACTCATGATAGGTTTTGCATGCAGGACACTCATGATCACTAAATACGGTGAGTGTATGTTTGCTTTTTGTGTTCCAGAGAGTGCGAGCACTTGGTCTGTTTGTGAGTTGTGCCACTATACTACTATCAGGAGCACCTCCAATGAGAGCATACACACCGTAGAGTGCTCCAAACAATGCAATAATGGCAAGGGTTGAGTAGATAAGCTGTTTGTTGTTCATATGTGGATGAGTATATAACACTTGTATCATAAAGTCCATGAATATATGCTGAATTTCCTGAACAAAAATATGCCGGACCGACGAATATAACTGTATAAATAGCCATACATATTAGAGGTGTCTAATACCCAGATAAGAGTAATGGGAGGCTCCAAAATATACGACTTACTATAGACAATCTTATAGTTGTAGTGTGTGAAAAGAACAAGTACGCTACTGGTAGCAAAAATTGAAAAGCCTGTTACAACGCTCTAAATCCGAATATAAAGCCAATTAGCAAAAGAGTATTAAATCTGCTAATTATACTATAGGTCGCTTAATATGTATCCAGTATATAACATGCTATCTAGTTTATCTTATCCTAATACTCCACAGTAAGTGAGTCTATGAGATAGGCACCTTTGAGTGATACAGAAATGGGAGTTTGAATTCCCCTCTTTACGGCTCCACACGACTCAAAATCGACCCCATTATTAGACACAAAGTAGTGTATTTCCTGTCCCGCAATTTCTCCTTTAAGAAATATATATACGTCATCTTTTGCGGAAACAGATGCGAGATTTATTTTGCGTCCCGCATAACGATCGCTCCAGAGTGAGCACTCATTCATGTGAGCCCCTCCTATTTTCATCGCAGTTCCATTCATGGAAAGTGCAAGCGCCTTGCCATGCTCTGGAATGATAGACACAACTACACTTCCTTTTTTTATAGATGTGGGGCGAGTGAGAATGTATGAAGAATCAGTTGTTGATGTACTAAATAGATAGGTCCTCTCACCAAGTGTTCGCAAACTCATCGTTTGTGATTCAGTAGAAAAAACATCGGTTGCATATGCTGTGGTATTTTCAATCCAAAACCTATCAAGATTTATTTCTGCTATCGCGCCCTTTTTTGAGATAAGTGAAAATGAAACAGTATTCAGTGATTTCCAATTTGGAAGAATAAGGGGTACTCTGTTCCACCCTTCAGCCAACTGTGTTGTTAGAGTATATGTTTTAGTTTGCTTTGAGGCATCAGAGAGCTCCAAAACAAATGATTCAATTGATGACAGTTTCTTTTTGTCAGCAACATAAATACTGACATATCCCTTATTGTACCCATTCTTTAGTGCCACGGGGAGTTCGCGGAAAATAGTATTTTGTACACCATACCATGAGCTAAATGTAATACTTGATTTCCCTTCAAATACTCTCGATGAATCATGAGAAAAATTTCCTCTCCACTGTTCCCCTTCTTCGAACCCTGAAACTTCGATTGTTTTGTTTGCACCGTATTGTTTTGAAAAATCAACAGTAAGGAATTTTTTTTGTTGCTCAAGGAATGAAATACATATTGCTGTGATAAAGAGGAGAACTCCCACTTGGAGAAGTAATGACTTGTAGCGTTTCATAGTGTAACTGTAGCAGATGAGATGAATAAAGTCTAGAAAAAATTATTACATAGTAATTGAATACGATTCATTTTTATTTTTTTGTGTCCGTGAACCGTGAGTAAAATCGGGGTTCAAAGTCCACCTCAAAACAAAAACTTCGTGCTCATTTTTTCAATTTCTCAAACAAACACATTTTGATTATTAATATATCGCATAGAATTACCAATGATTAAATGCGGAGTGTATTGTTTATGAGTCGACTTTGAACCTCCTTGAGTAGCATTGGTTCACGGAGACGAATAAATAATACACGGAGCATAAATTGTACAGAAACTTGAAACTTGAAACTGATATACTCTTATAAAGCTAGAAGTTACAAGCTTCAAGTTAAAATTTAATATTTTTCTATGAACAGAAAAGCAAATGGAATGATTATTGGATTAGTAGTAGTTGTTGTTATTATTGGTGTAGTTGGATTTGTTGGCTCGCAGCTTATGAAAACAACACCAACTGCAACCATCACTCCAACTACCGCAGCTAATAAAGGAGATATTGATAGAAGTGGAATTGCCGATGAAAGTGATCGTATGATGGTGCAAAAACAACTTGGATGTGAAAAGGCGCAGCCCTGTTGGAATACCACAATTGGCAAAACTAAAGATGGAGACAATCCTCTCTATGTGTTTGACCTTGATCTGAACAGTGACGGCACAATTTCTCAGGCTGACGCTGACTTAGTGAAGTAAAAAACGAAAGAGCTGTTTATCTACACCACCAAGATCATATTTGTATCGCTCGTTCCCGCGGAGAAAATCAAAGGTTTTCTTCCCTCTTTCTATTGCAGAGCGTATGAGGTGAGCAACCAGGAGAAGGCCTGCACTGTAATATTTTTGTTCGGGGTCATACCCTGAGTTATACAAAAGAAGCTCTTCCTCATTTTCAAAGTAAAAAACCGCAGCCGATGGTTTACCTTCAATTGTAAGAAATGCAAGATTACTCGTCCAGCCAGGAATGGGGAGAAATATTAAATCTTTAAAAAAGGCTTTCATAGGATCTGTCATAAACTGATCTTTTGAAAAATCAGAAAGTTTGTGGAGCTTGATAAACTGCTCAAAATGATCTTCATTCTTATCTTGAGTAACAACACTAAATTCATGCTTTGCAGTATCGAGCCGTTTTATTTTACGCTTTAATTCTTTTCTATCTGTTCGTTCCAACTTTTCAAGATATTCTTCCCAACCGTGAGGAAGTAAAATCGAGGGAGCCACCTCTTGAAGAATTGGTGGTGTGGCTGAGAGGTGCTTAAGGCTTTCAAACAGCATTGAGTTTTCTTGTATATAATCAAACTGCACTGTGGTTACTCCATGCAGGAGTTTGAGTTGTTGCATCAATGTTTCAATATGTTCGGGGGTGGGGTCTTGAATGTCACCGTAGTCTGTGATTTCCTGTCCGTTTAGCACTGGCTTCATTCCCAAAAGAACCGCCCGGTTTTCAGGGAGTAGTTCAAAGGAGTCAAATAGAACGCGTGAAGTATCACTGATAAAGTGACGGATAAAGAGCTCCTTATATTCTTTGCTTTGGAAAATTGTCATAGGATGAACTTATTATTATATTATAATCGCTGTATGGCAAAAAAGATTTTCCTCACTCCGAGTGGTTTAACTGAAAAAGAAGAGGAAAAGAAGCGACTCCAGAGAGAACGCAAAACCGCTGTTGCAGAGCTTGTTGTGGCACGCAATATGGGAGATCTGTCGGAAAATGGAGCTTATAAAGCTGCAAGATTTCGACTATCAGGACTTGACAGACGTCTGAGATATATTGAAAATGTGTTGCGAAGAGTTGCAGTGATTGAAAAGAGAACTGATGGGAGGGTGGGTATTGGCTCAATTGTGCAGGTTGCAACTGCGGAAAAAGAGATAACTCTTGAAATTGTAGACGGACACGAAAGTGATTTTATGCGCGGCAAAATTTCTCTTTACTCGCCCGTTGGGAAAAAACTAATGGGGAGAAGGGTGAATGAGAAGGTGGAAGTGGTGACGATAAGTGGGATTGTAGTGTATACAGTTTTAAAGGTTGATTGATATTTGTATCGCTCCGTTTATTCATTTACTTATTTTTTATTTTTATATTCCGTCGCGTCGTATTCTTTCGGTTATGGCGAACCAGAGGCTTTAGTAGGAGGTTCGATCATACCCTCAAGAACACTCCGCTTCGCTCAAAAAATCTTTGTATGATTTCATAAATAATATTTCTTCATTTTCATATACCTTACTCTCTTTTCTTCTGGAAATCGCTCGATTGCATAGCGAAGCATAGTGCGGGGCATAGTTGCGGCATACGTATTCAGAAACTCATCTTCTTGTGCTTGCCCTCCTTTTTTTCCGATTTCCCGCAACATCCAACCCACTGCTTTTTGGATAAGATCATGAGGATCATTTCTTAACATTTCTGCTATTTTTATACTTCGGTCAAATCGCCCCCGTTTAATATCTGCAAATGAAGAAAGCATTGCGATTCTTCGCTCCCAAAGATGAGATGATTTTGCAAAGGTGTACAACGTCGTATAATCTTTACCAACTAAATACTCTCCTATAATATGCGGTGCAGAAGTATCTATAAGATCCCAGTTGTTTATAGAATCTCTATTTTTAAGGTAGATTTCATAAATGGTTTTTCTAACAGTCTCATCCCCTCTTTTAAATTGTTTAATTAAAATGAACAGAGCGATAAGTCGGCATTCATGGATAGGATTTTTAAGGAGCAATACAACGTCGTTTAAGCTAGTTTTGTAAAACTGTTTTGCGATTGTTCTTTGAAGTGGAACGGTGAGTCCTAAAAAGATATCACCTTCTGCATACTCCCCCTTCCCTGTTTTAAAGAATCGTTGCAGAATTATTGCTTTTTCAGGATTGGCGTGGGAATGGATAGTTTTTATTAGTTGAGAGAGCATAAAAATCTAAATCCTAAACACTAAAATCTAAACAAATCCTAAAATTTTAAATTCTTAAAATATTATTTATAATTTTGAATAATTTGCTTAGGATTTAGAGTTTAGAGTTTTAAATTTTATTCCACCAGTGTTCCAATTGCATCTCCATAAATTATCTTTTCAATGTTATTGAGTGAATTGAGATTGAACACGATAACTTTAATTTTTTCTCGCTGACAGAGTGCAAATGCCGTGTTGTCCATCACGGTAAGTCCTTGCTCAAGTGCCTCTTGGTAGCTCAGCTTCGTATAGAGCTTTGCATCTTTATTTTTTTTCGGATCGGCTGTATACACGCCATCTACGTTACTCCCCTTTAATACCACATTACAGTTGAGCTCTGCCGCTTTGAGTGCTGCTGCCGAGTCTGTAGTGAAAAATGGAGCGCCAGTTCCTCCTGCAAGAATAACGATTCTTCCCTTTTCAAGATGTCGAATTGCCTTGCGACGGACAAATGGTTCACATACTGATGCAACATTTACTTCGCTCATTACTCGGCATGTTCCCCCTGCTCGCTCAATTTCTTCCTGAAGTGCGAGTGCATTCATCACGGTACCAAGCATGCCAATGTAGTCTGCTGCTGCCTTATCTGCCCCTGTGTCTGCAACTTCGCGTCCTCGAAATAAATTCCCTGCCCCAACAACAATTGCTATTTCGATATTTGCTTTATTTTTTAGTTCAACAATATATTCTGCGATTTTTTGGATTTCAGCAAAGTCAAGACCCTTGTGTGTGTCTGCATTGCCAAATAGCTCGCCTGTTAACTTAAGCAGAATTCGTTTATATTTTGGTTCTGAAGACATAGTAATGAATAAACTATTAAAAGCTAGGATTCATTATACCACTTATTTAGTGGTATAATTGAACCCGTAGCCGGGGTGGCGAAACTGGCAGACGCGCAGGTTTTAGGAACCTGTTCCCGTAAGGGATTGGAGGTTCAAGTCCTCTCCCCGGCACACAATTTTATTAAAAAATCTTTTTTATCTCCCACTTTCAAGAAACTTTTTTCACTTCCAAAAAAATGAGGCCAGCCAATAACTGGCTCAATACAACAGAAATCTTGACTATATCTCTTCTCTTCCTGTGAATCAATGAAGCTGGTCCATAGTACCGCGTTTTCAAATCCCTGAGAAATCAAGCTATACTTCGCATGTGGGAATTGGATGACGTTTTTTTCCTCAAGTGCTATAAAACCATTTGACATGATCTTTTCTGTCGACTGTTGACTATTGACTGCTGTCATGTTCCACCCCTCTGGCGTATCCCAATAATAGTGAACTCCAATATTTACTGGGACTGCTTCTCCTGAGAAATGTTGAACCGATATGTTATGTATAAAATCATTACCAAGAGTAAAGGTTTGTAATATTTTTAGAGATGCTGGATATGTGGCGGTCGCTTGTGTACCCACTGAAATACATATTCTGTTCTTCGTTCTTCGTTCCACGTTCCATACATTATTTCGTACTAATCCATGAAATGGAAGCTTGTATTTCTCTATCCCCTCCTTGTCAAAACTAGGCACACATAGATGAGAATTTCCGAGCTTACCATCAATACGCTGATATGTACCAAATATTTTTATACCTAAATAGCTTAGTTCCGTAATCCGACCACCATTTAAATCTAAAGTGAGCGACCAGTTGTGGGATGATAGATTCATTAAACTATTTGTAATTTAATATTGATTTGTAATTTGTTATTTATTATTTGTGATTTTTATTCTGCTGGTGTTTCCGGAATATCCTTCATCATATTTTGAATGTCCTCCATATTCACCCCAGTCTCTTTTTGAATTGCGCTTGTATCAAAGGAGGGCATTTGTTTTACAGGGGACGGTTTTGTGATGGTGACGGGGCCATACTCAAATGTCATTGTACTTACACCTTCCTTTGAAAGTGACTCCATCTTGCGTGCAAGATAGTCGGTGGTATCCACCCAAATTTTTGTTGCAAAGTCGGGGGTGTTTTTGTCTTTCATCTCAAAAATTATACAAGTGTATGCTCCACATTTTTCAGTGTTGAGTCGTTTCACTGTGAGAGTGTCTTCAACTGTTTTTGCGTTGTCCTTTACGTTGCCCAACTCTTTTTTGAGCGATTCAAAGTCAAATAAATTGGTGGTGGGCTTTCCCGTTTCATCTTTTGATGCAGGAAACTCGGTCCACACTGTTTCTCCCGCGTTTTTCATATACGTCGTTTTGTTGAGAGAGATAAAGTGCCCCTCCTCTTTGTCATCGGAAAATGAGGTGGTTTCCGAGTTTTCTTTACCATCTGACTTCATAATCATTTTTGATTTTTTTCCTCCATAGACAGACTCACTCGTCATCGTATATCCACCAGTTAGTGCAACGACACCGTTTGCAGCATACTTACAAAAATCTCGATCATATGTGCAATTGGCCATCATCTCTTCTTGAGCTTTCCTCATCTCTGGACTCACCGGAGGGCCTGATTTTTTTTGCATCATTATAAATCCTCCCACACCAACAATAAGGACGATTCCGATTACGGGTACTAGTTTTTTATTCATACAAACAGTCTTCAATGTATAATGTATATAGTATATAACATTCTCATATTTACCTTATGGATAGAAATCTCGCACTAGAATTTATACGGGTTACGGAGGCTGCCGCAATTGCATCTTCTCAGTGGATTGGGCGAGGAGATAAACATGCAGCAGACGGCGCTGCAGTAAAGCAAATGAGAAATCGATTTAACCAAATATCGTTTCAAGGAAAAATTGTTATTGGTGAAGGAAAAAAAGATAAAGCCCCAGAGCTATTTAATGGAGAACTTGTTGGAAAAGGGGGAGGACCAGAACTAGATATTGCTGTTGATCCGCTTGAGTGCACCGATAGCGTAGCACATGGAAGATACAATGCAATGGCGGTGGTTGTGGCGGGTGCCGCCGGTTCAATTCTTCGTGCACCTGACACATATGTCCAAAAAATTGTTGTAGGAAGAGCTGCAAGCGGAGTTATCGATCTTGATGCGCCGGTGATTGATAATGTACGAAAAACAGCCCAAGCAATTGGGAAAGACATCCGAGAAATCACTGTTATGGTACTTGATCGTGACAGACACAAAAACTTAATTGGAGAGATTATTGTTGCGGGAGCGCGGGTGCGCCTTATCACGGATGGGGATGTTGCTGGGGCAATTGCAACATGTCTTCCAGATTCTGGAATTGATATGCTTTTAGGGACTGGTGGGAGCACCGAAGGAGTGCTTGCAGCTGTTCCAGTTAAAACGTTGGGTGGACAAATATTATCTCGTTTTACACCTCGAAATGCTGATGAGGCTCAAGAAGCATTTGAAATGGGAATTGAAAATCTCAAAAAAATATATACCGCAGAAGATTTGGCGAGAGGGACAGACTTAGCCTTCACTGCAACAGGAGTGATCGATGGACCTCTCCTCCCAGGGATAATTGTAAAAAACGACTATATCATCTCCCACTCAATGGTGATTCGGGCGAAGTCCGGCACAATTCGATATATCAACACCCATCATCGCCATAATAAAAGTGAACTAGAGAACTATTTATCGATAAAGTAAAAATAAACAAATATTGACAACTATCTATTTATTGTCTATACTCATACTATTAATATATAAGTTAAATTTATTCGTATGAATGCAAAAACAACAGGACTTCTGGGGTTTGCTCTCGTTCTTATTCTCGCAGTTGGTGTGATGACTTTCACGGGAAACAACAGTTCAAAATCTCCCTCCAACACTCCCTCAACACAAGAGGTGCGCGAAGTGAAGGAAATGTACAAAGACGGTGTCTACACACAACTTGGAACATATAAGTCGCCTGCAGGACCAGAGGAAATCGAGGTAAAACTCACCCTTAAAAAAGATATTATTGTAGAAGCTGAAGTGACTGTAAAAGCTGAAAATAAGATTTCAAAAGCAAAACAAGATGCCTTTGTCGCAAATTACAAGGAAATGGTAGTTGGAAAAAACATCAAAGACCTAAGTCTCGGTAAAGTTGCTGGTGCATCGCTTACTCCCAAAGGATTCAATGATGCGGTTGAGAAAATAAAAGGAGCTGCGAAATCTTAATCGAGGATGAAATGGTATGAATAGTTTTTCGTTTGAGGCGATAGGAACCCATTGGAAAATTGATTTGTATGGGGAAATTTCTCCACAAGTACAGGGCTATTTGTTTGAACAAATCACACAGCGGATTGATGTATTTGAAAAGTCGTATTCACGATTTCGGGCAGATTCGTATGTGAATCTTACTTTATCTCAACAGGGCGAGCACGTACTTCCTGAGGATGCCCGACCGCTCCTGGATATCTATGAGAAGTTGAATAGAATCACCAAAGGGCTTTTCACTCCCCTCATTGGTAAGGTGCTTATCGATGCAGGATATGATGCAGAATATTCGTTTCACGAAACAGCACTCTCTTCTCCCCCACCGCTCCATCAGGTGTGGGAATATCGTTATCCAAAACTCACCATAAAGCAATATACTATTCTCGATTTTGGTGCATGCGGAAAGGGCTATCTCATAGATCTTTTGAGCGACATGATTCGAGAGCAGGGCGTTGTGGAGTTTTGTGTTGATGCAGGTGGCGATATGCGGCATGAGGCAAGACACCCTCTCCGTGTAGGACTTGAAAATCCTCTTAACACTACACAGGCTATAGGGATTCTCCCCATTCAAAACGTGAGTTTGTGTGCATCGGCGGGAAGTAGACGCAAATGGGGTCGGTTTCATCATATTATGAACCCCTTATCACTCACCTCCCCCAGTTCGATAATTGCATCGTGGGTGCTTGCATCAGACACTCTCACAGCAGATGCTCTCGCAACATCTCTTTTTTTAGTGGATCCATTAGTGCTCTTGCCCTATTTTTCATTTGATTACCTCATTATTCGTTCCGATTCAACATTTCAAAAATCTGAAGGGTTTCAGGCAGAGTTATTTCTGAAATAATCCCCTTGATAGGAGTTGTCGAAACGAGATAACAACAAAAGGAAGCATAAAAAGTGTTCCAAGTACTCCCACAGCATAGAGTTTAAGTTGTATTGACATACTGATAAGCGCCAACAGAAGGAGCAGATAACTAAAAATAGGAATTGCACCAAATTGTACGGAATGTAAACGACGCTTTATTGGAAAACGGTCTGCATACAAGCGAAATATAAACGAAGTGAGTGATACCACTATGAACCACCCCACGAAATTGCCCAGTGGCACTCCAAAATAAAACCCTCCCAAAGGCCAACTCCACATACCAAGCTTAACCTCAAGTGGGTCCATAAACAAATCGATGGCAAGTACACTTAGTGCATCGGATAGCATTGCAGCAATAAACGAGGGAGATTTGAAAATAATATTAGTGATGCTTATTCCAAGATAGATGAATACAGCCCAATAAAATAATATTTGAATCGGTACTGTAAAGAGAGTGAACTGCGGTTTATAAAAATAGGGCATGCCAAACAGTGAGCCATATCTCAGCCCCAGATACTCAGACACAAATCCGACAGCACTTGCAAGTAAAAAGAGACCAATAGCTCGCTTTGGCGAAAGCATTGCACATGCGTGAAAAAAAATCATAATGACGGGGAGTGAAAGAAAAATCACCCGAAACACCGTAGATCGAACCTCAAGTGACACTCCAAATAAGTCGGAAACAATTCGCATACAACTCAAAAAGACCAGTAGATAAAATAATTTCCACACAAGTGAGACTAATACTTTTTTGTTCATATCAAAAGTATACTCTGTAAATCAAATACGAGTGACATTTTTTGTAATACGATGTACTATGAATATTGGGTGGCATTTTTGCCATTTTTCATTTTATTGTTAATCTCGTACCATGACGCCCGACCAACGACTCATTGACACCATCAAAAAGAAGCTAAAACGACTTTTTACTTCACCGAAACCATACATGCCTGTGCGGATTCTGAAGCGAGGTTCTTCTTTTCATCTTATTCTGCAACAAAATAGCACAGCGACACCAGAAGAATCAACTGTTACCAGTATTGATGGATTTTCATTTCAAAGTTCAGCACGTCACACACCCTATATTCCACTTAAGGGCTTCCCCTGTGCATCTGAAGTTGAAGGAGTGTTACACGACAAAAAAAGAGTGATGTATTTTGGTGATCGGTACATTTCAGTCGCCTACTCCACGCGAGGATCTGAATGGGTGTGCGTAAAAAAACCAGTTATCGCATCTTCTCGCCCGGTAGAACTAGGAGAGGTTTTTGTGGAAAAAAAAGCACTCCTTCTCCTTTACTTTGAAAAAAAAATAGAAAACGGTGTACTGCTCTATTCTGCCTTTATGGCATTTGTTAACAAAAAAAATCCCGAAGAAGTGCTTTGGAAATCCCCACTTCCTCTTTGGAAACAGGAAGATTTATGGCCACATAAAACTATAAAGCCAATTGGTAGTGTGATGCACAACGGAGTGGTGATTTGCTATTGGGATGTGGAAAATGAAGGTATTTACGGAGTGGTGCTTTCAGGATTTCTTTTCGACCCGAATCTACTTGGTAAGAAAAAACTAAAACTCAACAAACATATCACCAATCCCATTCTTGCTCCTAATGCTGAAAATAACTGGGAAGCATTCAACACCTTTAATCCAGCCGCTGTTTCGGTGGGAGGAAAAGTGCATATTTTATATCGTGCGCAGGGCTATGATTATGTGTCAACCGTTGGATATGCATCATCGGTAGACGGCATCGCCATAGATGAGCGATTGAATGTACCCATTTATACACCGTCCCAAGGATTTGAAAACAATCTGTCAAACGGTGTCTCATATGATTATATCTCAGGAGGCGGATATGGAGGGTGTGAGGATCCACGAGTTACATTGCTGGGAGACTCAATTTACATGACCTATGTTGCGTTTGATGGATGGAGTCCCCCTCGTCTTGCTCTCACCTCAATTTTGGTTGACGACTTTCTGAGTAAGCGGTGGAACTGGACCAAGCCAGTGCTAATTTCGCGCCCGGGCATCGTCGACAAAAGTGGGTGCATTCTCCCTGAGAAAATAAAGGGAAAGTTTGTATTTTTTCACCGAGTGTTTCCCAACATCTTAATCGATTATGTTGACAACTTAAACTTCGATGGCAAAACAAACTGGCTTAAAGGAGAATATTCGATAAAAATTCGACCAGACAAATGGGATAGTCGAAAAATTGGAGCGGGTGCCCCTCCCATTAAAACAAAAGATGGATGGCTTCTGATCTATTACGGAGTGGATGATAAAGATGCGGGTAAATATCATATTGGCGCCATGATACTTGATTTAGAAAACCCAACAAAAGTATTGTATCGATGTGATGAGCCAATTTTGGGTCCCACAGAGGAGTACGAAAATAGCGGATTCAAGCCGGGAGTCGCCTATCCATGTGGGGCGGTTGTGAAAGATAATGAACTACTTGTGTACTACGGTGGTGCAGACTCGGTGGTATGTGTTGCAACAGCTCACCTTGACACTTTTTTGGAAGAACTCAAATCAAAAAAACCCGTTCATTTGCATACCGTTTCAATTCGTGAGGTAACATATTAAAATGAACGCATGACCCTTACTCGCCACCCATTAAATCCTATTCTTAAACCTAATCCAGCGAATCCCTGGGAAAAGTACGCATCTTTCAATGGCACGCTAGTGAAAAAAGAAAATGAGTATGTGTTGCTTTATCGAGCTATGGGGGATGAGCTGCTTTATAAAAATAAAAAAATGCGCCTGTCAGTGATTGGGAGTGCAACAAGTAGTGACGGCATTTCTTTTACTGATAGACGACCATTTATCGAACCGGAACGAGAGTGGGAGAAGTATGGGTGCGAAGATCCACGAGCCACCAAAATGGGTGACATTTACTATATTTTTTACACTGCACTTGCAAACTATCCTCCCAATCATTACGGTATTAGGGTCGGAGTGGCGCTCTCAAAAGATCTGAAAACCATCGATGAGCGGTATTTAGTGACGCCATTTAATGCAAAGGCAATGACCTTATTTCCTGAAAAAATAAATGGCTTATATACGGTGTTACTCACGGTAAATCCAGATCTCCCCCCCTCCGTGATTGCCTATGCACAGTTTGAAAAAATAGAGACATTGTGGGACAAAACATTTTGGCATTCATGGTATGAACGGCTTGAAGAACATACACTCCATCTGCGTCGGGTGAATAGTGATCAAGTGGAGATTGGCGCACCCCCTCTCAAAACAAAAGAGGGTTGGCTTCTTATTTACTCATACATAAAACATTACTTAAGCTCACAAGTGAAAAAAGAGTTTCGAATTGAAGCACTACTTCTTAATAGTGAAAATCCCCTCCATATTGTAGGTCGGGTTGAAACTCCCCTCCTTGTTCCGGAGTCAGACTATGAAAAAAATGGACAAGTTGCAGACATTGTGTTTCCCGAAGGAGCCATATTGGAAGACGATATATTAAAAATATATTATGGTGCAGCAGATAGTTGCTGTGCACTAGCTACAGCACAGTGGAGCACCCTTAGAAAATCATTTGAGACAAATGCTCCCACCACATTGAAATGTGATAAATTTTTTCAGAATCCACTTCTTGAGCCGATTGTGGAACATGAATGGGAAAGCGCTGGGGTATGCAATACTGCTGCCATACGAATTCAGGATAAAACCTATCTTATCTATCGCGCCTTTAATGAGCACAACAACTCAAATTTGGGACTTGCCATAAGCAACGACGGACAGTTTATCGATGAACGACTTCCCTCGCCCATTTATCCGCTGAGAACACATTTTGAAAAACCAGCCGAAGTGGGACTGGGTAGTGGGGCTGAGGATCCCCGTATCACAAGAATGGGAGATACACTCTCTATGTGTTACACAGCATATGATGGTCGCCTCGCTCGCCTCGCTCTCACCTCTATATCGATTACAGATTTTCTGGCGCGCAACTTCGATGCTTGGACAGTTCCAAAAATTATTTCTCCACCGGGTATCATGGATAAGGATGGCGCTTTATTTCCCGAAAAGATAAATGGGAAGTATGTATTTTTTCATCGCATAGAGCCAAACGTTGTTATCGATTATGTGGATGATCTTACTTTTTCCAAGGGGCAGTTTTTACAAAAAACAGTGCTCATTACTCCCCGGAACGGTTCATGGGATGGGGTGAAAATAGGTATCAACGGTCCTCCTATTAAAACAGCCCAGGGGTGGCTTGTGCTGTATCATGGAATCAGTAAAATTGATGGACATTATCGGATTGGAGCACTTCTTTTGGACCTGAAAGATGTGAGTAAAATTATTGGGCGCACTTCATACCCCATTCTTGAACCAGAAACGCAATTTGAACGAGAGGGTGTGGTGAACAACGTGGTGTTTTCAAATGGCCATGTAGTTGAGGGAAATAGAATAACCATATATTATGGAGGAGCAGACAAGGTGCTTTGTGGGGCGACTATCAATTTAGATTCACTTCTTGATTACTGTGTAAAAAGCGACCATAAACAATTCCTTGGATAAGCGGTGAGAAACTCAAATATGAATGTCAATTTGTTTTGCAGGTTCAACTTCTCTTATTTCTCCTTCCACAATTTCTATCCCAGTTTGTTTTATCGATTCATCAACAGATTTTCTGTATCCGAGCGCAATTGAAGTTACAATACCTGCAATAAATGGCTCAGTGCATAATACGGCTGGCTGGCCAAGCTTAATTGCAACATATCCTAAGGCAAGTGCCGGCACTGATCCAAATAAAGCAATAAGCCATGTTCCTGCTTTTTTTGCTGCTGTCAGCTCATTGAATCGAGCCACTTGTTGACTAATTTTTTCAGTCATGAGATAAATGGAATAATAATCTTCACTAAACAGATAGATATAAAAGCTACAATTCCTCCTCCAGGAATATCAATAATATAGTGTTGTTTGGTAAAAAGTACCGATAGCACTACTGTGCTGACACACAGCCAAAGTGGCACGATAAACAGAGGGAATGCATAGGAAAGGTAATATCCACACAATAGCGTTACAAAAATGTGAGCGCTGGGAAATCCGTTGGTGTCGCCATCGTGTTGATAGAGTATTTTTACCAGAGGTGAAAATACAGAGCTCTGTATCACCGGTGGACGCACCACTCCATTGGGAACTGTATACCAAAACACAACAGCCAATGCATATGACACGATCATACTAAGCAAAAATGGAACGCAAAACTGAGTGTTCCACAACAGAGCTCCCGTGATAATAATTCCTGGATGATGAAGAAGATAGGGAATAATAAAAATAGGAATAAGGGGGATATATGAATCTAAGGGGATATTCCAATAATGTTTAGACTTACGCTTATTGAGAGGAATATAGAGACTTTTAAGTGTGAGGAGAATAATGAGAAGCAAAACCTTTAGTTGCATTCTTTTCCTCCCCAGTTCTCTACCTGTTGAGTCCATATCTTCTTTTTTTCATTCCCTGCTTTTCGCACTTCGTTGAAAAAAGAAACAGTGACGGGATGGACACCGCAAAATCCGAGGATTGCCCGTTTAAAAAGTTTTTCTATGGGGTTACCAATAATAAAGCGATAATACCAATTCGGCGAGTCTGTGGTGACGATAACACGAGCACTTTTTCCTTTCATGAACTGCTCAGGAAGTGGAGCTCCGTCTTTGAATCGAAACATAATTCCCGGAAGAAATACACGATCGATAAATCCTTTCAACAGTGCAGACATTGATCCCCACCAAAGCGGTGTTACAAATAGCCAATGATCTGCCCACAAGAGCGTCTCTGCCGCTTCCTTTAATCCTGGTTCCCAATCTTGACGTTTTGCATAACCATTATGCAGCACTGGGTCAAACGAAATCTCACCCAATTGAAATAGTTTCACTTCCGCACCCATAGCCTCCCCTCCCCGTTTGTATGCGAGGGCAAGATCTGAACAAAAGCTTTCTTTCATGGGGTGCCCCACGATTATTGCAACTTTTTTCATATGAAGTTAAGTATACAGCAATGATTGCTACGGATATTGTTTCGCTTCCTAATTATTTTACATTTAATAAAAAAGTAGATAGTGCTGCAATATAGCCTACAGTCATAGGGAGTATGGCTATTTTAATATATTTAACAAAAGTTAATTCTTTAATTGAATTTGACACAATAACACCCGCAATACTTCCAACACTGAGAAATGATCCTCCTATTCCTAAAGTGAGTGCGGCATAAGTCCAAACATGAGAATCTGAGACTGTTAACATTCGCAAAAGTAGTGCAGTAATCGGGACGTTATCAATAATTGAGGATAATATTCCAAAACCTGTAATACCCGTATATAATCGCAAGATTGAAGGGTTGTTAGTAAAAATTATAGAAGAAAAATAAGTTAAGATACCCAAAGATTCTAGAGCTGAAATAGAGAGAATAATTCCAATGAAAAATTTAAGTGAAGCAATATCACTTTGTTGAAGCAATCTCTCTATTCGAGTTTCTAATTTTGATTCAATCCGAGATCTTCTATTTAGTAAGTCAGCTATTACCCATACAAAACCAAGTCCTGATAGTCTCAATAAATATCCAGGTATACCAATATATGTAGACCACAACGGAAGTATAAAGCTCAGTCCAGAGATAAAGATGATTATCCATTCAGTTCGTGAAATAGTATATTTTTCATTCGTTACTTCATCGTGGACATTAGCATGGATTTTGTTGACAAGCAAAATTGCTACGATAATTTGCAATACTAACGAAGGAAAAAACACGTGAGAAACTATTTCCCATGCAGTGTATTTATTTGAAACCCACATCATAAGAGTTGTGATATCGCCCACTGGAGACCATGATCCACCCGCATTTGTTGATATAACAATACCTACTGCAGCAATTAACAAATTATTTCCTTTGAAGAATTTTTTTGCAATTTGAAGCATGATAATTGTTATTGCTAGATTATCAAGAAACGATGAAAAAATAAAAGTGACAAATAGTATCAAAATAAACTGATATTTATCGTTTAAATGTAATTTAAGGATTTGAGTTTTTAAATAATCAAAAAATTTGAAGTGCGCAAGAATTTCGACAAGGGCCATAGAGCTCAGTAGATATACAACGAGTGAAAACAGCTCTGATGCTGTGTGGGTTAGCTGATCTTGAATTTGAATGACGTGAGTACCAGATGATACTGCAAAGATCCACAATACCCCTGCTAAACTGAGAGCGATAGCTGCTTTGTGGATTTTTATCTTGTATTCAAATATTATTCCACAATATCCAACACAAAATACGAAAAGAGCACCAATTGAGTACAAATTCATATTACATATGATATATGTAAAACGTCAGAAATCAACACTACAAGCGTATGTGTTCCTCTTTCCATTATTATGATGCAGTTCAATATCTTTGAGAGTAAATATTTTGTCTTATAGATTTCTTTTTCGGAGAGTCTTTTTTTTCATTGTCCTCTAATATAAGAATATAGTCGTATTTTCCAGAATGCGGAG
>CAYWLV010000009.1:0-4424 GCA_964459595.1 uncultured Gammaproteobacteria bacterium
ATTTTACTGGATCCCGATTTTCATCGGGATGACAAACAAAATATATTATCATCAACTAAGAACAACGAACAACGCACTACGAACTTCCTTGGTTCCGTTATCATAGATGCCAACGATATTGGGAGAAACATTCTTGGCAATAGCACAGGCTTAGATGATACAATTGTCGCAGAAATATTTAAAGACAACCCAATGGGACAAAGCGATGAGCAAACCCCTCTTGCGATTGTGAGTGTTAAAACTGTATAATTTATCCACATGAAATCACAAACCCTATCGAAAGAAGAAGTGTTGCACTTAGCAAAGCTTGCGGGGCTTACGCTAACTAAGGAAGAAGTGGAAAAAAATGCAGCTCAACTTGCGGAAACAATCGAATATATAAAAAATCTCGATGAACTTGATACGAAAAATGTTAAACCAACAAACTCAGTTGTCAATTTATCTAATGTCACATTTCCAGATGGGGCAACAAACGAGAGAGCGCTTTCTCCAGAGGAAGTATTTTCAAATGGTGCAAACGGCAAGGAAAATGCATTTATAGTGGGCCGCATTATGCAATAGTCATATGTTACTCGGAAAAACTATTACAGAACTGAAAGAACTTCTCTCAACAAAAAAAATCTCTTCTGAGGAGGTCTTTTCGTATTTTGAAAAACGGGTAGAAAAATATAATGAAAAGCTGAATGCTTTTTTGACTGTGCAAAAAAAGCCAGAAAACACAGTGCAGAACGGCCCCCTTTCTGGAGTTCCTCTCGCTATAAAAGATAATTTTTGTACCAAAGGCGTGCGCACAACAGCCTCTGCAAAAGTGCTTGATACATTTGTTCCTCCCTACGAATCAACAGTAACATCTCGCCTTAAAAAAGCTGGATATCAACTCCTCGGAAAGACAAATATGGATGCATGGGCTCATGGATCTTCCACTGAAACATCAGATTATGGAGCAACAAAAAATCCATGGGATGTAACAAGAAGCCCAGGGGGAAGTAGCGGCGGAACTGCAGCAGCAGTATCTGCGTATTTAGCTCCAGCTGGAATCGGGAGTGAAACAGCAGGATCGATTCGTCAACCAGCATCATGGAGCGGAGTTGTGGGTCTTAAACCTACCTATGGCCGAGTGCCTCGCTATGGAGTAATTGCCATGGGATCATCTCTCGATTGCCCCGGCCCCATGACGCGATCTGTTGAGGATGCGGCTCTTATTCTTGAGCAAATTGCTGGGGTAGATCCATTTGATGCAACCAGTGTCCCCGAGCCAACTGAAAAATATACAGAAAAAATGAAGGAAAAAAAGAACTATATAATTGGCATTGCTGAAGAATATTTTGAAGGACTTGAACCAGATGTAAAAAAATCTCTCGAGGACAGTATAAAAATATTTGAAAAGCTTGGATTTAAAACAAAGAAAGTATCATTACTTTCTCCTCAATATTCAATTTCTGTTTACACCATTATTCAGCGCGCAGAGGTGATGTCCAATCTTGCACGATATGATGGCATTCGTTATGGAAATAATCGTTCGTTTTTTGGGAAAGAAGCAAAGCGAAGAAGTATGCTTGGTACCTATACACTTTCATATGGGTACTACGATGCATTTTTTAAAAAAGCCCAGAAAGTACGCACCCTAATCATTGAAGATTTCAAACGCGTTTTTAAAGAAGTGGATTTTGTCATCGGTACTCCAACACCTATTACGGCAATTAAGTTAGGTGACTTTGAAAAGTATCCTTTCTTTGGTGAACTTATGGATAAATTTAATGAGCCCGCAGCGATGGCAGGAATTCCCGGGATTAGCTTGCCGAGCGGACTCGATCGTAATGGACTTCCCATGAGTATTCATCTTATGGGGAACTATTTCCGGGAGGGAGATTTGCTGAACGCTTCATTTCAATTTGAAAAAGAAACTGATTTCTTTGGCGTGATAAAACAAGGAGTAAAAAATTATGAATAATTATATTCCCGTCATCGGTCTTGAAATTCATGTAGAGCTCAAAACAAAGAGCGGTATGTTTTGCCAATGTGCAAATGGACAACATAATGCAGCACCAAACACACAAGTATGCCCGGTTTGTTTGGGTCTTCCTGGCGCTCTTCCCGTTCCCAATAAACAAGCAATTGAGTGGACAATAAAAATGGGAAAAGCATTAAACTGTGCCATTAGCAAACACACCAAGTTTGACCGCAAACATTACGCCTATCCAGATTTGGCAAAGGGATATCAGATATCTCAGTATGATGAGCCAATAGCTCTTGGTGGGTATCTCGAATTTGGTGCAAATCATGGAACCTATAAAAATGAAGCAAAAAAATTTAGAATTCACAGAGTTCATTTGGAAGAAGATACAGGGAAGCTCATTCATACTGGAGAGGAAACACAGATCGACTTTAATAGATCGGGAATACCGCTTGTAGAGATAGTTACAGAGCCGGATTTTAGCTCATCATCAGACGTAAAAATGTTTCTTGAAGAGCTTCACTCGATTATTCGCTACCTTGATGTCTCAGAGGCAGATTTAGAAAAAGGAACGATGAGAATGGAGCCGAATATTTCAGTCCGAGTAGTCGAAAGTCAAAAGTTAAAAGTCGATAGTCAGAAGACAGAATTTGAATTGCCAAACTACAAGGTGGAGGTTAAGAATATCAATTCGTTTAACTTTGTTAAACGAGCAATTGATTTTGAGGTGGCTCGCCATATTGAACTTTTGGAAAAAGGAGAAACACCATCGCAGGAAACGAGAGGATGGAACAGCGACAAAGGGATTACCTATTCTCAACGAGTAAAGGAAGGTGCGGCAGATTATCGCTATTTTCCTGAGCCTGATATTCCGCCTTTCACATTTACAGATGAATATATTCACAAAATTGCAGATACAATTCCAGAATTACCAAAGGCTAAGATGGATCGGTTTATTTCAAATCTTGGTGTTCGTGAGCTGGATGCATATATACTTTCTCGAGATAAAGATATAAGTGATTTTTTTGAAACAGTGTTGAATGAAGTGATAAAAGGGACTTCAGAAGTGGGAATAGCGCAGAAAATTGCCAGTGCAATTATAAATAAACGCATTTCACAAACCGACTCCCCAAAGATTGCTTCTGAGAAATTTCTTCAATTAATAAAGCCTGTTGAAACAGATAGCGGAGCGCTAGATGAAGCGGTAAAAGAAGTGCTTAGTGCAAATGAAAAAGCCGTGTCAGACTATAAAAGCGGGAAAGTGACTGTCATAATGTTCTTAGTGGGGCAAGTGATGAAGCATATGAAGGGCAAAGCTGATGCAAGTACGGTAAGAAAGGTACTGGTTGAGAAGATGACGTAATTGGCTCAGCAGATTCCGCCAGAATTGAAACTTCCCGCCAGTGCTCAAAAGCTACTGAAAGCCTGCTGGCTAGCACTTTTATGTGCGCTGTCGGGCCCCTTCAATTCTGCCACCTGCTCTCCGTTAAATTGTATTATGTCAGCCGACGCGGTTGCTAACGGGCATAGTTGCATAAGAGCTGGCATACTCTGTATACTCTTTATATGAAACCTTCTTCAATAAATACTACAAAAGAAACGAGAATAGATGGATTTGTTGTTGGATTTATGTTTTTTCTCGTAGTATTCACTGGCGTTTCTCTCTATAAGTACAACAAAGTTGCTGTGGACACAAAAATAAAAAGAATTTTAAATAGAAATGCGCATGTGGTAATCATTTCAACATACGGTCCCTCTGTACAAGGTTCGCCTTTTTATGAAAAATACATCGATAAAGTTGTTCAGTTTATTCTTGACCCTTCAAATAAAGTTGATGAAATTATTATTGTTGGTGGGTATACAGTTGATCCAAATGTCTCACAGTCACAAGCTGTCTTACAGTATATTAAGGACAAGTATCCGGAGTTTAATTCAGTTCAAGTCCCCGTAACGCTTGACGAGTGCGGAATTACCACTTGGCAGAATATAAAGAATGCGAAAAAATTAATTGACCAAAATAATATTTCCGCAGAGAAAATCACTATCTTTGCCGAAGAGTCCCGAATGAAAAAGATTGCTTTTTTTGCCAATGATACATTTCACTGGGATTCATCTGGAGTCATTGATAAAAAAAAGGTATTGAAGGAAATAGACCCACTGATTGCAGCCTCTCAAGAGATACAGCTTAAATCTTTTGAGGCAAGAGATACAGAGTGGACGAGATTTACGTATGTAAACAACACCTATTTGACAAATAGGGATTTACGAATAATCACCGAACCATCAGGCCTTCCACAAGAGTTTATCGATGAAGAATATACAAAAATATTCCAGGAAATAAAAGAATTTTACGACGTAACATATGCGAGTAAATCACTTAAGAAAAAACTAGATGAGTGGTCTAAAACTGCAGGGTTTAACACGATAGAAAACATTGTACAAAAGGGATGTGTGGAGTATAAGGAGTTAT
>CAYWLV010000009.1:4434-28372 GCA_964459595.1 uncultured Gammaproteobacteria bacterium
TTTCAAATGCTGATAGCTATTAAATAGAAGATAGAGTTATTGAGTAAATAGTTTTAACATAGCTAAAGCGCATAAAACATATCTACATTCTTCATCACTAAATCAAAAGTTTACCCTTAGAAAGTGCTGTTTTCTATTTGAATATTGAAATAATTGAAAAAAACCTTTAGTATTAGTTACATATATGAATACTAATAAAATTTGTTTTCCAAAACGATTGGGAATTATAATAGGAATTTTTTCATTAATAGTATTTGTAGTTGCTTTTTCTTGGTTGCTTGGAGCGCAGAAATTATCTACAAATTCTCGCGCTGGTAAAGCTTGTGCAGAGATAAAAAAAAGCACTAATTGTTCTGGTAGATGTCAGTGGACTGGGTCTTCGTGTCAACCAAAAAATTCTAATCCCCAGCAAACATATAATCCTTCAATCATAAACTTAGGTATCGGATGTTCTTCTGAAGAAAGTGCAAAAAATCCCAATAATCTATGCCCTTGTGATGCAAGGCATTATGGAGCAGATAGGAAAGGGCTTGACTGTAATATCGATGGCCAAGAGCCAGCATATTCGTTTAAGTGTAATAGCACAGTTCAAGGCTATGAGGATTATATTTTGAATTGTTGTCTCATGAATTATATGAGGTATAAGCCAACAGAACCCGGAGTTTGCTTTACTAAATGTACAAATGAAACGTTAGGCGAAGAATATAATTTTGTAAATTCTGGAAGTGTGTATCCAGGAGATAGAGAGCATTATTGTGTAAAAACAACTGATGTAAACACCGGGGATCGTAAACTATTTAAAATAAAACAATAGTACTCACATTGTTAAGTAACGTAATCCAGTTGTATCTTTAGCCTCCAGTTTATATACTAATGTCATATTATGGCCTTTACACATCTTCATCTGCATACAGAATACTCGCTTCTTGACGGCATGTGTCGGATTGGGGATGTGCTTCAAAAAGCTAAAGATCTGGGCATGACCTCACTTGCTATCACCGATCATGGAGCTCTCTATGGAGCATTTAAATTTTATATCAAGGCAAAGGATCTGGGCATAAAGCCCATTATTGGGTGTGAAGTATATAAGGCACAGGGAAGTCGGAAAGACCGAGATTCTGTGGATGGCTCAGACAGCTCACATTTGATTCTTCTTGCAAAAGACTTTGTGGGGTATCGCAATTTGATGAAACTTGTGAGCGCGGCCCATCTTGAAGGGATGCATTATAAGCCACGGGTGGACTTTGAACTGCTTGAAAAGTATCACGAAGGATTGATTGCTCTATCCGGTTGTATGGAAGGAGAGATTGCTCAGCTTCTCCAAAAGGGACAGCATACTGAAGCCACAAAAATTGCAAAACGCTATGCAAGTATTTTTCCGGATGATTTTTATATTGAACTACAACGTCACCCAAATCTTCCTCAGCAAGATGCGCTCAACAATGAATTAATTGCGCTTAGCAGACAACTGAGTATTCCACTTGTAGCAACGAATGATGTGCACTATTTAAGTGAGTCGGATGCATACGCCCACGAAGTACTTTTGTGTATTCAAGCACAGCGAACAATTTTTGAAAAGAATCGTCCCCTTTCGATGATCGATGTTCCCGACTATTATTTTAAGACGGAAGACGAGATGCGAATCGCATTTTCAGACCTCCCTGAGGCAATTGAGAACACATCAGTGATTGCAAATAAATGCAATCTTGAGATCCCGCATGGAAAATGGGTGTTGCCCCATTTTGAAACACCCAATAATATGTCTCCGGAAGACTATTTGAGAGAGCTCACCTATAGCATGAAAAGTAGAGTAATAGATTTTCCACCTGAAGTAGTATTAAAACGCATCGACTACGAATTACACATCATTAACACAAAAGGGTATGCAACCTACTTTCTCATCGTTCAGGACTTTATTAATTGGGCAAAAAATAATGATATCGGAGTGGGGCCAGGGAGAGGATCGGTAGCTGGTTCACTAGTGGCATACGTGCTTCGTATTACCGATATTAACCCGTTAGAACACAATCTGCCTTTTGAGCGATTTCTCAATCCCGAACGACCAACTCCTCCAGATATCGATATCGACTTTGCCGATGTACAACGCGACGATGTGTTGGCTTATGTTACCGATAAGTATGGAAGCGAAAAGGTGGCTCAAATTATCACATTTGGAACAATGGAAGCTCGTTTGGTGGTACGAGACGTGGGGAGAGCACTCGGAATGTCGTATGCACAGGGAGATCGCCTTGCCAAAATGATTCCACAGGGAAAGCAGGGTGCTCAAATGAAACTGTCACAAGCTATGATCGAAGCTCCTCCACTGAAATATGCCTACGACAATGAACCAGAAACAAAACGAACACTCGATGTAGCACTCCGCTTAGAAAGCCTTCCGCGCCATTCATCTGTGCATGCAGCTGGAGTTATTATCGCAGCTGATGATCTCACTAACTTCGTGCCCATCCAAACAGAGTCTAAACAGGGAAGAGTAATCACACAATACGACATGTACTGTCTAGACTTAAATGCAGTACAAAACAATAAAGCAGTGGGACTATTGAAAATAGACTTTTTAGGACTGCGTAATTTAACGATTTTGGATAAAGCGATTCAGCTTGCCACTCGTAAAACAGGCACAAAAATAGATATTCATGAGGTGAGAATTGATGACAAAAAAACGTATGATCTTATCTCAGCTGGAAACACCATTGGCGTTTTTCAACTCGAATCTGCGGGAATGCGTCGGCTTGCAAAAGATCTTAAGCCAAACAAAATGAGTGACATTACCGCTATGGTGGCACTTTACCGACCCGGCCCCATGGATCTAATCCCCTCCTTTATTTCTGGAAAAAACAATCCAGAAACGGTGAAGTATCTCCATCCAGATCTAAAAAAAATTATGGGTGAGACTTACGGCGTTTTGGTGTATCAGGAGCAGGTGATGGAAATTGCACACATTTTGGCAGGCTACTCCATGAGTGAGGCCGATAATTTGAGAATGGCCATGGGAAAAAAGAAAAAATCACTCATGGACAAAGAACACATTAAGTTTATCGAAGGATGTGTGAAGAATAAATATACCAAAACAATGGCTGAAAAACTGTTTGCGTTTATGGAAAAGTTTGCAGCGTATGGATTTAATAAGCCACACTCAGCTTCGTATGGACTTATCGCATACTGGACAGGGTATATGAAAGCTAACTATCCGGTGGAATATATGGCAGCCCTGCTCACAGCCGAACTGCAAGGAGTTGCCGGGCCGATGCGCGAGATTAAAATGGCGCAGGCGATTGAAGAGTGTAGACGCATGGAAATTCCGGTATTAGTGCCCGATATCAACAAAAGTGGCAGCGAATTCACCATTGAGGGAGAAAGTATTCGATTTGGCCTATCTGCACTTAAAAATGTGGGAACTGCTGCCATAGACTCTATTTTGGAAGCTCGATCTACAGGACTCTTTATCGGATTTAAGGACTTTCTTACTCGGGTAGATTTGCGAAAAGTAAATAAGCGCACCATCGAAAGTTTGGCAAAGTCGGGTGCGTTTAAGGCGTTTGCCAACTGCGCCACCATTCTTTCTGTGTATCCAGAAATGGTGAAGGATCTGAGTGCATCAAAGGAAAGCGAAAGTAAGGGGCAGTTTGGACTGTTTGCAGGACATATTGAACAAAAAAAGGCTGTAGACACCTTCACTCCGATTGAGGAGTATCCGGAATCAGAGCTTTCGATGATGGAGAAAGAAGTGATTGGATTTCTGATAAGTCGCAATCCTCTTGCTCCGTTTGCCACCATTATCGCTGAAAAGGCAACCAAAAGAATTGGGGAAATCACGAAAGCTGATGATAAAAAAATGATGGTGCTCGTGGGAGTTATAAGTGGAAAGAAAATTATTCGAACAAAGAAAGACAATAAGGAAATGTGTTTTATTACACTTTATGATGATACGGGTACAATTGAGGCTGTATTTTTCCCCAAATCATTTGAAAAACTTAAGTCAATAATTACACTCAATCAAGTGATTTTAGCAAAAGGAACAGGAGCTGAAAGAGAAGATAGTATGAGTTTTTTAATTGATAATGTAGTGAAGTTGGGGAGTTAACAACTGGGTAGGTTGACAATTGTTGATTATTCATGGTAGAATATTCTCGGTCTGATATAAAACGAGTGAATAACTCTTTTACTATTGAACCATTCCACAAACATAAAAGGGAAGCTAAAAAGGACTCGTTTCGTCTTATTGACGTAATGGATTTAGGAGTGTACTTTGTGGTACCACTTCTCGTGGGATTAGGAATTGGAGCAGGGATCGATACCAGATGGAACACCAAACCGATCGGCGTTGTGTGCGGACTGATATTCGGAATGGTGTGTTTCTTTTTCAATTTACTAAAAATTGTTCGACAATTTTCTAAGAATGCCTGAAATTAGCATCAAAGCAGAAACACTTTTCTACATCGGCACATTTGCTGTGAAAAATTCCCTACTTCTTTCGGCACTTGTTTTTGTTTTCTTTCTTTTCATTGCTTATTCCTACTATCAAGATACTCAAAAAGAAGAAAAATCTGGACTGTTTTATATTCTCACCCTCATGCTCCGCACTCTCTATAATTTATTTGGTTCCATCGTGCACGACAAAATTGCAGTGTTTTTTCCCCTTCTTTCTGCTTTTTTCTTGTGGATTCTTATTCAAAACTGGAGCGGACTTATGCCGGGTGTGGGAAGTGTCACGGTGAAGGTTCCCGCTGCCGTGGTGCATGGGACGATACTTAGTCAACAGTCGACAGCGGACAGTCATGAGACAACAGTCGACAGTCATCAGTCGGAAGAAAATGCAGAAACAAAGTCGGCTCAAGGCGAAGAAGCAGGTCACGAAGAAATCATGACAGTGCCTCTCCTTCGGGGAAATAATGCAGACTTAAATGCAACTCTCGCTCTCGCTATCATCTCAGTCTTAATGATTCAATACTATGGATTCTACTTCCTTGGATTTAAAGCATACATCTCAAAATTCCTTAATTTTAAGGATCCTATTTACTTTGTACTCGGCATTCTTGAAATCATTTCTGAAATTTCAAAAATACTTTCGTTTGCATTTCGTTTGTTTGGAAATATTTTTGCGGGAGAAGTACTTCTCACCATTGTTGCATTCCTGGTACCCGTACTTGCCTCGTTTCCTTTCCTGATGCTTGAAGTATTTGTTGGATTTGTACAGGCTCTTGTTTTCTCAATGCTGACATCGGTGTTTTTAAGCTTGGCGGTGAGTAAGCATTAAGGGTGTAGGGCGTAGGGTGTAGATTATAGATTGACTAATATTGAAACTTGTAGCTTGAAGCTTATAACTTTTAAAAAAGTAATAAGTTACAAGTTAAAAGTTTCAAATAATTAAAAATTTGAAAATATAATATATATGGATATCGAAGTAGCGAAACTCATGGCTATTGCCCTCACCATGGCAGTTGGAGCCATTGCCCCAGCATTATCAATCGGAAAGATTGCATCTAAAGCGGTAGAAGCTCTTGGACGAAACCCAGAAGCAGAGTCTTCCATTCGCACAGCTATGATTCTTGGTTTGGCATTTGCAGAAGCTATCGCCATTTATGCACTGGTTGTGGCACTCATTCTCAAATTTACCTAATGTGAGGATTAGAAAACAAACTATATGGAAAATCTTGGAATAGATATAAAATTATTAATCGCACAACTTATTAACTTTTCTTTGTTCTTTTTTATCTATAAAAAGTTCATCGCAGGTCCATTTGTTGCTGTGATGCAAGCAGAGAAGAAAAAAGATGCAGAACGAAAACGCATGAATGAAGAAGTGGAAGAACAAAAAGTTGTTCTTGCAGCTGAAGAGAAAAAAGCAAAAGATGAGATTCACAAAAAAACAGAAGAGAGTCTTAAATCGGTCCGTCATGCTGCTGAAATGGAAAAAGTAGCACTTATCAAAAAGGCACATGAGGAGTCTGCAGAAATCATTAAAAAAGCATCAAAGCAGATTGAGGATGAAAGATCCCAAATGGAAAGACAGTATAAGGAAACACTCGCAAAGATGAGTGTTCTCACGGTGGAGCATGCTTTGAAGGAGTTCCTCACAGAGGACATGCAAAAGCAGATTAATGCAAAAGTTCTTAGCAATTTACAAAAAAACTAACTCTCGTATGCGACTTGACCCACAGGTGAAAGAACGGCTAAAGAAAACGTTTTCTCAAGAGCTCACCGCTCTAAAGGAAACTGTGATTGTTCACTCAACCTATAAATTAAGTGAACAAGAAATGGACGCAATTCTTTCCCGATTTCCGACTTTTTCAGGATATCGCCACGAAAACGTAGTGGACACAAGTCTCATAGGAGGTTTTGTGGTTCAGGCAGGATCTCAACGTATTGATTTATCCGTTCGCAACGCATTACATTTATTAAAAAAACAACTCTATGAAAGCAATTGATCAGTATATAGAACAAATAGAGAAAGAGATTAAAAATAGCAAAATTGACTACAAAACCGATGAGGTGGGTGTGGTTCAAGAAATAAGAGACGGCGTTGCGATGGTGTCTGGACTGGATAAGGCTGGATATGGAGAAGTTGTGGAGTTTGCAAGTGGTGTGAAAGGATATATCATTGACATGTTGGAAGACTCCGTAGGTGTAATTGTTCTGGGAAATTATCTCACCATCAAGTCGGGTGAACAGGTGAAGGCATTGAAATACACACTTTCCGTACCGGTGAGCGAAAAAATGATTGGAAGAACAGTGAATCCACTCGGACAACCACTAGACGGGGGCGAATCACTCCCTTCTGACACTTGGGCACCAGTGGAAAAAGTAGCACCTTCCGTGGTGTATCGCAAACCAGTGAATGTGCCAATGCAAACAGGAATAAAGTCTATTGATGCACTTTTTCCGATTGGCCGGGGTCAGCGAGAACTTATTATTGGAGATCGAGGAACCGGGAAATCAACTTTAGCTATTGACACTATCATTAATCAAAAGGGACAAGGAGTAATTTGTATTTACTGCGGAATTGGACAAAAAAATTCAAAAATCGCTCTTGTTTCTGAACTTTTAAGAAAACAAGGTGCACTTGACTATTCGATAATTGTAAGCGCTTCGTCTTCAGATCCAGCATCTTTGCAATATCTTGCACCCTACACAGCAAGTGCAATTGCTGAGTTCTTTATGGCTCAAGGAAAAGATGTGCTTGTGGTGTATGACGATCTTTCAAAACATGCATGGGCTTATCGACAAGTATCATTAATTCTTCGCAGACCAGCCGGCCGTGAGGCATATCCAGGAGATATTTTTTATCTTCATTCTCGTTTACTTGAGCGGGCATGTCGATTGGAAGACTCAGTTGGAGGAGGATCTATCACAGCTCTTCCTGTCATTGAAACATTGGAGGGTGATGTGTCTGCATATATTCCTACCAACGTGATATCAATCACCGACGGACAGATTTTCCTTGAAACGGATTTGTTCAATGCAGGTATTCGCCCAGCTATCAATATTGGTATTTCAGTTTCTCGTGTGGGAGGAAATGCACAAACAAAAGCTATGAAAAGCGTGGCTGGTCGACTCAAACTCGATCTTGCACAGTATCGTGAGATGGCAGCTTTCTCACAGTTTGAAAGTGATTTGGATGAAGAAACAAAAAAACTACTCAACCGAGGCGCAAAGGTGACTCAACTCATGAAGCAAGACAAGAACAAGCCATACACCTTAGGCGAAGAAGTGGTGGTTCTGTGGGCTGCAAACAAGGGGCATCTCGACTCTGTACCGGTAAATAAAGTGAATGATTTTGAACATGAACTGGTGAAATCACTTCGCCTTGAGGGTGAAAAAATAGTACACGCAATTCAAAAAGAAAAGGTTGTGACTCCTCAGATTGAAGAGATGTTAACACCATTTGTACAGTCTGTTGCAACAGGATTTTCAGAAGCCTAATCTCATATGAATGTACGCCAAGTGAGAAAAAAAACGAAGTCGGTGAGCAACGTGAAGAAAATAACGCGTTCAATGCAACTGGTGTCTGCTATAAAAATGAAAAAAGCGCAGCAGGCAGCAATAGAAGCTCGACCGTATCAGACTCATTTGGAGCTGGTAATTAGGAAAGTAATGGCTAAAGTAGAGACTTTACAGTCGCCCTTGCTACAAACACATGCAAAAAGCACAAACCCCGACTTAGTGGTGGTGCTCACCGGCAACAAAGGACTGTGTGGCTCATTCAACATAGACCTGTTTCGGTACATTGCCAATCAGATTGATATTCCCAATACAAAGTTTATTACCATTGGAAAAAAGGGCGCTCAGTTTTTGTCAAAAACAGGAGGCGATATTCTTGCCGACTATTCACATACCGCAGCACTAAACAATGTTTCTGCAGTGCTCACTTTTGCTCTTGGAGCATTTTTGGATGGTACGTATAAACGAGTATTTGTGTTGTATAACAGTTTTATTTCAACACTTAAAACAGAGCCAACACTTGCTCAACTATTGCCTTATAAACTGGAATTCGAGCAAAAAACAATAGAAGAAAAAGAATATATTGAATATATAATTGAGCCTTCTGCAAGCGAGATCATTGAGAGAATTCTCAGAAGCTTTGTAGAAGAAAAAATGAGAAACGCCATCATTCAGTCTGAAGCAGGAGAACATTCAGCGCGAATGATAGCCATGAAAAACGCTACCGACAATGCAAATGATGTCATTTACAACCTGACTTTGCTTGGCAATAAACTCAGACAGGAGAAGATTACGGGAGAGCTTCTGGATATGATAACAGCGAAGGAAAGCGTTGAAACAGGCTAATTTAATTTCAAATTTTTAATTTTAAATTTTTAAATAATTTTAAAATTAACTAAAAATTAAAACTTAGAAATTAAAAATTAATAGTTCAAAATTAATACTATGATAAAAGGAATTATTTCGGCAGTACGAGGAGTGGTGGTTGATATTCAGTTTCCAGAAGATAAGACACCTGGTATTTATGAGGCGCTTGTTTTTGAAGATAAAAAACTTGGACGCACAGTATTTGAGGTGCAGGCAATTCTTGAACCTGGAATGGTGCGAGCTGTGGCTATGGGAAACGTGTACGGCATTGCTCGAGGCATGGAAGTTTCAAGCACCGGAAAACCAATAGAGGTACCTGTCGGAGACGAAACGCTGGGAAGAATTTTTAATGTGCTCGGAGAGGCGATCGATGAAGGTCCAGCAATAAAGACAACTGAAAGACTTCCCATTCATAGAAGCGCACCACCACTTGCAGAACAAGCAGTGGAACAGGAAATTTTTGAAACTGGGATTAAAGTAATAGATCTAATTGCTCCATTTATTAAGGGAGGCAAGGTGGCAATCTTTGGAGGAGCGGGAGTGGGAAAAACAGTAACAATTCAAGAACTTATCCATAACGTAGCAAAAGAGCACTCAGGTGTATCGGTTTTTACCGGAGTGGGAGAACGAAGCCGAGAAGGAAACGATTTGTGGAGAGAGATGAAGGAAACAAAAGTTATCGACAAAACAGCACTTATTTTCGGACAGATGAATGAAAGTCCTGGAGCTCGACTTCGCGTTGCACTCACCGGAGTGACCATGGCAGAGCATTTCCGAGATAAGAAAAACATGGATGTACTCTTGTTTATTGATAATATTTTCCGATTTGCACAAGCAGGAAGTGAAGTATCGGCACTCTTAGGTCGTATTCCCTCAGCTGTAGGATATCAGCCCACACTCGCATCAGAAATGGCAGCACTTCAAGAGCGAATCACATCAACTAAAAAAGGCTCAATTACCTCGATTCAAGCAGTATATGTGCCAGCAGATGACTATACCGATCCAGCTCCTGTTGCTACCTTTTCACATCTTGACGCATCGCTTAATTTGGAGCGATCTCTTGCAGAGCAAGGACTTTTCCCCGCAATTGATCCGCTCTCTTCTAATTCACGCGCACTTGATCCAGATGTGGTGGGTGCAGAGCATTATCAAGTCGCACGAGACGTAGTGAAAACACTACAAAGATACAAAGATCTGCAAGATATCATAGCTATTCTTGGAATGGAAGAACTTTCTGATACAGATAAGCTTGTTGTTTCTCGAGCTCGAAAAATGCAACGATTTCTTACTCAGCCCATGAGTGTGGCAGAACCATTTACGGGCCGACCTGGGCGCTATGTGACTATGAAAGACACAGTGCGCGGTTTTAAAGAAATATTGGATGGGAAGCACGATGACAAAGCAGAAGCAGCATTTTATATGGTGGGGACGATAGAGGAAGTAAAGAAATAATATGGCAAAACTAAAACTAACAATCATTACCCCAAAAAACATCGCACTTGAAAAAGCGATAGATGGGGTAACCGTACCCTCAAGTGAGGGAGAGATGACGATTCTTCCTCGTCATATCAATCTATTTGCACTCCTGAACGAAGGTGTTGTTCATTATTGGGAGGGTGAGGAGAGTGAATACTTGGCAATTGGAGGAGGGTATGTGGAAACAAATGGAGAGGATGTACGACTCCTTGTTTCTCGGGCATATGGACAGGATGCAATTGATATGAAACAAACAGAAGAGGCGCTTAAAGATGCGAGCGAGAGAATGAAAAATGCAAAGTCTGAAGACGCTCGAAAAGAGGTTGCCTCTCTCATAAGGCGATCACTAGTTGATTCTAAACTTCTTAAAAAGAAAAGAAGAAAAGCATAAAAAAGACACTAAACTCTAAACTCTAAACTCTAAACTCTAAACTCATGCCTGGGATATTGCCTTGAATTACATAAACGAGTCCGTGTCATTCCCGCACATTCGACAAGCTCAGTGCAAGCTCCGGCGGGATCCAGTCGATAATGTCCATTCAACAAACTCTTGGCGAGCAAGTTACAAGTTACAAGATTCATGTTACAAGGTATAATAAGAGATCATGGCACTAATAATCGTCGAATCTCCAACAAAAGCACGCACATTTAATCGCATCTTAAAAATGGATGGAAAGGGCGATGAGTATTATGTGGTTGCTACAATGGGCCATATCCGTGATCTTCCGGGAAGTGAAATGGCAATTGACTTTAAGGACCACTTTCGACCAAAATATGAATATATAAGCAAACGCCAGAAAGTGATAGACCAGCTTATTGCGCTTGGCAAAGAACATGATGAAATAATTCTTGCAACCGATTTGGACCGAGAGGGAGAGAGCATCTCTTATCACGTAGCATATATTTTGGGACTCATAAAAGAAAATTGGCCAGACATAGCATTTGCAGATGTTTCAAAAAAAATTAAACGTATTGTGTTTCATGAAATCACAGCGACTGCACTGAAAGAGGCGCTGGAGAATCCGAGCGAACTTCGCATAGACTTGGTGAAAGCTCAGCAGGCACGACGAATTCTTGACAGAATTGTGGGTTACGAACTTTCTCCCCTCTTATGGAAAAAAACGGGTAAAAATTGGCTCTCGGCAGGGCGCGTTCAGACGGTGGGAGTGCGGCTCGTGGTGGAGCGAGAAAAAGAGAGAACAACTTTTGGTCAGGAGCCATACATATTAATGACAGGCACCTTTCAAATTGAAGGCAATGAAGTGTTTGCAAAGTTAAAGAAAATAAAAGGAGAATCAATTGAAATCTCAAATACTATCAAACTTTATGCAGGAGAGTATTCCTACACGAAAACATCGATTACACCAGAAAATGCAGATAGTGTAAAAACAAACCTCATGGGAACCACCTATACAGTGGCGGACATGAAGGCGGTGGTGAGCAACCGATTTCCCACACCCCCGTACACCACTTCACTTCTTCAGCAGGATGCGTTTTTTAAGTGTGGATTTTCGTCTAAACAGGTGATGAGTCTTGCTCAGTCGTTGTATGAAATGGGGCATATTACCTATCATAGAACAGACTCATTTAATCTATCTACGCAGTTTGTGTTTCGTGCAAAAGACTATATTATCGAAAAGTTTGGACCAGAATATGCACTTGAAAAGCCGCGTGGATATCGCACAAAAAGCAGGAGTGCACAGGAAGCTCATGAGGCAATTCGTCCTACCAAATTGATTGAGGTGGATGATTTGGGCAAAAAGAAAGAGTCTCTCACCGTGAACCACAAAAAACTGTACAAACTTATTTTTGATAGAGCAGTTGCCACGCAAATGAAGGAAGCAGAGTTGAGGACTGTCACCTTTGACCTTGTTTCTCCCCAGAGCGATGTGTTTGAGGCATCAGCAACAAAAGTGGTATTTGATGGATTTTTACGCCTCATGGAAACCACAAAACAAGAAGATCGAGAACTTGCTCAAGTGAAGGAAGGCACTTCAGCCACAATCAGTGCAATTGAGGCTAAAGAACAAAAAACATCTCCTCCTCCTCGCTATAACGAAGCATCGCTCATCCGCACTATGGAAGAAGAAGGAATTGGCCGTCCTTCAACCTATGCTGCCATTATTACCCTTATACAAGTGAAGGGATATGTGGAAAAGGATGGACGCTACTTTATCCCGACAGTTGTGGGGACTGCAATATCTGATTATCTGAGCAACAGTTTTTCTCATATTTTCGAGCTTGATTTCACCTCTGACATGGAAAACAAGTTTGATGAAATCGCCGAAGGGAAAGCAGATGTGGTACATATATTGGATGAATTTTACAAACCCTTCATCGGAGAGCTGGAAGAACAAAAAAAGAAAGTAGGAATGATAGCCATCAAAGAAGAAACAAGCGAGAAGTGTGTGAAGTGTGGCAAACCAATGATTATTCGCTTTTCTAAGTTTGGTAAGTTTTATGCGTGTAGTGGGTATCCCAGCTGTAAAACCACCAAGCCATTTTTATTTGCAGTAAAAAATAGAAAATGTCCAAAGTGTGCGGGAGATATTGTGGTAAAATTTACAAAGACGAGAAAAAAGTTTTACGGTTGTTCAAACTATCCAAAGTGTGATTTTTCGGCGTGGGCATTAAATAAAATTCCAGAAACAGTAGCATCAGATGAAAAGAAAACATCCGCTTAAATATATTTTTATTTCAGGAGGCGTTATTTCCGGTATCGGAAAAGGAATCACCTCTGCTTCTATTTCTACCCTTCTTAAATCTGCAGGATACAACGTGGTACCAATCAAGTTTGAAAACTATCTCAACATCGATGCAGGCACAATAAACCCCATTGAACACGGAGATCCTTATTTGTGCGAGGATGGAACTGAGGCTGATATGGACATCGGCACCTACGAGAAGTTTCTTGATCAACAAATGGGAGGCGACAACTTTGTCACCATCGGCAAAATCTACAAAACAGTGATCGACAGAGAGCGAAGATTTGAATATAACGGAGAAGATGTGGAAGCGATTCCTCACATAACCAACGAAATTCTGGACAGAATTCATGCTGCAGCAAAAAATCATAATGCAGACATTATGGTGATTGAGTTGGGTGGCACGGCTGGAGAGTATCAAAATGTATTTTATTATGAAGCATCCCGCATGCTTACCCTCCAGAAACCAGGAGACGTGATACATGTGCATGTAAGTTATGTGCCAACTCCAAAGCATTTGGGTGAACCAAAAACAAAACCAACTCAGCTTTCTGTGCGTACGCTTAACTCCATGGGTATTCAACCAAACTTTATCGTAGCTCGAAGTGAAAAATATCTAGACCAGCGTAGACGCGATCGATTTGCCCTGTTTTGCAATGTGCATGGAGATGATATTATCAGTAACCCCGATGTAGGAAGCGTCTACGAAATACCCCTTATTCTCAAAAAACAAGATTTTGATAAAAAGATCTTAAGCAAGCTCAATCTGCCCTTTGTGGAGCCAGATTTGTCTCGCTTTAGCGCACTTGTGGAGAGAATAAAGGAAAAGAAAGAGAAAAGTGTGAAAATTGCCATTATTGGAAAATATTTTGGAACAGGCGACTACCAACTGAGAGATTCTTATGCTGCCTTATTTGATGCAATAGATCATGCGGCATGGGACCAGAAGGTGGGCGTTGAAACACACTGGGTGGATGCAGAACAGATAGAAAAGCAAGGCACCTCAATAATCGGTACTCCAGACGGAATCATTGTGCCCATTGGGTGGGGCAAACGGGGATCTGAGGGCATGATTGCTGCTGCAAATTACGCACGAGAGAAGAAAATCCCCTATTTGGGACTTTGTTATGGTATGCAGCTTGCAGTGGTTGCATTTGCACGAAATGTGGTAGGTCTTGATGGAGCAAATACGACAGAAAATGAACCAGAAGCAAAACACCCGGTGATTCACTTGATCAAAGGTCAGGAAGAGATGATTGCCCGCCGCGCGTATGGGGGAACCATGCGTTTGGGAAGTTGGGACGCAACAGTAAAACAGGGAACTCGTGCTTATGAGCTCTATGGAGCAGTGGACACCAGTGAGAGGCATCGTCATCGATGGGAGTTTAACAATGCCTACGCTGAGCAGTTGGAGCAAAAAGGGCTCATAATAAGCGCACGATCAAAAAAAGAAGGTTTGGTGGAGATTGTGGAGCTAGATAGATCTGTCCACCCATTTTATATGGGTACACAGGGGCATCCAGAGTATAAGAGTTACCCAGGCAAGCCACACCCCATTTTTGTGGGATTCATTAAGGCTTGTAAAAAATAAATGTACCAGGTATAATTACGTTTTCACAACTATGGCAAATTCATTTCAGTATAACAAAACAGTTATAAAGGTAGGAGACACCGTGAGCCTTGAATATAAGATTAAGGAAGGCGAAAAAGAACGCACACAGCTTTTTAAGGGTATTGTTCTTATGGTGAAGGGAAGCTCAGATGTGACTCGCACCGTAACTATCAGAAAAATCTCAAAAATTGGTATCGGAGTGGAAAGAATCATTCCTCTTTCATCACCAAATATCGTTTCACTTACTCTTGATAAGAAAAGTAGCTACGACAAATCCAAACTCTTCTTCATCCGTGACTATACGGAAGCTGAGACTCGAAACAAGCTCTACAGCATCAAAAGAACACGAAAGATGAAGAAAACATCAGTAAAGGCGGAATAAATTAAGACCCTAGACTTTGGACTCTAGACTCTGCAGCTAAGATTGCTCTACTTAATTTTTAATTTCAAATTTTAAATTTTTAAATAATTTTAAATTGATTAATAATTAATCATTAAAACTTAAAAATTGAAATCTGTTACACTGTCTTCATGTCTCTTCAATCTATCGGGCGAATAGGTGAAGATAGTGCCGCTCACCACCTACTTTCCCTGAACTATCGCATAATAGAACGCAACTACCGCACAAAGCTTGGCGAACTAGATATTATTGCAGAAAAGGGAGGGATCATCTATTTTGTGGAGGTGAAGACGAGGGTGGCCGACTCACATGGCAAGCCTTATGAAGCCGTGACGCCCCGCAAACTTTCTCACATTCGGCGCGTTGCACAGGCGTATATACTCCAGACAGCTTCTCAAAATAAAAAGCATAGTTTGCAGGTAATTAGTATTGAGCTATTCCCGGACAGAACTGTTAAAAAGGTGAAGATGTATGAAGTGATATAAGCTCATTCCCTATTATAGATACACCACATTGCCATGTTGAATTGTACTAGTTAATTCATCCATGGTTGGATATGGCTCAGGAAAATCTTCCGAACCTCTTACAATAGATATTTGTGAGCCGTCTGATTTTATCACGCCTGCCCTAAAGGAAGAGGGGTCAACGGGAACGTATGGGTTTTTCATCATAAACCGTTGAGGGTCCTTTAACAGCAAATTTACCTCTTGGTTTGCCCCCATTACTCTATGCAAATTCCCCATTGCAACTGCTATTGCTACAACATAAGGGGGAGCAGTTGAAAAGACTATTTTATAATCAACATGTGGTTTCAATCTTCCTACAACTGTTTCAAGTGCGGTCATTTCAGAATTATATCATAATAACAAATAGGCTTGAAATGCTATGAAACCCTGGTTGCGAAAATGATGATTTATTACTATAATATACACTGTTCGTCGCTAATGGAGGCATCGTCTAGCGGCCTAGGACAGCGGGTTTTCAGCCCGTTAATCCGGGGTTCGAATCCCCGTGCCTTCACCCTTCGACAAGCTCAGGGTTGCGACCCTGGGCTTTTTAGTTTAAAATCATGATATGTGGCGGGTGTACATTCTTCTTTGCGACAATAGAACATATTATGTTGGAATCACTCATAATCTAAACCAACGATTGTTATCTCATAGATCTAGAAATAATATTGCAACAAAAGAATACTCAAATATAGAATTACTTTACAATGAAACTTACATAACTAGATTGGATGCAGAAAAACGTGAAAAACAGATAAAAGGATGGACTGTCGCAAAGAAGAAAGCACTTATCTCAGGAGATATAGAATTACTTAAGCTACTTTGTAAGAAACCTTGAGTTTGTCGAAGGAATTGAAGAGTTGGGGTAATGGTGAGCTTGTCGAACCATCCCCATGCCTTCACTCTCAAAACAAAACTCAGGCATGTCCTGAGTTTTTTTTGTTGAATAAGCACACGGGGATGAGGAACGCGCTACCACGGAGCGATCATGCTACAGCGAAGTGGGAAGTGCCCTTGGGGCAAATCCCCGTGCCTTCACACATAAAAAAAACACTCAGCACTGCTGGGTGTTTTTTAGATATAAAGCTTGGGATGAAGAGCCCCCTTGGGGGCGCCGCTGCGAAGTAGCTAGTGGCCAATGATGGCTTGCCATGTCTTTTTTTATGGGAGAAATGATGACGTCTTGACTTACGAGGCCTTGGCGATGTGTCCCACTTTGAAAGAGTATTTCTGAGTATTTAGCCATTATGCAAGCATAGGTTGTTTGCAAGCTCAATTCAAAATGCAATAACTAGGTAGTAAATACATATATTATATGTCTCAATGATATAATAACGTATATTTGTATATAGATACATATGTTATCAGAATGGCAAAGTGCAATCATCAACAAAGGTGGCTCTATCGATTCCACTTCTATGGGAATAATGGGTATTGGAACTCAAGCCGTGCTGGCGATTCCATTTATGGACGGTCTAAATTCTGTTACAAGAAATTATGAATCCCGTACCGCTACTAATGGTGGCATACTTGTAACTCGCTCTCAAACCCCTGCCGAAGCGGCCCTCCATAAAGTATTAAGACCAAATAGTGAAGTTATTGAAGTTGGAAATAACCCCAGACGTAACTTGGTACAATGTATTCTTAATAACGATGGCAATCTATTATTTGATGGAGTTCCTGCTGCTTCATTAAATAAGCTAGAAGGCATTAAATTAGAAGCAGATAGGAGAAAAATCTCTCGAATAGTCTCTCACCAACAAGATGAAAGAGTAGTTGCAATTGCAAAGGAGCTTGGGCTTCGGCATGAAGAAAATGTTGAAGTATTTAAGATATATACAACAAAATCAGGGTTTAATACAGCACTACGTGAATACTTTGGTGGCGTCGGGGCAATTGGCCCATTAGGGACAACTTTCAAAACTCAGGCTGATATTGTACGCGAATATAAGCGACTAGAAAAGAAAAAAGTTGGAGCGATTATTAAATTTGACTATTCAGGCAAGGGTTTAGTTATGTCTGGTACTGCAGATCCCCTCATTCTTGAAGTTGGTTTAGATGATACTACTATATTCAACAGAATTTCAACCTTTCTTGCGAGAGAGCATATACATACTTTGAGAGGAGAAATTCAAATGTATATTCCTGAGCACGTTGTTGTATCAATATCGAGTGGTACAAATGAAAACGGGGAAATTGACATCTATGAATCTCATATTCAAACGCAAAGAAATGGTTCTGCAGATGGAGCAGTCCCCTTACAAAATAATAAAACCACTTACGAATTACTTGTTGAAGCCTGGCCAAAAATTGCTGACTTGTATAAAAAACTTGGTATGACTGGAAGTCATAATATTAATTTTCTTATTATGCCACCAGAAGCACATAAAATTGCACAATCATTATATGGCGATACACTCAGTCATATTGTAGCTATTGATTGTAACTACCGTCCAATTTCTGGAACTCTAAATGCAATGCAGAGGCTTCAGGAAGAAACTCATATGCCGATTAACCAAGCGAATTTTATTTCCAAGTCTATAGAGATTCCAAGTAATCTCGCAGGCAATCTACATGTATTTTTTCATATTGCAGCTATGTGCGGACTCAGACCAGGGAATCAAGGCAATTTCTCACTCATAAAAGCGTCTGGATTTGATCAACAAAAACGCAATGTTAAACAAAATCCAAGAGCTCATATTATCATCAACGGTTCAACCTGTATGAATGCAGCAAGTGCATTGGCTGAACTGAAGTTAGCGCTTCAAAACAGAGAGTTAATAGATATGATGAAAAAGCAGCATGGGTTGTTTCCAGTTGAAGCTTTAGTAGACAAAAACTATTATTTCAACCATCTAAAAAATCAACTTTTGATCTAATCCTATCCATTTTTGCCTATCAAAATAAAAAGAGAATTCATTATAAGAAGTGCCACCACGAAGTGATCATATTACTGCGGAGTAGCTAGTCCACTTGTTGAAAATCCCCGCACCTCTTCCTCTTGAATCAATACAACCACTTATTTGTAAACCTCCTAATCTCGCAGGCATAATAGTATTTTGGCATGTGTACAGCTATACTTATATCATGGATAATCAGCCTCCTATAACTGAAAGGGCCAGATATACCCACCTTACAAAATTAAATATTCTTGTTCATCCGCTATTTAATGTTAGACCTAGAGATGACACACCGGATATCGTTGCGTTTGGCATAGCAAGAGAAGAATTTGCAGGTAATATATTGCGAAGTATGGTGCCAACATCTCAAACTGAAGTAACGATGATAGCACCGTTAGTAATAAATGCCAATAGAAGAGAAACCCTTAAGCATAGAGTTGATAGTGCAAAAAATAATTTCGCCTATATTCAGTGGACTGATCTTTATAGAAAAATGGTAAGCCAGCTAGGAAATGGTAGAAATATTGTCATGGGAAGTAATCTTTTTGAAAATGCAACAGACGGTAGACAAGATCCAATGCTAGTGAGGAGAGATCTTGCGAATCGTGGATTTGTTCTCGATGGAGACACCGACATATTTGTTGGCGGGGAACTCTTAAATAGCTGTTTGAAGGGCAGTGTTGAAACTATCATGCAACTGCCAGAAGTAAAGAGTGTTAAAGTTGTTAAAAGCTGTACGCTCAACAATTCGTATCTCCTTGGTGATAGAACAGGAGATAGTAAATATCACAACAAAAGATTTAAGGAATTTTTTGAAGGGGAGGGCATGAATGTGGTGGAAAATATAGATTATTTTATAATAAGTAAAAATCAATCAGAAAGGTTTGAAAGTGTTATTTCTACTAAACCACTAGAGTAAAGGTATCGGCAAACCTCAACATAACAGGCTCTGAGAGAGCTCTGGATATGGGAGTATTTTTTTTCTGAATTTTAAAATTATTTACATGTTATGTTGGAAAAGTTCCTTCGACAATTAGACAATTTGAGCATCATCATATCCCCTATATTTGCTAGTCATAGGTAAGTAGTATATTATGATTTGAATACCTAAGCGTACATAGCATGAAGGATGGTCTTGTTCTGACCGAAGCTAGAGTACCAATTTAACACTTCATTTACAATTAGCCTCAGCTTTGGTTCGGTTGCGATAAATTGCATGAATTTTAATAGTGTTGTTACACTACTATATTGCACTATTAGACACACTATGATGAGGTAGATTGCTAAAAGGGTTTATACAAAACCTTAACCATTCAATTTCATGGGGTGCCAACTGCTCTAAGTCAAACCTGGATAGACCTGACTTTAACCCCATATTATAAACCGTTGATAAATCATTTCTTGTTGGAAAAGCATCCTCTTTTTCTATTCTTGCGGTTTCAATAACTAGCTGCAAATAATTGGCAAAAGTATCCAAATAACTTTTTTCAAGCTCAGTCTTAAATGCACTTCCACGTCTATCAGGAACTAATGCTTTATCATGATTTCTAAGATATTCGTATCTGGAAACTCCTTCTGGCCTTAAACCATTGATTTTAGCTAACTCAGGAATAGCAGAGTCAATAACAGGAATCCTTTTTGGTACCGCTACTGTTGTTTCTGTCATATAGTGCATTATATATTAAATATACTTGGTTTGAATACTTAAGCGTACATTGCCTGAAGGAAAAACTTATCCTGCCCAAAGCTAGAATACCAACCTAATACTTCTGAGACTACTTGCTTAAGCTGTGGTTCGGTCGCATTAACCGATGGGTCACTTTCTATTCTATATCTTACATAGATATTTAAGTTGCCTGTGCAACCTGACAGATTAATATGAGCTAGGCAACTGCAGCGGTTGCCAAAAGGGCAATGCCTTCTTCCTCAAATAATGCATGTTCTGTAAAATAAATTAAAGGAAAATTAACTGTAACATGGACGATTAAAGTATGCTAACGTTACAGTAATTTATTGTTTTGGAAAAAATATGTTCAGGACAGCTTGATGTACCTTACTTACCATATTCCGAGGATAGGCAAACAGCCGGGTACCTGGCTGAAAATAACTGCCCTCATAGGGGGCTCCATTACTCATAATCGAAACGTATAACGGCTTATTCATGATTGGTGTTTCATTAACTACTAAATATGGCTCAGCAAGAGAGCCGCTTGAAGGTTTTGTGCTAAATATAATATCACCTACTTCCACTTTGAGCGTGCTTTCATCGCCAACTACGAAACAATTTAAAAACTTTGCTTGGATTTCTTGAGTGCTTCGCGTCACTTCCATTTGAAAATTATACGCTATTGCGCTATCCACCATCGTCAACCTGACAGGTTGAAAGGTGCGTGGCAACTGCAGCAGTTGCCAAAGGGATAAGCATCAAAAAATACCGGAGAAAAGCTTAAGTTATTGAGCAATTTGAACAGGAAAATGAGAATAGTCTCGATTTTCAAAAAGAGGGCTGGCTTGCGATTCTAAAGAACTTTAAGAAGCAATGTGAGTAAGACTGGTACAAGTCATTTGATATACTTTCATATATGGATTCATGTCCACCAGAATCGGAAATCGTTTCTTTTACCCCACTATCAACACTTAACATTCTGATACATCCTCTTTATTTAAAACATCCTCCGAAATCACCAAAGGATTTTGCGCATCTTAAACAAATTGTATCCTCGTTTAATACTGCGCGAAATAGGCTGGCACGTAATATTTTAGAAAGGATGACCCCACAAAAAAATGATGAAATAACCTATATTTCCCCACCAATAGTAAATTCTAAATATGAAATTGAGTTGCAAAAAGAAATTGCGGTGGCAAATAAATATGCAGAATATGCACAATGGCCTGAACTAGTTGAAGAATTAAAGCAAAAAACTGAATTCAGAAGTCATGTTATAGTTGGAAAAAACATTGTTCCAAATAAAATAGATGGAAAAGTAGACCCCTCAGCTCTACTTAACGACTTAAATCTTCAAGGTTATTGTATTGGTAGGAACACTAGAATTGTTGTGGGAGGAGAAACTTTAAATGATTGCATTGAAGGCGGGATATGGACAATTTTGGATTTACCAGCAGTCGACAGGATTTATATAGATAAACATTGTATTTTAACCTCTGATTATTATCATGCGGGGGAGGAAACACCTGAAAGAGAAGAATTGATGCGCACAGCCCTTATAAATAAACTTCAAGGAAATAAATTATTGATAAAAGAAGATGAGAATTACATAATTATCAGCCGTACAGATATATCATAATTAAGTGCGGATGAATATGTTTGGGAAAATGCGTGCTCCACAAATTGCGGAGAACCTAAAGCAATAGGCATATCTTCGTATCCAATATCATATAAATAGCACGCTGGGTCAAACCAAAAACTTTCAATTTGAGCAATTATTTGCCCTTCTTGGGGTCCATATTGCCTCTTGCGCGTGCAGCCGGTGAAAATTAAATCGAGGAGATCCAGCAAAAACTATGTTTGAAGCAGCAATACAATAATATATTCCATGGATAACGATATCTCTTTTCAGATTCGGAGATATTGTTTAGGGTTGAAATATAAAATAATCTTCGTAGCGTAAACGCTTGCGTTTAGCATACACCACGTGCTTGGCTTTTCCTTCCTTCACCATCACCTCATTCACTAACAATTCGTTTTTGTGTTCAACATGACAGTATTTGGCTAATTTCTGTACACAGGGGAGCCAAATATAAGCTAATATTCTCCCGTATTTGTCATCCTGATAGGCGTCATATTCAAGAGTAACTCGTTTATCAGCGCTTAAATAGGTAAGGAATTCGATTAATATGGATTTAGAAAAAACGAAGATCTATCGTTGTAGGAGCGGAAATTACCTCTCATACTCATGAATCATCGTGAGAGTGGTGTAACAGGTGTCTGCTAAGAGGGAAACTGCACCAAGTTTATATGGTAAGTCTTCAACGGCATATCGTGCTACTAGACCTGGCCTTTTTGCGTCTTCGAGCCGAAGCTCCACCTTTTCTAATGGTTTCCTTAGATCTGAAATTTGATCACCTAAATAATCTCTCAAAGAATCATATCCAATTGTGCCTGATGCTCTTTGTATAGCGTTTAAAGCATTCAGCGCCATTCCATAGGTGCCCAGTCCAAGGGGATTATTAGTAAATAAATTTCGAGAAACTCCATGTTTTTCTAATGCAAGCTCTTCGGCTTTTCTCGCCATATGACTCACATGCTTGTCCATCACCAAAGAGGAGGTGATAAATGATTGAACTTTTAATACGTCTGTATTCATATACGGGCCTTGAAATACACGCTCTACATGACCACGAGTAATAGGTGGAGGATCACAATCAAATATATGAACTTCCATGGGAGCACAATCAGATATTTTCGGCAAAATGCCAGTAAACCGTAGTTCCATATTATAGTATAACATATACGCACCATATATGTATTGTTAACCTCATAATTAATCATAAATCATATAGCGCGTAGGGTTGACTTGATTAAAGTGAATATGCGAAAATAAAAGATAACTCAGTGATTGATACTATATATTTGATATACTCTAGTTTTATGAATAGTAAAGATATCATCATAGTTGGTTTTTCACTTCTTGATGTCATTTCAGGCGCTGTACTTGCTTTAAGCTATGGATTTTTTATGCTTCCTTCTGCAATTGGCTATTTTGTGGGGGCTATGGGAAGCGTTATCACCGGGGCAGTTACGCCTGTGAGCTTTATGTATGAAAGCATGGCACTTTCGTATGGGCAGTCAAAAAACTTCAAAGATAGAATTTCAATGATTCTGTGGGCGGCGGCGTTAACCAGTGTTCTTGGGATATGGGGGCTTCCCCAGCTTATTGTGGACTCAATTGGGCAACCCATTTTCTTTGGTATGCTTGCGGGAGTGGGAGTGTATTTGGCAAAAGTGGGTTTAGATATAGCCTTTCAGGATGCTATTATTGGGATTCCTTGTTTGCTTGTAGCTATTTGCGTGCAACTGGTGAAAAACGACCTAATCCTCACTGTGTCTCTTAGTATTCCGCTTGGAATTGTACTATTTCTATTCACAAGAAAGTGGAAAAAACAGAACACAGTACCAAAATACCGTACTTGGATGCAGATGATAAAAACTGAGATGAAACTCATTGTTCCTCATATGAATAGGAAAGTGGCGATTGGCACCTTAGCTCTTAGCACGCTCACCATAGGAGGTAATATTGCGTATACCGGTGCAAATAGCCAAATAGCTAAAACGGTGGCAACGTATAATCAATCAACCATTATTTCTGGCATTGCTGACTTTGCCTCATCCCTATTTGGAGGTGCTAATATGGAACTTATTGTGACTCCCACTGCTTCAGCACCTCACCCAGTTGCTGCTGGAATTGCATTTATGCTCCTGGCCTCAATTATTCTCGCAACGGGACTGGTGCATAAAATTGCACGGTTTGTCCCGATTGCGGCAAGGGGAG
>CAYWLV010000009.1:28382-43589 GCA_964459595.1 uncultured Gammaproteobacteria bacterium
GATATTTGTTTGTTATTGGAGCTCTTATCATTTTACCGTACAACGCGGCCGATGCTTTTAAGGCGGGAAATGCCACCGTGGTATCACTTACCCTTGCTGTAACTGCACTCACGAACCCGTTTTATGGAATCATTGCTGGCACACTTTCTCAACTTCTCCTGGGATTGAAGATTTAATAAGACCTATAGTTGAATTTTGTCTGCATTATTCGTATAATTACAGCTATGGAACCGCTTGTATTTGTTGAGGCAGCTTCTATTGCTTCAGCTTGTGTTGGAGTCGGATTATTGGCGTGTAGTTTTAGCTTCCTGTTGAGGAACCTATGAGAGAATCTGCACAACAATTTTGGACACATAAAGTTGAGCAAACATTTTCCTGATTGGGGTGTGTTTCGAAAGGATAAATGGGATGAGATAAGAAAAATTTTCAAAATAATAGCATTACTATGACATTGCCTCAGGAACGTAGACTTTATCCAGGAAACATAACTCATGCGCATTCAAAAAATATATCTAATCTCGTGCAATCAATACCTGAATTACTTGATGAAAGAGGTAGAGGAATTTGTGAACATGGGCCAATTAATTACGTAGGGAGCTTACTGGTATTGTTAAATAACAAAAAGTACACCGATTTAATTAAGGAGGGTGGATACACTCCTGCAAACGAAATAACCACACCTATAACATATGAAACAGTAGTACTACAAAGCAGCAACGATGGACAAATCCCAATTATTACAAATCAAGCATGTGGCCCACACCCTGTAGGGCTTGCAATAGCTGGCCCTTATGCGGGACTTATGATTAGCGGAGGGAGAAATCCAATGCGCCTATTTAACGATACACAAATTAGTGATGCAAATATACAAAAGCCGTATACTCCTCTCTTTACTAGCGAACAAGGAATAATGAAGTTTCCTTTACCACCCGAGTTGCTAAACTTTATCAATATAATGACGAAAATATTTAACATGGATTACACGTTTATTGTAGAAAAAAGTAAGTCGAAACACAAAGGCGAAGTATATACCTCTGATCTTCTCTTTGATCTTTGCGATGAACTACAAATTCCTATAGATAAACTTAGATTTCAATTTACTCGAAGTTTTACTTAAAAAAAGAGAACAACACTATGTGTTATTATCTCCACCAAATGGATGGGTAGCAGTTGGCAAATTACCTTCTTCTGCTAAGGTTACTACTGGTGCTACCGTGCCTGAATACGGTGCAGCCTGAGTATTTAAATTGGAAATAACTTCAGCAGATAATGATGGATTATTATTAGTGCGAGAACTCTGTCTACTACCTATAGACGACACAATATCAGCAAGACAATATATAGCCTCTAGTCCTTTTATTGTAGCGAGTCCTAATAATGCAGATCCCAGCCCTACTTCAGCTAATTGCGTGAAAGAGAGTCCCGCATAGTCTGGAGAAATAGCGCGAAGCGCATATGGAGCTAAACCAGCAATCAAAGAAGTTAATGTAACTGCTGTATTAAACCCATGAAAACGCTCAGTTTTTGATGGTGTAATACTACTTGGTACTATACCTGACATGTCCCGATTGTACTACAAGTCTAAAGATTATTCAATTATATGCACTTTTCTGACAGGCTATAGGCAATATGATTACCCGATAAAGCAAAATGAGTGAGAAATGGAATAATGGAGTGTACTGTGGTGAGGGATATATTTGACTCAAAAATGCAGTTTAAGACATTGAATAACTATAGGCCTTAATGTATACTACGCTATGGACTTAAAAAAACATATTCCATTTGCTTCACAACCTGATTTTCCCATAAAGGTGAGAAACACTCTGATGGCAGTAATGGGAGTTGGAGCACTTGGTGTATGTATTGCTATAGAAGCGGGCCCACCAATTGTTGGAAATTGTGTAGGTATCGCAGAAGGACTTGCTGTACTTGCTTGTACTGGGGCAGGATTAAAGTATCTTATAAACTTAAATACAGCTGAAAACGAACGAGTAAGACTTGCACGTCAAAACAATCCTGATTTGGTTGAGGCATATGAAGAACCCAAAGAAAGAATGAAGCGGGAAAGGGAAGAGAAAAAACTAGAAGCAGAAATTAGAAATCAAAGAAAAAAAGATCAAAAAAGAAATAGAAATGATGCGCACGATGCAGCACAAGCAGAGATGTTAAAAGCTAAACAACAAATTAAGCAAGCTATAGCTGCTGCAATAACTAATAATCCAGAATTACAGCGCTTAGAAGAGGTGATAACGAGTCCTGACAGTACTTTAAAAGAAGCAGCTCGCGCGACTTTTGAGTATTATGCATTAAAAAATGAAATTGGCCAACATGTGAAGGCAGAACACAGGAAAGGCAAAGTTGATTAATGACCTATAGAATGATATAATACATACTATGAATCTGAAAAACCTTGTAGAAAAGATTGAACTTGTTTCGGAAAACTACTCCAAAAAGTTTAGCATCTCTCGTGACAAACTTTGGTTTCTTCTGAAGCTTCAAGAAGAAGTGGGGGAACTTACTCAAGCATATCTCTCCATGAATGGACAAGGAAGACACAAGAATAAAACTCCAGCAGAGCTGAAATACTCATTTGAAAACGAAGTGGCGGATGTGCTGTGCCATATATTACTTCTTGCAAAAAGCGAAGGCGTGGACTTAAAACGAGCGATTGATAATAAGTGGCTAACAAAGCTTAATGATAAGAACCAGCTCGCCGCGTAATTTATTTTTAGATAATTCTTCTGGAGTACCAGACACAACTTCCTCATACATCTTGGTAATTTCACGACACACAGTAATTGTTGCAGTCGGATTTGTATCTGCAAATACTTTCATGGTATCTACAAATCGTTCTGGTGACTCAAATGCCACAAACACATGATCATCTTTCCCAAAATGAGGGACTTGCTTCATTTTCTCAATAAGCTTATGCAACTCATTTTCTTTTTTTGGTAAAAATCCAAGATATGTCCAGGTATGCGAGGTGTTGCCTGCAAGTGCAAGTGCTGTAGTGACACTCGTGGGACCTGGAACCACTGTGAAGGGAATACCCTTTTTGCGACAATGAGATGCAAGTAATCCACCCGGATCGCTGATGAGTGGCATCCCAGCTTCTGAAATGAGTGATACCTGCTTATTGTCTGCAAGAAGAGAGAGAATGTAGGGGAGCTTTTCAAATTCGCGGTCCTTATAGTAGGACACTACTATCATTTGGTGATTGCAATCAAGTGAAAAAAGCCGTTCGGCGGCTTGGATGAGTGTCTCAGCGCTCCGGGTATCTTCTGCAAGTACCACATCTGAAGTGAGGATGGTTTTTGCTTGACGAAGGGAGAGGTCTTCGAGGTTGCCGATGGGAGTGCCAACGAGGTAAAGCATAAATATAAGATTCCAAACTCTAAACTCTAAACCCTAGACTCTAAACCCTAAACAAATTCCAAATCCTAAATGAGACAAAACTGTATATACCATTTTAGAATTTATAATTTTGTATTCATTTGTTTGGGATTTAGGTTTTAGTGTTTAGGATTTTATTCTCTTCATCTTTCTCATTACCACCTCTGCCACGATTGGGAGAATGGAGACGAGAACGACGCCGATGATGACGAGTGAGAAGTTTTTTTGTACAAAGGGAATGTTGCCAAAGAAATAACCAGCAAGAGTCGCAATACCAACCCACAATGCCGCTCCAACCACGTTATAAAGAATAAAGTGAGTGTAGCTCATGCTGCCAATACCGGCAACAAAGGGTGCAAATGTACGAATAATGGGAATGAAGCGGGCAAGAATGATTGTTTTACCACCATGCTTCTTATAAAAATCCTGCGTTTGTTTTATATGCTCTTCGTTGATGGGGATAGCAGGATGAGCCACAATTCTCTTTCCAAAAAAGTGACCAATCCAATAGTTTGCTGTGTCGCCCAGTGCTGCTGCGATGAAAAGAAGGAAAAGGAGCAGGCTAATGTTGAGTGATCCAATTGCTGCAAATGCACCAGCTGCAAACAGGAGTGAGTCGCCGGGAAGGAAGGGAGTAAAGACAAGGCCTGTTTCCATAAAAATAATTGCAAACAAGATTGCGTAGGTGGCTACTCCGTAGGTGGAGATAATTTGGCCAAGGTGAACGTCTATGTGAAGGATAAAGTCGAACATGAATTTGAGTATTTCCATTTATGTATTATGACACATAAATTAGTTATTTGCTCTAGATTCTGTCAGAATTGAATACTTCCCGCTAGTGCTCAAAAGCTGCCATTGCCTGATGGCAGGCACTTTTATGCGCGTTGTCGGGCCCCTTCAATTCTGCCACCTAGAGTAAGCTCACATTGCAAACTCATATTGACTGTATATGAGTTTCTGTGGTACACTTATTGGTTGCAAAAAAACATATGTTTGTACTCAAAGCACCATTTTTGCCCACAGGGGACCAACCTCAAGCCATTGATAGTTTGGTGAGTGGTATTGAAATGGGTAAAAAGAACCAGGTGTTGCTTGGGGTGACGGGGTCGGGAAAAACCTTCACCATTGCGAATATAATAGAGAGATTGCAGCTCCCAACACTTATTATCTCTCATAATAAAACCTTAGCCGGGCAGGTGTATCAGGAAATGCGAGAGTTTTTTCCTACAAACGGCGTATCGTATTTTGTGTCTTACTACGACTTTTATCAGCCTGAGGCATATATGCCAGCCAGCGATACGTATATCGAAAAGGAAGCTCAGATTAATGAACAAATAGACAAGCTCCGACTGCAGAGCACAACAAATATTCTCACCCGAAAAGATGTGATTGTGGTGGCTTCTGTATCGTGTATTTACAATATCGGTTCACCTTCTGATTACGGAAAGTACACCCTAGAACTTACCGTGGGCAAGGAGTTTAACCTGCATGATGTGCAGTTTCGTTTGGCGCAGCTTCAATATGACCGAAGCGAGTTTGATTTTAAGCGAGGGACATTTCGCATGCGAGGTAATAGCATTGATATATATCCCGCCTATGAAGACATGGGGTATCGAGTAACGCATGAAAATGGAGTGGTAATACGTATAACTAAGTTTGATCCACTCACAGGAAAACAAGAAGACAGAAGTAAGAAGACAGAAGATAGAAAATTGGTTATTTTTCCTGCAAAGCATTTTATGGCGGACCCAAAATCGATTGAGGAAGCCGAGAAACAAATACGCAAAGATATGGAGTTTGAAGTGGAAATGCACAAGAAGGCAGGACGAATAGTGGAAGCACAGCGACTCAAACAACGGGTGACTCATGATCTGGAGATGATTAAGGAAATAGGGTATGTAAATGGCATAGAAAATTACTCTCGCTACTTTGACGGCCGAAATGAAGGGGATCCTCCTTACTCACTTCTCCATTATTTCCGCCAGGCGTATGGAGATAAGTTTCTTGTGGTGATTGATGAATCACACATGTCTGTATCCCAAATTCGAGGAATGTTTAATGGAGACTTTGCCCGAAAAAAGATGCTTATAGACTTTGGTTTCCGACTAAAAGCATCATATGATAATCGACCGATGAAGTTTGAAGAGTTTTATGCAATCCCTCCGCATATTATCTATACCTCGGCGACACCAAATGAGTGGGAAATTCAACAGTCAACAGCTAAGAGCAATCAGCTAACAGCAAATATAAAAAATATCGATGCTCCGCTACGCACTACGAACTACGAACTAAACTCTGGTATTGTACAACAACTGGTTCGGCCAACAGGAATCGTTGACCCTGAAATAATCGTTCGACCTTCTAAAAATGAAGTGGAAGACCTCGTTATGGAAATAGAAAAACGAATGAAAGTAAATTCAAAGGGAAAAATTTTAGTGACAACTCTCACCAAGCGAATTGCCGAAGACCTCACCACCTATTTGAAAGAAAAAGGAATAAAGGCAACCTATCTCCACTCAGATATTGAAACATTAGAACGGAGTGATATTCTAGATAGCCTTCGAAAACATGATTACGACGTGCTCATTGGAGTGAACTTACTTCGCGAGGGAATTGATCTTCCGGAGGTGAGTTTGGTGGCCATACTGGATGCCGATAAAGAAGGATTCTTGCGCAGCAAAACAGCACTCATCCAGACTATGGGGAGAGCAGCTCGCAATGTGGGCGGCGAGGTACTCATGTATGCAGACAAAGAAACTGATTCGATGAAAGGAGCGATTGAGGAGATTAAAAGACGACGTGAGTATCAAGTGAGGTATAATACGGAGCATCATATTACTCCAAAAACTATTATCAAGCCAATTCGGGAACGCATTATTGAAAAGGAACAAGACTTGGAGATGTTGAATGAACCCGTGAGAGGAAGCTATCAACAATATATTCAGACCATTAAGAAAGAAGGGATGACCCCGTTTGATAAGAAAAAAACGATAAAACGACTGCAGAGTGAGATGAAACGTGCAGCGGAGGATATGAATTTTGAGGCAGCAATTATGCTGAGAGAAAAGATTAAAGAGCTTGTGTAAAATCTAAACACTAAACTATAAACCCTAAACAAATAAGACAAAATTTCTAAACTCTAAATAAAACAGTTTAAAATTGTATGTTTGGGCTCTAATTAGAATTTAGTGTTTAGAATTTGTTTAGCGTTTAGCATTTAGTATTTAGGATTTTAATTATGGATCACATTACAATCAAGGGCGCTCGGCAGCACAACTTAAAAAATATCAACGTAAACATTCCAAAAAATAAACTGGTTATTATTACCGGTGTCTCTGGATCTGGGAAAAGTTCACTTGCCTTTGACACGCTCTATGCTGAAGGACAACGCAGATATGTGGAGTCACTTTCAGCATATGCTCGGCAGTTTTTGGGGATAATGGAAAAGCCAGATGTGGACCTTATTGAAGGACTTTCGCCTGCTATTTCGATTGATCAAAAAAGCTCTTCACATAATCCTCGGTCTACTGTCGGAACCATTACTGAAGTGTATGATTATCTTCGGTTGCTATTTGCCCGGATTGGACACCCTCATTGTCCAGATTGTCATCTTGAAATTACAAAGCTGAGTTTGGATGAAATTGTGGAACGAATTGTAAAGCTTGCCAAACAACAGACAACAGAAGATAAAACAAAACCGCATGCTTTTTCCCTCTTATCTCCCATAGTACGAGAAAAAAAAGGTGAGTTTAAGGATTTGTTTGATAATATTCGAGCAAAAGGATACTCACGGGTGTTTGTGGACAAGCGTGAGTTTGACTTACAAAAGGATGAAATTCCACTTATAAAAACTAATAAACACACCATTGAGGTGGTGATGGAATCATTTAACCTGACACACAAAGAAGTGAAAGATGAGCTCTATATGGCAAACGTGCGTTCCAGACTCACCGCAAGCATCGAGCAGTCGCTTACGCTTTCTGATGGACTTGTGATTTTGCGAGGAAAAGCAGACACATTGTTTTCAGAGAATTTTTCCTGTCCAAACTGTAATCTTTCCCTTCCTGCAATCGAACCTCGTATGTTTTCGTTTAACTCACCACTGGGGGCGTGCGGCACATGTAAGGGGTTGGGAACAATCTACAAAATTGATCCAGATCAGATACTCAATAAAAAACTCAGTATAAATGAGGGAGGCATTTTGCCGTTCAATAAGGTGTATTTTCAAGATACGTGGTTTATTCGCTTGCTTAAGCAGTTTTGCGAGGAAGAAGGCATTGATATGAACAAACCATTAGGGGATGCTGACGAACGAGCTCTCAAGTTGCTTCTTTATGGATCTGAAACGGTGTACCGTGTGGTGGGAAAAAATCGATTTGGAAAAGACACAACAATTCATGAAAAGTTTCTCGGATTGGTGCCAGAATTTGAAAAGCGTTTTTTTGAAAGTCAAACAGGAAATGATGAGGTGGAAGTGGGGAGATATATGCGCGAAGAACAGTGTACTATCTGCAAGGGACGAAGACTCAAACCAGAGGTGTTGGCAGTGACCATTGATGGAAAAAATATTATGGATTTGTGTGATGAGTCTATTGCACGGATTCGCCCTTATATATTGGATGAGCTAAAAGGAAAACTTGATAGATATGAACAAGAGGTGGGCTCGCTTATTTTACGCGAGATTGGAACGCGCGTGACCTTTTTATCGAATGTGGGGCTTGCATATCTGACTCTGAGCAGAGCTGCAAAAACACTTTCCGGTGGAGAGCTTCAACGGATACGGCTCGCGTCTCAAATTGGAAGTGGGCTTACGGGTGTGTTGTATGTGTTGGATGAGCCGTCTATTGGACTGCACCCCCGTGATGTAGATGCTCTCATCCAAACGCTCAAACACTTGCGTGATATTGGTAACTCTGTGGTGATTGTGGAACATGATACAGAGACAATTGAGAATGCAGATTACATGATTGAACTGGGGCCAAAAGCGGGAAAAGATGGAGGACATCTTGTGGCAGAAGGCACTCTTGAAACCATAAAAAAAGAAGGAAAGTCTCTCACCGGAGCATATCTTTCGGGAGAACGGAAAATTCAAACAACAACAAGAAAATTAATCACTGAAAAAGGATGGATTGAACTCCATGGAGCAACGCAGTTTAACTTGAAAAATGTAGACATCAAACTTCCTCTGGGAAATATGATTGCAATAACTGGCGTGTCTGGCTCGGGAAAGAGTACGCTTATCACCGAAACGCTGTATCCTGCTCTTAAATATCACTTAGATGGATACTGGCAAGATACCATGGGAGACTTCACGCGACTTGTGGGGCAGCATAATTTGGAGCGAGTGTATTTAGTGGACCAGGGTCCCATTGGCCGAACACCCCGTTCTAATCCAGCTACGTATACCGGAATGTTTGATGAGATTCGGGATATATTTGCTGAAACGCTTGAAGCCCGAGCTCGGGGATTTAAAAAGGGGAGATTTAGTTTTAATACAAAAGGAGGTCGGTGTGAAAAATGTCAGGGAGCTGGAGTGATTAAAATACAGATGCAGTTTTTGCCGGATGTGTATGTGACCTGTGATGTATGTGAGGGACATCGGTATAACAAAGAAACGCTTGAGGTGAAGTTTAAAGGAAAAACGATATTTGATGTGCTTGCAATGACAGTGGACGAAGCTGCATCGTTTTTTAAGAATCATATTCGCATATATCAAAAGCTCGCGTTTCTTAAAAACGTGGGTCTCGGATACGTGACGCTTGGACAGCCAGCTCCAACGTTTTCAGGAGGAGAAGCACAGCGTATAAAACTTGCTCATGAGCTTTCTCGGCGCGACACAGGGAAGACGCTCTATATACTGGACGAACCAACAACAGGCCTACACATGTTTGATATCGAAAAGTTGTTACACACACTGCATCAATTAGTGGAGGGGGGGAACACGGTGGTGATTATCGAGCATAATAGCGATATCATAAAAAACTGTCAGTATGTGGTGGATTTGGGGCCGGAGGGGGGAGATGGGGGAGGAGAAATACTGTATCAAGGGCCAATACATGGTATTATGAAAGTGAAGGCGAGTTATACGGCGAGATACTTGAAATAACTTTGTGAATAGACTAGATTCCGTCAGAATTGAGATCTTCCCGCCAGTGCTCAAAAGCTGCAATAGCCTGCTGACTTGCACTTTTATGCGCGCTGTCGGGCCCCTTCAATTCTGCCACCTAGTCTAAGACAGGAAACATATATGAATATCAAACACTCTCTCAATTTAAAAGTTTATTTCTTCATTTTCTTATTTCTTCATTTATTTATTTTTCCCGTTCAAGCTGCAGATTTTAAGACTTCATATAATGTGGAGTATTATATTCAGGATAACGATCCACAGGGGTATACCAAAGCTTCATACACTATACGGATTACGAATTTGCAACCTGATTTAGTGATTAAAAAGTTTACTCTTTCATTTCCAAAATCATTTGGTGTGGGAAATATGGTGGCGCGGGATGAGAGGGGGCCTGTGGTGGCTGTGGTGGGTGAGAAAGAGCGCGCAACTGAGATGACGTTTGAGTTTGGATCACCACACGCAGGGTTAAATGAAGTGAATACGCTGTATTTAGATTTTTTGCAGAAAAATATTTTTCGAAGCAAAGGAGCCGTGTGGGAAGTGTTTATTCCCACACTCGATGCTCGCGAGGGTGACACGCATTCTGTAGCTGTCTATTTGCCCCCTGGGCAACATCGGAAACTTTCCATAGCAAAACCAGTTCCCTCTCATATTTCATTTGATAAAGTAGAGTGGGCGGGTGACACGGGTAAGTCGATTTATGCAGTGTTTGGAGATGAACAGCGATATGCTCTCAATTTGAGCTATCACTTAGTGAATCCAAATGTGTATCCTGTGTACACCGATATTGCATTCCCTCCAGATACGGCATATCAAAAAATTATAGTGAACTCAATTATTCCTCCACCGGAAAAAGTGTATTCAGATGCGGATGGCAACTTTATGGCACGCTATTCACTCAAAGGTAATACGGAACAGTTGGTACAGTTTATAGGGACAGCACTAGTGTATGCTTCTCCTCGGCGCGACTATAGAGAACATGCAATTACCCTCTTTGAGTCGCAACAACGCTCTCTTTTTGACGCTCAGCCGTTGTGGAAACTAACCACTGAAACACCTGTCCAAACAAGTGCTATAAAAGATCATTATGACTACACACTAAATACGCTATCGTACAATTTTAAACGAATTATTAAAGGTAATTCTCGAATGGGAGCATCCCAAGCGCTTTTGTATCCGGATCAAGCCGTGTGTACGGAATATTCAGATTTGCTTATTGCCTCGGCTCGGCAGAGAGGAATTTATATCCGAGAAGTACAAGGTTTTGCCTTCGCCAGTGAGCAGGAGTTGCGTCCGGTGCAGGAGGAGAGCGATATTTTGCATTCTTGGGTGGAATATTACAATCAAAAAACAAATATGTGGGTGCCGCTTGACCCCACATGGGAAGATACGTCAGGAATAGACTATTTTAACTCATTTGATTTCAATCATATTGTGTTTGCACTCCATGGAAAAAAAGCGGACTACCCCTATCCTGCGGGAAGTTATAAATCGACTCCGGGTGGACGGGATATTCGTATTGAACCAACAACAAAAACAACACAAGAAATTAAAAAACTATCTGCTCAAATCTCCTCACTTCCCTTACCAAATGGAGAAAACACTTTTACACTTGAGGTATTAATCCGTAATGAAGGAAACACAACACAGTGGGACATACCCGTCGGCGTTGTTGCAGATCATGCGACTGTGGCATTTTCCAATCAAAAAATAAAAAGCTTGCTCCCTGGCGAAGTGCAAAAAATAAGCGTCCCCTTTACCCCATCGCGGTCTCTTTTTTATCAAACAGTGGCCTTTACCGTGTCTTCACAGAACAGTACTCTTCTCTCTCAAACTGTTCAAGTACCCACCATACTTTCGTCTATGAAACACTACGCTCTCCCTCTCGTTGGAATAATTTTTGGGAGTATAGTGCTAATCGTTTTATTTAAGCGGAAAGGAGAGTCTGAGGAATGATATCAAAAGACCAGATAAACGCACTCCCTCAGGCTATTGGACTGTATCTTTTTAAGAGGGGAAATGAGTTTATTTATATCGGCAAATCACTCAATATTCGGGAAAGAGTCTATAATCACTTTGAACGAGCAGCCTTTGACGCAAAGGAGTTTGCTATTATAGAAAAAAGCGATCATATTGAGCATATAATTTGCTCAACTGAACTCCATGCTTTGGTGTTGGAAAGCGAATTAATCCAAAAATATAGGCCACCGTACAATGTGATTTGGAAAGATGACAAAAGCTACTTATATATTAAAATTCCGCTTAAAGATCCATTTCCTCGGGTGTCGCTTGTACGAAAAGAGAATGATAATACATCAAAATATTTTGGCCCATTTTCCTCAACTCGTGATGTGCGGTTTTTACTGCAATCGATTCGCAAGGTTGTGCCCTTTTGTATGCAGAAACAACCAGTGAAAAAACCCTGCTTTTATTCAAAAATTGGATTGTGTAATCCATGCCCGGGAGGTGCAAATGAAAAAATAAAGGTGCAAATAAAGAAAGAATATCGCAGCAATATAATGAAAATCATAACGATTCTTCAAGGAAACGCGGAACGGATTTTAAGTGATTTACGAGCGCGGATTGCGAAACATTCAGGAAAAGAAGAATATGAGGATAGTTTGGTACTTCGCGATAAACTCTTACACCTAGAACAACTCATACATTTACGATCTTTTGAACGGTTTGAGTATAGCAATGCGTATGATCCGGATGTGGCACTTGAAAAATTGAGAAAAATATTGAACTGGATCCCGAATTCTGAAAAAAGCCTCTCACGTATCGAATGTTATGACATTAGCAATCTTATGCAGCAGGAAGCTACTGCATCGATGGTGGTGGCAACAGATGGCATTTTAGATAAGGGGGAGTACAAACGGTTTAAGATACAGGTGGAGGGAGTGTCTGACTTTAAGATGTTGTCGGAGGTGATGAGACGACGAATGAACAATGCTTGGAGAAAACCAGATTTGATTGTGATTGATGGAGGGACACCACAGGTGAAAACTATACATCGAATTTTAATGCAACTGGAAATTCATATTCCGCTTGTGGGAATTGCTAAACATCCAGATAGACTTGTTGTGTTACAGAGAAGTGAAGTAAAAACGTTTCGTTTTGCCGCAAACAATGAGGGATTTAAACTTATCCAAAGATTAAGAGATGAGAGTCATCGATTTGCGAAGAAGTATCATACGTTAGTGAGAGGGAAGAAGTATAGGGAAGGCAGTAAGTTGGAAGATAGTAGTTGGTAGTTGGCAGTTGGCAGATATAGTCTTATTTGATGCGCTATTTGAGCTTCCCTAACTACTATCTACTAATTACTAACTACTAATAAATAGTTTTGTCTTCTTTCTCGTTATCGAGTATAATAAGCGTATTCTATGAAAAATGTACTGTTAATTATAAACATCGTTGTTGCAATCGCAATCACCGGTCTTATTCTTTTGCAAGGCAAGGGAGCAGGATTGGGAAGTGCTTGGGGTGGTGGCGGAGAGATGTTTCAAACACGACGAGGTATTGAAAAAGTGACATTACGATTAACAGTGGTATTAATTGTTGTATTCTTCATACTTTCTGTCATCAGTTTCCTCTTGAAGTAAAGCAATGGCTATCGGGGATAAAAATTTCCGATATTATCGATGGCTCTTTTTGGAGTTTGCTCGAAAACATAATAAACTTATTTTTTTAAGTTTCTTAATCTCCGTTATCACTGCGGTGAGTATCGTTACGATTTCGCCATATATATCTTCTACTCTTACTCGTACAAAAAAAATTGTGGGTATGGTGGGAGTATATCGGGCTGAGTCGTTTGACACACTTCCGGATGAAATTCTCACCAAAATATCTAGTTCGCTTACCTCAGTGAATGACAAGGGCATCGTGTTACCACTTCTTGCAACAACATGGGAACATTCACCCGACGAAAAAACTTACACATTTTCTATTCGCAGAAATGTGTTACTCAACAATGGAGCTGTGTTTAATGCACACAATGTGATGTTTAAGTTTCAAGATGTTGCAATGAAGGTGATAGATGATTATACACTTCAGTTTACCCTAGCAAAACCGCTTGCTATTTTTCCCCTCTACCTCACCAAACCGGTAATTGTGTATCCGTATATTGGGGTGGCAGGGCTGTATTCTGTGGAGAAGGTGAAAACAAAAAACAACATGATTCAGGAGATAGTACTGAGCCCCAACAGAAAAGATGTGGCACCAATCACCTATGTGTTTTTCCCAAATGAAGGGGAGATGATAACGGCGTATAAGCGAGCAAAAATAAATGAGATGTCAATAAAAAACCGCACGCTTGCAAATGCATTTATGTCGTGGAAAAATTCCACCGTGATAAAAAATGTGAGTTATGACACACTCTTGACACTTTTCTACAACGCAAAAAATCCACTTATTAAAGAGAGAGATTTCAGAAATGCGGTGGAAAGTGCAGTCGTATATGAAAATTTTAAGGACATTGGAGAGCTGGTGTCGTCTCCCATTCCTCCCATTTCATGGGCATATAATAGTGCACTTAAAAACAAAGAAACCGATATTGAATTTGCAAAAAAAACTTTTAAACGACTTATCACGGCAAGTGATTCTGCACGATTTACGCTGCTGACATATTACGATTATTTGGACATGGCAGATACTATTTCAAGTAATTTGCGTGATGCGGGACTTCCTATAGATGTGAGTTTTTCCTCTAACTCAACAAAACCAGAGTATGATTTTATGCTTGCATATCTTACAATTCCACAAGATCCAGACCAGTATTATTATTGGCATTCCACACAAAAATTAGCAAACTTAATTGGCTATAAAAACTTAAAAGTAGACAAACTACTGGAAACAGGTCGTGGAACGTATAAAATTGCAGAGAGAAAAGTCACCTATGGGGATATGCAAAAGACGCTGAGCGACGATCCACCGGCGCTTTTTCTCTTTTATCCGTACAGCTATACGGTGAGAAGGAAGTAGGGTATAATTGGAGTCGAAAGTCTTAAAGTCTTAAAGTTTTACAACCTTTTCGGGTTGTGTTTTGACTTTTGACTTTCAGACCTTTAGACTTTTCTTTAGCCGGGATGGCGAAATGGCATACGCTCAGGACTTAAAATCCTGCGACCGCAAGGTCATGAGGGTCCGACTCCCTCTCCCGGCACAAGGTAGATTAAAGAAGTTTGATTGCAGTATCGGTCATTTCTTGAACAAAGGGGAGTTTCTTCAAAACATTTATTTCTTCAAATGTATACCATCCAACGTTTAACGATTCGTGATCAAGTTTAATTTCTTCTTTTCCCACTATTTTACAAATATAGGGAATAAGTATTCCTTGCCACAAGGGGCGGATTGCAGAATATACAGAACCCAACTGCTTTTCAATTAAAATATCGAGATTTAACTCTTCTTTAATTTCTCGGTGCAGTGCTTCCTCAACTGTTTCTCCAAATTCAACTTGGCCTCCTGGATAATGCCATACAGTGCAAAACTGCATTTCGTCTGGATCATTGCCTTTTCGTTCCGTGAGCAAGAATCGATTTTCTTTATGAATGATTGCGATTGCCACAGGTATAATCTTGTTCATAGATATTTTGGGAATAGCTCTGAGCGTGCGATGAGCGAGTTTCGAATGGGTGACCAGGGTGAGACTTGAACTCACAACCTACTCCTTAGAAGGGAGTTGCTCT
>CAYWLV010000010.1:0-39590 GCA_964459595.1 uncultured Gammaproteobacteria bacterium
ATGTTGGCGATGAAAACAAAGCAATAACTCTCATGTCTCATTATCGGTTTATTGTTCCAAAAATGCTCTGGACAGAAAATATAGTTAGGGCTCTAAAATACGTTAAATTACACAATACAGCAAACTTTGATGTGAATGTTTGGGATAAGCGAGGATGGAGTAGGCAAAGCATTGTTGGGTGGTCATCAGTATATCTTGAGAAAAAAGTCGGTAGTATAAATTCCTATAAAGCATTTTTACCCAAAGCACCAACTTATTTAATAGTTATCTATCCGTCTCCTGAAGAACGAATAGGTAATTCAAACAGTACTCGAGTATATGAAAATGAGGATGTAATTGTCTATTTCGCCTCATTTTAGCATTTGCTCAAAGAGGGATGCAATGTTTTTGTAATCTCTTTTTCTCTTCATTTCACTTGAAAACGCACTTAATTTATCTAGTGGGGCATTTATCAGTGCTTGCATAAACGAATCAACATCAAGTTTAAAAAATAACTCTTTATCCGTGATTCCAGCTTTTTTCATGGCTTCGCTAAAATCCTTTGATCGAGTATATTCTTTCAAAGCATCGGAGAATATTACGGGTTTTTCTTTTGCAAAAGCATACGTTAAGGGGCCGGAAGATGACATCATTACTCGGTAGGGAAGCACTACAATGTCTGATGCTGAGAAATATTTTGCTATATCTTCTTCCTGAACAAAACCACTCATTGTAGTATTTTTTGGAAGATCTGAAAATAAACGAACGTATTTTTTATAATGTTCCTTATTACCATTAGTGAGTGAAGACCCGCCCGCAATGACAAAATGATAAGAAGGATCAGCACATTTTCTTGCATATTTTACAAATAAATCTGCACCTTTATACCAGCCTAAATACCCAAAAAACAACACAATTTTTTTATTGCGTGGTAACGAAAGCATTTTTTTACTTTGGGTTTTTGTATATTCTTTCATATCAGACTCAACTCCAAGCGGAATAGTTACTATTTTTCCCTTTTTATGAGTAAGACTTTCAAGTCGTTTTTGAAATAACATTTCTGTTGTCACAACTTTTTTGCTGAACAATGTTATGAAACGGTAGTAAAAGTTAATTCCCCAGTTGAATAATGCAGTTTTTGGTGATTTTTTTGACCATCCTAGGTGACCATTCAGTGCATTAAGACTAGAAACAACTTGGTGAATAACAGTATGCTGTTGCATTCTACGGAGGGCAATAAGTGGAAACATGAGCGAAAAGAAGAGGGTATTATAAATGGGACCAAATGAACCAAATTCAAATTCAGTGATAACATTTTTTATATATGAGAACTTCAGAAGTGTTTTTGCAAATGTAAAAAAAGAAAAGGGGTTTTCTCTATCAATAACTCGACATACAAGCACATTGTCCTCCTCATATATCTCGTCAGAGTTGCCAATTTTAACGGTGAGAACCACATATAACCTGTTTTTATCCATGCGCATAATGGTATTTTTTGTAATACCTCCAACTGCACATACCTTTTTGCTATACAAAACATTACGCTCAGGATATGAGGAGATAAAGAGAACAGTTGAAGGCTGATTATATTTTGCTATAAGATGTTTCATCAGTTCGTATTATAGCACAAAGTGGTTGAAAAGACAATACTATAAGATAAAAACCTCCTCGTTAGAGGAGGTTTTTTACGCAAGGTAAAGCGTATATCTTATTTGATTCTCAGCCAATTAGCGTCTTGATTTTGAAACCAAATAATTTTCACATTTTGGTTTGGGATGTTGCCGTTTGCATCATCCAGAGAAGCATCACCTGCATTTCCAACGCAATTAGGAATAAGGGATATTTGGTCAAGTCCATTTGGACTATTCACCATTCCGGCTGCATTGCCAGTAAACCAAGAACTAGCAGGGTCCAATCCAATTCTTGCAAACAATCTACTGAGGTTAGAGGTAAGGTTTTGAACGGATTTTGGCCAAATGGACTGGAATTTTTCCCATGTACTAAAATCAAAGATTTTGCTATTTGCGCCTTCTGTTGGGTCGAAAGGAACCACTGTTTGAGTCCCTTTTAGATAATATAATCCAGTCTGGGGGTTATATTCCACGGTTGACTTGTTGCCATATCCCTCCATAGTAATTGTTCCTGTCATTTTTCCATTAATTACCTCAAATTGAATCCATTTTTCATGTTCTGGACTAAGGTTTAATCCCATCTGCACATTAGCTTCATGGGGAGTAAGAGGGAATCCGGGAGGCATACTGTCAACAGCTTCCTCAACATTAATTCCCGCTTTTGCAAGCTCGGTGATCATTTGTCCGTTCATCTGTACAAATTCACCTGTTTCATTTTGAGTAAAGATTTTTACAGTCCCATCAATAACATCTTTGTTCCAATTACTTCCATTTTTATCTGGAATAAAGTTGTGGACGGCATCTCTCCACGCTGCAGCCTGTGGCGAAACGTCAGTTCCTTCTCCTGTAACACACATATTAGTTTCAGGAACCATGATAATTGCAGCCTGTTCTACTGAATTGACTGGCGCAGAATCCCCCTTGTGGGTAATAAAGAAGCTTTTATTTCTATCATTTGCATCAGGAACGCCACCATTTCGTGCAAAAAGGTAAGCATTGTCTGCTTGTAATGTAACATTGGGAAGGTTACTCTCAAGAGTGCTTGTAAAGATATCTGCTTCGGTTTCAATAACGGTACCGTTGAGAAAGTGCTTTCCATTACTATAGGTTACACCAGGATTTAATGTTCGTCCTTCAAAGTTCCAAGAAGTGATGTTTCCGCTCGTATCATACTTTGGAATGATATGATCAGCCCATGAAGTTTCAATTCCCATTGCCGTGGCCGCATCTTCTGGTGTGGTGATAGACGTCTCGTTTGAAGGAACTTCAGTTGCTGTTAGTGAGGGTTCAGCTGTAATTGTAGCCGTGTTTGTTAGTGTAGGGCTAGATTCAAGAGTTGGAGTGATAGTCGGTGTAGGAGTCGGAGTATTTTCTGCCTGTTTATTTACAGTAATAGGACTTCCACCTGTTAAACCGCTTGTGACAACGTTTAATGCAGTTCTCTCTTGAGTTGGAGTGGCAATATTCGCCACTGCAGTTTCAACGGCTGATTGTGCTGTAGCATTGGACTGATCTACTGAAATTCCTGAGATTGGAGCAGAATTGCCCAGACATGCGACTCCTGCGCCTAACAGTCCCTCTGTGGCAAGTAAAGCACTTTTAGGGCCAGATCCCACAGTAATATTAGGTAGTCCAATTCCAGCTAGATTTGTTTTCTCATGAATATGAGCAGGATTATGTAGTTGGGCAACAGTACTTAAGGCTTGTCTAATTCTAGTTTCTGACATATATTAACAAATAATCAATAACACCTATAGTATATCAACAGAAAGATAAGATGTCAAGTGCCATTTCATGTATATGATATAATTTCAGGTCTCAATATATACCTATAATATATATAGTAATACTCCTTTGTTTTGAGGCTAAAATACAGTACCATATATATATGGAATCTCCCGGGAGCACATTACAACCAGTTCTCAACAGGCTCTCTACCTTCTTTCTCTCAGAAACACAGATTCATCAGGAGGGTAAAATAGCCCGTATGCAAAAGCGTATTGAGGAGCGCAAAGTAATGTGGTCTCGATATTCTGACATTGCACAGAAGTCATTTTCCAAGCTCTATACGGAGTATCAAGAGGATAAGGGGAAAGAAGAGGAAGTCCAGGCAGACCTCATTGCCTATTTATTTACCGAAAACCGAATGAAGTTTGAAAGTAGTAAGGGAAGCCACTCCTATGATGAAGAAAAGGAAAAAAAGCAGATTGAGGGGGTTGTTCGAGCGCTCAATGGTCATCACCTCCATATGGGCACGGGTGCAGGGAAGAGTACCTCGGTGCTCCCCATAGCTTCAATAGTAGATGGGTTTACGCGCGGAAAAGGAAAGGTAATTGTAGGTTCTGCCACAGGGCTGTTGACGGATGAGATAAAACATCATATCGAAGAATACATCCCTCTTATTCAAAAACTTGATGTTTTTAAACAAACGCAAGTAGAGGTTAAACGTATCGAAAGTGAGGGTGGTGGAGCTCATAGCGAGGGGAAGAGTATGAGCCTGATGAAAGATATCATGTTCACTGGTGCGGTTCAGCCTGAAACATCAAATAGACAGTTTTCAGACTATTGGGACAATATGTTGGAGAACACGAATCCAGAAAAGCAAAAAAAATATTATCGAGGAGACAAAAAAACTCATGGAGTGCACATTTTCGTGGGAGAGGAAAAAGACTTAGTTTTTGATTGGATGGCACATAAACGAGATTTTGAGGCTGAATGTCCCCGTATCTACATGGACGAAGCACATGTGCCGTTTGGAAAAAAGACGCCCTATGAAAAGACTGCAGCCTCAGAAGTGCTTTCGCCCGAGGCTGTTGCAGATGGGATCTCTGAATGGATGGTCAATTATCTCATTGCACAAACCCTGGAGTACCCCCCCGCGGGCACTTCGTATATTCAACACTATAAAGGACATCATTGTCTGTCTTCGGAGGGAATAGATGCAGTAGCACAAATTGTTCCTTCAGATATTACTAAAGAGGGATTAGACCCTGTATCTCATGCATTTAAACGGGGTGTATCGATACTCTATAAAAGTATAGGGCTTGAGGCAGGGAAGAGTGAGGATAAGTTTTTTCAAGAAACACTTAGTCAGTTAGTGAGATTTGTCCCCTCTCGCGATTCTGAGGTTATTGAAGGGAGAGAATATTCGCCCTATAGAGAATTTATGGGGGCAGTTGGCGATCGTGTTGCTCGAATGCTCCAACAAAGAGATAAACTCTTTACTGTAGGAAAAAATGGAAAAAATACTTTAAGAGACGCAGCAATCGATGAATTACTTGCCGATAATAAATATGAGCCGTCAATGCAGGCTGCTGTTCTTGCTGTAGCCGAAAAATTTGAACCAATAGAGCGCAATATTGCCTATATGACAAGCACCTATGAAAGCTTTATCCATGCAAATAAAGATAAGGTGGTTGGTTTTTCAGGTACGCTCTATGTCCCCGACCCCCTTAAACATAGAATGAAAAAGGGCTCATTTGCAGACTTTTTGGAGACAGAAACAGGCAGAAGCGTAGATTTGCTTTCTACTCAAGAAATAAAACCATTCCCTCTGCCCAATCTCTTTATGGGAGAAGATCAAAAAGAGCACATGTTTACCACGCTTATCAATGATTTAAAATCCGAGACGGCATTTGATACAGGTATCAAGCGTCCCACGTTGCTCGTTGATAATGGTGGACTCAAAAGCGCACAAGATACCTATGCAAGATTTGTAAAGCACTTTGGTGAGAGTCGCGTAGTTCTTCTCCCCCCGAAGCCACCTAGCTCAGATGTTGAAGATTCAAAGGATTTTGAACTCAAACTAAATACCTATAGAAAGATGCTTGCAGAAGGGGAGATTGATTTTCTCATTTCCTCAGGCAGTGCTGCCCTTGGCGTAAACTTTGAAAAAAGTGATGGATCATTTCCCCATATGCGGACTGTTACGCTTGGGATGCCTGATTCACCAGAAAAAATGGCGCAGATAATAGGAAGAAGACGCATGATGGAGGGAAATACACGGAATCATCTATGGTATCTCACTATGGCAGATCTTGAGGAGCCCATCAGCTATTTGAAAGAACAGGACCCAGATAAAAAACATCTCAAGGAAATTCACATTGATCTATATAGGAAATCTCAATTGCAGATGCGATCTGCACTTGAAAAGGCACGCCAAAACCCTCAAAAAACACTTTCCCTCATCGCAGATTTGTGGCACGAACTGAAAAAGGCGCGAGCATCAGATGTTGAGCAGTCACTTCTCTATGATGATTTTATGGGTAATACTGTGATTCCCCGTGCAGAAGACTATATAAAACGGAAAGTAGCAAAAGAGCTGTTCGCAATAGATGACGCTGAGTTTGATGCAATTTATGAAGGAAAGCTAGATAATACTCAGGAGCAACGTGATTTTGAGCGAAGAAAGAACTATAAGCTCATTGAGCTCTATGCTCATACTATTGGGCTTCCATCGACTCTCTATTCAGATATTAAATCCAACCAAATTACCGCACCCAAAACCTCAGGAGGGAGTATGAATTCTGTATCAAGCAGCTCCATTCCGCCTACCTTTTCAATTATAAATAATACCTTTATCAAGCCTTCAAGTTCGCTTGCTGGGTCTGCAAGCTTTGATTTTGAAGGATATTTAGATAGATGGTATGAATCAGCTAAACAGGGAGCCGCTGAGTATGCAGAGCGACTTCATTTTAGCGAAAATATCGACTTTTTTACACCCGAAAATAGGATGGACATCCGCTTTGTAAGACCTATCCCTCTTGCTTCTGATCTAGCACCTCAATTAATCAAAGAAAGTACTCCGTTTACTGTAGGGGGGAGACAATATACAATTCAAATTGTTGCATTAAGGGGAGCGACAGGAACTCCTCATAACCTTCAGGTTATTCATGATGTTGAAAATAATACAATCTTCGGAATGGAAGACATTCATACGGGTGAAGTAATGCATGTAGATCCGGCAAATGACGGCAGTTCTATTGAAAGTATGAGCCTTATGGAGCCGTCAGAGAGCCTCAAAAAGCAGTTTAACAATATTTATTCGCTACGTGTAAAGTATAAGCAGTCGTAATTTCTTCATTTTTTATTCTTCCCTCTAGGCGCAAACGAGGCTGGTTGTGCATATGGGGAAAAATAAGGAGGTGGAGGGATTGGAGAGGTTTGTCGAAGGGGACAAAAGCCGTGCGAGTGGCACGGACAAGAGCACCTATGGCAAACTGAGCTCCAAAGCACACCTCCCTGGGGAGAATATTTCTCCCCTGGGAGCAGGTTTTTAACAAAATAAGAAAAACAGATCCTCGGCTTTCGGCCAAAGTCGAGGATCTGGAGGGTGGGTTTTAAGCGCCCGGAAGCTGTTTCCAGCAGCTTCCGGGACTAAAGGCTAGGGCGCTGGAGTGGTCTCCGGCGTCGAGGCGGGAGTGGCGGGAGGAGCTACAAAGTAGTCGTCCTTAGGCCCAAGCAAAATGCGAATAGTACGCCAGGTTCCAGGGGGAACACCATTCCCGTCTTTCAAAACAAACCCATTCTGATCAAGAGCGCGGTCGCCGTTCAAAGTTACCGCTTCAAGCACGTTCGTTGAGAAGAACCATTCGTTTTGTCCCCCGAGAATGAATTCGATGCGAATAGTTTCACAATCTACATCAAGATACATAATCTCGGGATCTGTCATACTTGTCAAGTCACTATGTAATTGTAACCAATCAGCCAATTCTTGCCGATTGGAAACGTTGATTCCGTGAGCCTGACCGTACTGACTAATCTTTGCATCAATCGCTGCAGGGTCGCGGTTGATTTGACCATCACAGGCCGCCACATTAGTCGCCGTAGCTGTTTCAGTTAGCGTGGGGCTCGGGATCGTGGTCGGCGTCTCACTCGGGAGAAGCGTGGGGCTCGGGATCGTGGTCGGCGTCTCACTCGGGAGAAGCGTGGGTCTGGGGGTACGGCTGGGGATAATCACAGCCGTCGCCGCGGGGGCGGCGCTATCGGGGCCCAAAACCGACCAACCAATCGAGCAAACCAAAATACAGAAAACTAAAAAAATCGAAAGCGCAATAAAAATGATACTGCGGTTCGAATTTTTCTTCCCTTTGGGCCGCGAGGCGGCCTGAGGGAGGGTGGATTGCAGAAGGGGATGGGTTTGTTCAACTTCCACCAAACCCTCATCTGCCAGGGGGAGCAAGTTCAGGAGGTAATCAGCCTCCACCAAAACGAGCCCCTTAGCTCGTTTCATTGTCAAATGGCGCTGGCAATATGTCGCGCCATTTACAACGTCATCTCCGCACAGCCCATCAGGGCCGTACACTTGACAGTATTGCGTGTTCATTTTTTATTCTCCTTAAACATCAGTCCGGGCAAGGCGCCCAGACTACTCTTGGCCAGGGTAGGTCGCGCAGCTTGCTATGCTCGCAACCGCACTGGCAAGTTTTTATCTTGGAAGTCGGGCCGCCTTATTGGCAACCTCTTTGGCTGTTTTCGCGACCTTTTTCCAGGCCGCTTTTTCACGGAGGTAATTTATAGTACCTCCGATTAGCACAAGTGCGACAAACGGAAAACAGCAATACATCAAAAACTGCTCCATTTATCCTCCTTTCTTTCCTTGGCTCTCATGAGACTTGCCAAGGAACTGAAACTATCTGAGTTAGCGGGCTCATCCCGATTTCGATTTATTGGCACGAAATTCGCCATTTCTTATAGTTCATCCGTTATAGAGTGGACCCTCTTTATCTTGAGATCAGCCTCCTTAGGTCTGATCTTGCAGCCTGGGGACAATCCGCGAAGCGGATTAAACATGTAGCATGTAACATATAACATGTAACATTTTTTAAATGTTGCGTGCTACGTGTTACATGTTACATAGACATTGTCCTCACACTGCAAGACCAGAAAAGAAGAACTGAATTCATACTAATTTTTTATTTCTTATATTTGTATTATCTACCACATGTTTTAGTTTGTATTTTTGCATACAAAATATGCAGTCAAACTTTTTACGTTTGGTAGATTACCTATTCCCAATTTATCAAAGTGCATTAAGAAGCGCGCAACGTTTAAACGTTTTAACGTTAGAACGTTGTAACGTATTCAAGCTTTTTGAATACTGCTCTCCTTAATTTATGTATATCGTATCCCTTTTGAAAGAATCAGGAGCTATTCCTGATCATTCGCATGGATAAAACATACGGCCTATAGTATACCATATAGTGAAGCAATTTACAATACCAATAGCCTTATAATATGGATAAAAAACAACCCCCCACCAGTCGGCAGGGGGTGTTTCGAAGCAAAATAATAATGCTTTAGTTCAAGGTTGATTTTTGGGCTCTTTTCTTGAGCTTGAGGCCAAATCCGAGCATTCCAAGCTGGCCGGCAACAAGCAATATATTCATCTCTGGCCCTGCCTTTGGAGCAGACTTCACAGCTACCACTTGCTTTTCTACACAAGCCTGAGCGGTATCGTCGTCTGAGGCATTGTTGGTATAGGCACGGACATAGTTACTCACACACATCAGTCCACGGTCTGCAGGAAGTTGGTTTTGTGCAAACCACTGCATTTTAAGCCAAAATATCTTTTCTTCGTTTGGGGCGAATGACCCCGCGTTAAATGAGATAATTCTGCTATTCGCATCAAACGTTCCTGGGCCTTCTACTGCATTGAGATAGTAGGGAACCTTGTCTGACACCATTACATTGTTTAGAGTCACACTAGAGGTATTCTTTACGCGCACTTTAAAGTAAATATCCATTCCAGGCTGAAAGCGAACATCTGAGGGAGTAAGATTATCTACATATTCATATTGCATGATGCCACCCTTGCTTTTTATGGCTGGCTTAGATACTTGTTTATCGACAAGAATAGACTCCACAGGTGCTGGCTGGCCGTATTGGCCGTATTGGGCGGATACAGGAGAAGAGAGTAGACAGAAGAGAGAAGACAGAATGGTTGCGGTTGCAAAAGAGATAAGTGTTTTTTTCATATGAAGGCATTATACTATAAGACTTATCAAAAGTCAACTATAGGTTATTTTACGAGATTCGCTTCAATTGAGGGCTTAGGCGTTATATAATAACGAATTACAGCCCTGATAGTTTAGTGGTAAAACAAGCCCTTGGTAAGGGCTAGAGTGTGGGTCCGATTCCCACTCAGGGCTCATGAAATTAAACGCACAACAGCTTCGAACAGCTTCAGACGAGGAGGGGCGCGCAGCTACTCTCAAACAGCGCAATCCACTCTATCTTATTTTAGAAAGTGTGTATGATACTTACAATATTGGAGGGCTCTTTCGCCTCGCCGATGGGCTCAATGTAGAAAAGATGTATCTCTGTGGCGAAATGGAGCGGCCCCCAAACAGTCGTATTGAAAAAGCCTCAATCGGCACGCATAAGATTGTCCCCTGGGCGTATTTTCCGACAGTCGCAGAAGCTGTCCAGCATCTAAAGGAACATTGTCATTCCCGCGAAGGCGGGGATCCAGACTCTCATTTCAATTCAAAAATGGATAATTTTCGACTGGATCCCGGCCTCCGCCGGGATGACGCACAACAACTCATGGTTGTTGCTGTAGAGCAGGATGCACGCTCAGTACCTTTTACCTCAATTCACTATACCGCCCCTACAGCCTTGATTGTGGGAAACGAAACATATGGCGTACTCCCTGAAACGTTGAAATTAGCCACACATATCGCAGAAATACCCATGTGGGGGATAAATAAGAGCCTAAACGTGATTGTCTCTGCGGCGATAGTCTCGTTTGAGGTGATGAGGCAGCAAAAAAAGTCTTAAAGTCAAAGTCTCAAAGTCAAAAGTCTGAAAGTCAGAACCTTCTTGCTTCTATCTGCTAACTACTATCTACAAACTACTAACTACATCCCAGGCACAAACAACGGTATCACAAACTGCATAATGGGTCGCAACACCACATCAAGCATCGAACTACTCCCCAATGGAATAATAAAAAGAAGAAGAAATATCATGCCATATCTCTGCAATTGAAACCACTCATGTGCCTGTTCTTCCGATAGCATTCCTCCCACGATTTTAAAGCCATCTAGAGGGTGAATGGGGAGGAGGTTAAAGATGCCGAGCGTAAGGTTGATCATAATGAGCGGAGAGAAGATAAGATATCCTATAGCATAAATTTGAGAAAGATTAAATAAGTTGAACGACCTCAATAGGAGAGACAGCCCTAGCGCGAGGGCAAAATTGGATGCTGGGCCAGCAAGTGAGATCAAAGCAGCGTCTTTTCGAGGGTTTTTGAGGTTGTATGGGTCAAACATCACAGGCTTCCCCCATCCAAATCCAAAGAATAGCATGAACAGAAGCCCCGAAAGGTCGATGTGTGCTCGAGGATCGAGAGTAATGCGACCATCAAGCCGCGGAGTGGGGTCGCCAAGCTTATCTGCGGCAAGTGCATGAGACGCTTCGTGTACAGAAAGAGCAATAAAAAGAGAGGCAATATAAAAGACGAAAGAAATTGGATTTGAGAATAGTGAAAAAAGCATAGATTTTTGTCATCCCAGCGGAGGCTGGGATCCAGTCGATAATTTACAATTCAAAATACAAACATGTGATTTTAGTCTGGATTCCCGCTTTCGCGGGAATGACGCGAAGCGAAATCTAAAATAACAGGTTGTATTTATTCAGACTCTATGATATCATAAATTCTTAAATCTTATGAAAAACGTTTGTTTTCACTGCGGAAAAGGAATCTTAATGGGTCGCCAGCATACACATCACAGAGGTGTAGCTGGAGGTCGATGGAAGAAACGAGCTCCAAAAACAGCAAAAGCATTTGCTCCAAACTTGCAAAAAGTGAGAGTTATGGTGGGAGATGTTGCAAAACAAGTAAAACTCTGCACCAAATGTATTAAACGCGTAAAGAAAGACATTGCAGATGGCAAAACTCCATTCGTACGCTTCGCAGCAAATGAAAAAACAGCTGGTGCTGTTGAAAAAAAGAAAGGCGAAGTCGCAAAATCAGTAGCAAAAAAAGTCTTAAAGTCTAAAGTCGCAAAGTCTTAAAGTCCGCTATAAACCCCCACATTTTACAGTGCTTCGTTTATTATTCTTTCGTCTGCGTGAATCAGGGAGAACAACAAACTCTGCACTACTCTAACTTCTTAAACCCTAAATACCAAATCCTAATCAAATCTAAAAATACCAAATAATGCTAAATTTTAAAGAAATTATATTTATTTGGAGTTTATGATTTTGAAGCTATTTGCTTAGTGTTTATAGTTTAGGATTTAGAGTTTCTCCTTCATCCCTCAATCTTCTCAAGTTCTCCATCTTTTTCCTGAAATAGGCGTCCCTTTTGTTCCAGTACTCGCTGTGTGAAGAGTGTGCCGTGGAGGTGGTCCATTTCATGCTGAATAATGACCGCCTTAAAGCCCGAATACCACTCAGTGTGTTTCTCTCCAGTGAGATCTTGATATTCAAGGAGTACCTTTGAACTACGCGTCACTGGGCCCCAAATACGGGGGATAGAGAGACAACCCTCTAATTTTATGTCTTCTTTATTGACGTTAGTCGCAGGTCGCTGGTCGTTAGCATTTTTTGGAGTTGGACTTTCGACTACCTCAACTATTCTCGGGTTGATAAACACCTGTGTTTCCGCTTTGAGCGTGGGTTTCATGATGAAGATGGCCAAATCAACGTTTACTTGTGGGGCGGCGAGACCAACTCCTTGGGGGTCTACCTGCTCAATGAGCGTTTCTTCCATATCATATACAAGCTCACGTATTTTCTTATTAATTTTAGCCACATGCGAAACCACCTTTGTGAGTATGGGGGACGGCGCATGGACGATTTTCAACATGAGAGTATTATATAATAAAGAGTCTACAAAGTCTAAAGTCTGAAAGTCCAAAGTCATTAGTCAAAACGGAGGACCTTAAGACTTTTAGACCTTAAGACTTTAAGACTAATATGAAATTATCCCTCGCCCTCGCAACATACAATGAAGAGCAAAATATTGCAGACTGTATTGCGTCGTGCAAGGATTTGGTGGATGAAGTGGTGGTGGTAGATGGGTGCTCTACCGACAAAACAGGGGAGATTGCCTTGGAAATGGGCGCCACGGTGATTCGCACGCAAAATGTACCCATGTTTCATATCAATAAACAGAAAGCCCTTCGACAAGCTCAGGGTGAATGGATTTTGCAGCTTGATGCAGACGAACGGGTAACACCAGAATTAGCTTGCGAAATACGCAAAATAACGCAAATAACAAATGAAGAAATAACCAAATACCAAGAGCGTTTGGGGGATAAAAAGTTATTCCATAGACATCAAGAGCTCGTACAACACTTAGTCATTCCCGCGGAGGCGGGAATCCAGTCGAAAATTACCGATTCAAAAAATGAAAATATTAGTCTGGATCCCAGCCTCCGCCGGGATGACACCTATTCTGCCTTCTTCATTCCCCGCCTCAACTATTTTCTTGGTGGGTACCTCAGGCACGGGGGGGTGTATCCCGATGGTGTGATTCGCCTTATTCGCCGTGGCAAAGCATATTTACCGTGTAAGGATGTGCACGAGCTTATGACGGTTCAGGGGAAAACAGGGTGGCTCGCCAATCCGCTTATTCACAAAGACTCACCGACATTTGTTCGTTATCTTGAGCGAAACAGTAGATATATTGATAGACTAGTTGAAGAGCTCCGAGTTGAACATCGAACATCGAACGTGGAACATATAAAGAAAAATATTGATTTCATTCAAATGATTGATTGGATAATCGTGAAGCCTATTTCCACCTTTTTCTCCCTCTTAATCCGCCACAAGGGAATTTTGGATGGGTGGAGGGGAGTGGTATGGGCCTTTTTCTCATCAATTAGGTTTGCAAGAGCGTATGTAAGATATATTAGAGGTTAAAGAGTTAACGAGTTAACGGGTTAGGCGCCGATTTTGAATTCAACTATGTCTCCATCTTTCATCATATAGTCTTTCCCAGCGCTAATTACCTTGCCCACCTCTCGGGCTTTTACCCATCCCTCAGAAGCTACAAAATCGAGATAAGAACAAATATCGGCTTTAATAAATTTTTTTGTGAAATCAGTATGAATGGTCCCAGCAGCCTCAGGGGCGAGCTCTCCCTTTTTAATGGTCCAGGCACGCGCTTCCAAAGTTCCTGCAGTAAGAAACGAGATGAGTCCTAAAATTTCATAACACTTTTTTATCATTCTGTTTAATCCAGTGTCTTCGAGTTTAAATTGGTCGAGATATTCTTTTTGCTCTTCGGGAGAAAAAGCCAGTACATCGTTTTCTAGTTTTGCGTTGAATAGCAAGTAGTTGGTAGTTGGTAGTTGGTAGTTAGCAGAAGGGGGGAGGACTGACTCTATTTTTTTCTTTGTTCCCTCCATATCCATTAGTTGTTCTTCGGATACGTTGAAGGCATACATAATGGGTTTCATGGTGAGCAAATTCAGCTGTTGCACCAGTGCCTTCTCTTCATCGGTTAGGGGAATGTTGCGGGCTGAAACACCTTTATCGAGCTCCACTTTCATGCGCTGAATAATTTCATATGCTGCACGCTCATCTTTGCTTGCGTTCATTTTAGGCTCTCGCTGTTTTTTAAGAGTATCCAGATCTGCCAAAATAAGCTCAGCATCAATTACATCAATATCGCTTTTTGGATCTACTTGATTACTCACATGAATAACATTTGCATCTTCAAACAGACGTACCACATGGACAATTGCCGCAACCTCACGAATATGAGAGAGAAATTTATTCCCTAAGCCTTCTCCTTCACTTGCACCTTTCACGATTCCTGCAATATCATAGAACTCAACAACAGCAGGTACGATTTTTTCTGTTTTTACAATCTTTGCAAGGACTGTGAGACGTTCATCTGGTACTTCTACAATGCCCACGTTGGGTTCTATGGTGCAAAAAGGGTAGTTGGCAGCATCTGCCACTTGTTTCTTGAGGAGTGCGTTAAATAGAGTGCTTTTTCCGACGTTTGGGAGGCCCACGATTCCAATTGAAAGTTTCATAGGAAATCATTATAGCATGCAGGAATAGATATAAATGGAAAAAGGGAGCAGAAACGATAAAAAAGTGGGTTCTCCATCGGTGATTGGAGGTATGATTGAGTGGGGTGGAGCAACAGATTAATGCAAAGAACAAGGCTGAGGAAATGCTTGCCTATCCTTAAAGGCTCTGTCACTGAGTCGTCTTACCAAACATGTCTTATGCAAACCAGTCAAAATCAGTTTATAGATTATATTGAAACAATTTTACCCATACTCAACCCTGCAAAGAAAGAAGAACTTATGCATTTTATCGCAGAGATTGCCCAGAAACCGAAATAATATTAATTATGTTTACATTGCCCCGGTGAGTGAGGAGAGAGATTGAGCGGAAGAAGTTGAGTTTGAAATAATTTTCTCCAGTGTTTTTTGCACTTCCATGATTCGTACCTGTTCTGAATTTTTTTTCACACGAATTGCCCGAGCAATAGTATTTGCCACAAATACAGCTGGATCATATATCATAAATTGCTCCAGGATATCTTTCGGGAGCATCTGAAACGCAATGGGAAGTTCAGTACAGCCTAAGATGAGCGAGGTGAGTTTATATTTTTGGAGTTTTTCAAGAAGATCTGTTGTTCTATAAATGAGAATATCCTTACTATAAATTTTATTAATATGCCACGCAGTGCTAATATCAGACCCACTCACTGCCTTTGTTCTCCAAATAATTTCTTGCAGTTGGTGCTGGAGTGTTGAGTGTTTGAGTGAGAGGAGCGTGTCAAAATCCTTCTTTTTGATTTCTCTTTGGGTGACGGTTGTACCCAGCCAAACCGGTCGTTTTTTTCTGTCTGAAAACTCCCGCTTAGACTCTTCAAAAGTGCTGATGATGCGTATCGACTTGTTGATCCTATTGCCCAACATACTCACCGCCTGAGGAATCCAGCTCTGTAGTGTGTTGCATGCAATTGCCACATACCGAAACTCCTTCAAATATGCATTCAGCAAACAACTTGCCAAGTTTATCGCCACTTCATCACTTGGATTTTTATGCTCCTTAATCACGCGCGGTGCAATTTTGGTGTTATCAATGATGAAAGGAATATTTTGCTTGATAAATTCATTGATAAATGACGCCTCAGAAGCAGAGTCGGGGGCGATAAGATAGACAATATTTTTCATATTATGGCATACCTATGGTGATTGCGATTCCGGACACCGCATCAAGAATCTCTTTTGTTTTTTCATCCACTAAATGAGAAGATGAGCTTTTCAACGAAATATGCGCAACGCCTTGTTTTAGAGCCTTAAACTGAAACTTAACAAGTGGAGTGTCTTGAAAATAAATGGGATCTTTCACCTCGAGTTTTTTTATTGCAGTGACCGATGCTTGCGAGGAAGATTGTCTACTAAACGATTGATATCCGCTCTGGAGATGTGTTGTTTTCTCATAGGCAAGCATGGTGTTGTCATACTCTACAACAACATCAAATCCAGTGATGGAAAATCCCCCTGAGTCGCCAGCAACGATAACATCGATTGAATCGCCCACGGAAAAAATATTTGCATTATGATCTGTTGAAAGAACTAGTTTCCCTCTGACAGCAGAAGCGGAGGTGGGAGTGGGGTGTGAGGTAGCTGAGGGAGAAGAAGTGGGAATACGAGTAGATACAATCGCTCCCAATAATCCGATAGCAGTGACAATAATAAACAAGGGAATAAGTGCAATTGAGCCTTTTGTGTTCATACGAATATTATTGTTCATCAGAGCGAATGGATAACGCCGAAATAATTGCTGAATAGTCTTGCGTGTCGCATGAACCGTCTAAATTAAGATCACAAAACACCAAAGTGGCTGGATCAGACTTTCCGAGATTATTTCTTATAAGTGCAAGGTCCACCGAGTTTACAATGCCATCTTGTGTGGGCAAATCGCCAACAAGCTGATAGACACCGGTAAAGTCGAGTGTATTTGCTCCTGCCTGAAGAGCGATTTTTCCGGTTGAACATGAATATGAACCTGGAGTTGCTTCTGTTGGGGATGAATCACAGAGTTTTTTCTGATTATGTTTTGGTCCTTTTACATAAATAGTGTTGCCGGTGGTAGATACACCGGTAAAATCGGCTGATCCTGTCCAAATGCCACTTGCATCTGCCGTGAACGCCACTGTTTTATAGTCAGTTGCAGCGCCTATGCTATTACCCACCTTAAGTCGCACTGAAATGGGGGAAGCGCCTGCCACTGGTTGCTTGGTTACCCCTTGAAACTTGAGCTTCAAATTGAGAGTGACGGCCACTTGACTACCGGTTGCGCCGCTACAAGTAGTATCACAGTCTGCCTGTTTGGTGTAACAAATACCTGTCGTTTTCCCTTTCAAGAATTCATTGAGATTATTTTGGCATGTGGTGATATTTCCGTAAATCGCTGTTGTAGCGCTACACTTTTTTGCTGCTGGATCGCAGTAGTACATCGCTTGTGGCGCGAGAGTTGGAGTGGGGAGAAGGGTCACTGTTTTACAGACGCTGTCACAGTCGGCTTGACTTGCATAACAGACTCCAGTGGTTTTATCTTTGAGGAACTCTTTGATATTGCTCTGGCAGGTGTCGAGGGTGTTGTACTGAGATGTGGTGGCAGTACATGTTTTTGTAGAAGGCAAGCAGTAAAAGAGCGCTTTTGGTGTGAGGAAAGGGCCGTTGCTTACAGGAGTCGGGGTGGATGATGGTTGTGTTGTGCCGGTGGCTCCTGCTGTTGCTCCTGGAGTCCCAATCTGTGCAGTGTTTGATGCAGGTACAGCAAGAAGAGTGGAGTCGGTGTTGAGGGCGTAAAAGGTGACGCTCGTGGCTGGGATAGAAACCTGTGGCATGGTACTTTTGGTGTCGAGAGTAATAACCACAAGATCAGAAAGTGCGCTTGGTTGAAGTACGCCGCCGCCTGCCGTTTGGAGCTCACCCTGAATTTTAATGACGCCAGATTGATTCACCTTGCCTAGTTGAGCATTGTCATCGCCGAGTCCTGGGCTCACAACTCCCATTTTGTAGGCAATATCCTTCACCGTGATTACAGATTTATCGAATACAATTTGAAATGCGTATCCGCGAATAGAGAGTGTGGTGGAGGGCTTCACCTGAACGGTGGTATGTGTGCCATTTGCCGCATTTGCAAACTGGAGCGTCACAGACTCACCCGATGCACGCGATTTGATCTGCATCTGAAATACGAGATAGTTGATAGCCACTCCTGCAAGCATGAAAAAGAGAATTCCAAACACCACCGTTTTTATTGTTTGTTCGCTTGATGAGCTTTTCATTATTGTGTAGGTAATGACTTGATGATAATAGTTCTATCTGCAGCTCCAACCACTCCATCTCCACTAAAATCTGGGTTCACTGCGGGGGGTACTTTGCCGCCAAATGATGCAGAAATAAAGTACATATAATCAAGCATATTGATAGTACCATTGCCGTCTGCGTCTCCCTTGGTGCGTTTTGCCGCTGTACATGACTGATTTTTTAACGGGGCATCAGGGGAGGAAAAATGAACAGTACTGGGAAGGGTGCATTTAAGAGGCTGAGAATAGGCAATATCTGAAAATACATCAAAGACACAGGTAGATGAACAAGAGTCTGCAACACAGGAACATGAAGTGGCTGATGTGACAGAGGGAACTGGTGTACCAGATACAGTTCCATTGAGAGTGCCAGTGGGCGAGGGGCCTGAAGTGATAGTTACTCGAGGAGTTAGGGAAGGTACAAGTGAAATAACTGGCGTCGGAGATGGAGTGGGGCCAATTTTTGAAACACAGTTTGTGGTACTACTGGTGCCTACTCGTGTTGTGGTACAACAGCGCACCATACATCCTGTTGAACCACAAAGTTCAGTTTCACAAATTGTTACGGGTGTGGGACTTGGAGTTCCACCTGTTGAACATTGCTGAGAACAGGATCCATATGTCTGGTGGAGTGCACTATTTGCACCGCAAGAGCAATCACAACTATATGTGACAGAACCTGCTACAGGATTTACACAGTTGGCTGTTGTTGATGTGTAGCTGGATGCTTTTGTGTAGTCGTAGTTTGAGCTACATTTTGAAGTACAGGGGTATGTCGTTGCGCCACCGGTTGGTTGGGGAGTTGGAGAGGGAGCGGGTTGAGTGGGGGTATTTGCACATTGCGATCGACAGTTTCCGAACGATTGTTGAGTAGCGCTCGTAGACCCACAGGAGCAGTCGCAACTATAGGTGATATCTGTAACCGGTGAGTTGCAGTTGGCAGTAGACGACTTATAGGCGGCTTTCGTGTAGGCAAAACCAGGAGCACATTTGGAGCAGGAGTAGTTCACTGCCTGCACTTGAGCAGTTGAGAAAATGATGAGGAGGAATAAAATAAAAATACCTATGAGTCGTTTAGTTTCAATTGAAAGAGTAATCGTATTCATTGATGGTTAAATCATACCCGATCTATTTTCATTGAGCAACAGAAAATATACATCTTCTATATTTATCCCTCATTTTATTTTATTATGGTTGGCGTCGGTGTTGGACATTTGGCAGGGACAAATGAATTTGCGGCATATTCCATAGCCTCACATTTTCTACTGGAATATTTTATGAGGCCCGAATCATTACTGTCTATCGCAGAATCACCCAGACTTATTAGATTTGTATTACTTGGATAATATCCAGTTTGGATACCATCAGTACCAAATGCATTATCGACGGCAACTATCCAATCAAGGTATGTTACCGGTGTGCTGCACTGGCTATTTGTTGTACATGTTAACAACCCATCAGTCTTCGTTAATTCTTTATAGCCGTAACCAAAATTCAAAAATTGGTTGACATACCTTAAACCATTTAAGTTTTTAGTAAACACACCAATCTGATACCAAAATTTACTTTGGCTTGTTCCAGATGTGAATATAAATAGCGGCGATCCCGGTTCATCAGTATATACATCTTGTGATTTAAAATAACCAGCCGAAATAAACGAAAGATTTTTTATATAATCAACATATTGATATTGCTCGTTAAGCAATAGAATAGGAAGTATACCCTGGTGAGCAGTCCGATTCTTAATTAAATCCTTTATTCCAAGTATTACACCCATATCACCTGTTTTTACAGTAGTATCCGCTGCTAACAGTCTTGTATATTTTAGGATAGTAATTGGACTTGCTACATGTAGTAATGCAATACCATTTTCATTGATAACTGCAAAATCTGCATAATTATCTTGATTTGGAGCAATTGGAGGAGTACCAGCTCCGACAGTCGGGAATTGTTTACCTGGATATTGTCCGATTGAAATAAAGATGCTACGACTATCTATATCAAAAAATACCTTTTTTCCGAGAGGGAAATTAAAATTAGCAATTGCTGTTTTAAATGTGCCTGAAACTTGTTCACTGGCAATACTCGTCTTGTTCGGCATATTCTTTACGCAGTTTGATTCTGTTAATATCCAATGCGGAGATATTACCGTGCCCACACATTTAACTTCATAAAAAGGGCCTCCGGTAGGAGTTGGAGATGAAGTAATCTTTACCCCTATTGACGCAATATAAGGCCACTTTCCTGGGGGGGCTTCATTACCACCAACCATTGGCTGAGGCTTTTGTTTTAGAGTGCGTGGGGGGGCTGCTTTTGAATTGAGGGACTGCTTATTGGTGAGGAGGGATTCTGAAAGATAGCTGAGAAGCAACGCCCCAACTGCGATACTCAATATAACAACTGTCAGTTTTTTTGAGAAACATATTTTGCTCTGCATATATATTTATCATACAGAAATATATTGAGAAATCTATACGTTATATTTTCAAAAACTCTGCCATGAAGCCGGTGAGGATGATGAGCGCTCCTCCAAAAAGCTGCACAGGAGTGAGACGTTCGCCCAACACACTTCCAGATAAGATAAGCACAAACACAGGAGTGATAGACATAATCATCGTGACAAAGGTAGATGTTGCATGTTGAAATGCGCGGTTTCTGAGGCGAGCAAACGTAATTCCAATTACAGCATAGAGTATGAGGAGTGGAGGATTATGAAGTAAGAGCGGCGTATGTTGATAGATAAAAACCCCAGCAAGAAAAAATGAACCCATGACATACTGCAAGCCCGCAGCAAAGTCTGGATTTGTTTTGAGCACCATTTTCTTTATCAGTATATTTGAAAAGAAAGCAATTGAGGCTGCCTCAATAAGCGTGTAGCTGTCTCCTAGCTTGAGGTGAAATCCGCCAGACTGAATATTCAAAAAGTATGCCCCACAGAGAATCGTGAGAGTCATAATGCTTTTTTTCTTCGTAATGGGCTCTTTAAAGAAAATTGCAGAAAAAAGAATAGTAAAAAGCACTACAGTCCGGATAAGAAACGCGAAGTTTGTGGCAGTTGTGTGAGCAAGAGCCAGATTCTCCATGAGTCCTATGGCTATAGCACTCCCAAAGCCAATGATTGCAAAAATTCCATATGATCGCATAGAGAGATTGCGAAGCTCGTTTTTTTTACGAACAAGCACAGTTATCCAAAATGGAAGCTCAAGTGCCGTACTCCAGAGAGCGAGCGTGTACGGATTTTCCCCAAGTTTCATTTGATAGCGAAAAAGAACAATTTGTACAGCCCAGACAAAGGCCGCTGTAATGCTGAGAAAAAAGGCAGGACGGACATATTTTTTGACATGCTCTTTCATATTGAAGGAGAGTATACATAAGAAGGGAAGATATGTCAAAGTTGACGGACACTGACGACAGTGGTAGAATATAAGTAGTAGATTCCGCCACTCGTAATTTCCCCCGTCGGTACTCGAAAAGCTTCCAATGCCTGCTGGCGGAACTTTTCTGCGTGCCGCCGGGTGCCCTTTACTCGTGCCACCTACTACATATTTTTATATACATTTATACTCATGAACCCAATATATTCAGTCCTTTCTAATCTTGGCTTGTCTGAAAATGAAACAAAAGTGTATATTGAGGCAATTAAACATGAGCGAGTTTCGCCATATTCGTTAGCCAAAGCCGCTGGCATTCCGCGAACGACGGTGTATGACGTGATGTTTAACCTTGCATTGAAGGGGCTTATCACCATAAAGCAGTCTCAGGGGCTAGAAAAACAACAAACATGGATTGTAGCAAAAAATCCTTCAGCGCTTCGTGACATGCTATTTTCCAGAAGAAAAGATCTCTCCCGACTTGAGGTGGAGCTTGTAGATGTATTACCACTATTGAAAAAAGAGTATGTTTCACCGCAGGGGAGCACGAACTTTCAGTTTTATCCGGGGATTGAGGGTGCAAAACAGGTGCAGTCACAGACAAATGAGGCCAAGAAGCATTCAACAATCTATGTGTACGAAAGTCTCATTTCGATGGACACAATGGGAAAGAAGGTAATTAATTCCGACGTAGATCGTGGCCTCAAGCAGAAAAGATCCTCACTTATTCCTATAAAATCACTCGTGCCTTGGAATAAATGGACTCGCCATGTTTTAGCCTATCAGCACGAGCGAAACAAAGACTATATTCAACTTCATAACTTTCGTTACATAGATAATCCAAGTTTTGATATTCACCTCGATATTTCCCTCATCGAAGATACGGCTCGGTTTGTATGCGCTAAAAAAGATGAGGCTTGGGGACTTATTATCAAAAGCGGTCAATTGACTCAAACAATGAAAAATATCTTTGATGTATTGTATGCAACTGCAACTCCAATCACAGAAAAATTAATTGAAAGCTGGGATAAAAATGAGTTTTTTGAGGCTGAAAAGGAAAGAACCCACTTAAAATAACTATAAGATAAAATACCCCTTGACAAACAATAAAAAATACTCTACAGTTAAATTAAGTTAGTTTTATTATAAGTTACCTAATACAATAAACTAGAGACACAATAGTAAATAGCTAAAAGTCAAAAGCTTGAAAGTTTAAGGTTCAAAGCTAGAAGACAAAACCGCTCAAAGCCACCTCAATACGGAGCCACGAGTAAAATAAAAGCTATAAGCAAAAATTATAACTCAATATAACGAGTTTAAAATAAAGCTTAAAGCAACAAGTCGGAAGCTAAAAGAAATAAAACTAAAAAAGCATTTAACAAGTAAGCTAAAATAACAAAAAAATTGAGCAAAGGCAAAGATCAAAAGAAGCATTGATTAGCAAAAGCTCAAAGAAAACTATACGCAGCCGAGTCCAAGGAACGAATCCAAGGGCTCGGTGCGCTTTTTATAAGGATTATCGTCATCACGTGCTTCGACACGGGATCCAGTAGAATTCACAATTCTTTATATAAATCTTTCCAGTCTGGCTTCATTTTTTCGATAAGTTCAAGTTTCCAATTCCTTCTCCATTCTTTTAGTTGTCTTTCGCGTAGGATTACAGACTCTGCGTTTTCATGCTGTTCAAAATACACAAGGTGATGATCTTCATATCTATTAGTAAATCCCTCTACTAATTGATGTTTATGCTCCCATACCCTTCGAAGTAAGTTATTCGTAACTCCAATATAGAGAGTGCCATTTCTTTGAGAGGAAAGAATATACACAAAATAGTGTCTCACGCTTTGATTGTACTGGATCCCGACTTTCCCTTCGACTAGCTCAGGACGGGCGTCGGGATGACACAGGGAAGCATTGAAATCATGACTTGCTTCGAGCCAAACATGAGTGAAGGCGGATATGGTAGAACATGAGCGAAGGAGGGTGGGTGGGAATCCAATCAAACATGAGTGATGGATTTTAAGACAGTCTCTGTTAGTTTCTTTATATTTATATCCTCCGTAGTGGAGATAAACAGGGGAGAGAGCGTGCTATACTGTTTCTTTACTGTTTCAAACTCACCCCATCTCTCTTCCGGCAGTAAATCGACCTTTGTGAATATCATAATCTGAGGAATAGACAAGGCTCCAATTTCTTGAATAATTTCTTGCACCACTTGTATTTTCCTATCTCTCAGTTCATCACTAATATCCACAATATGGAGGATAAGATCTGCATGAATCACGTCCAGAAGTGTTGATTTGAATGTTTTGATCAGGTCGGGGGGGAGATTTTGGATAAAACCGATGGTGTCTGATACGAGGAGATTGTGAGCTGCACCAAGCGCCTTAATGCGTCCCACCGTGGAGCTCAGAGTGGCGAAAAGCACGTCCTTGGAGAGTTTATCGCGACCGGTGAGCATGTTAAACAACGCTGTTTTGCCCGCGTTGGTATATCCAACAAGCGCCACATGTTTTACACCAAGCTCCTTGCGATGATCAACCTGACCCTTCCGATGATTTAGTTGTTTTTTCAATTCATCCTCCTTTTTTTTAATCAATGTCCTCCAATGGCGCTTCATACGTTCGATATTAGTCTCTCCCACTCCCTTACTTCCAATCCCACCGCCTTGACGTGAAAAGTAGGTGCCACCCAAGCCATAAATGCGTGGTCCCATGTGGTGCATTTTGGCAATTTCTATTTGAAGCCTCGCTTCTGTAGTTTGAGCATGTTTTTCAAAAATATGCAGAATCAAGTCTACCCGGTCCCATACTTTGATATCTGGGTTTGCAGTCCAGAGTTGCTCGGTAAGATGAAATAGTTGAGTGGGTTTAACAATCGCATTTAAAATGAGAATGTCTATTTTCTTGTCTCGCACCATTTCAATAACCTCCTGAACCTTTCCCGACCCAATAAACGTATCTTTATCTGGCTTTGTTCTGTGCTGGATAATATGGCCGACATCAATACTGCTATATGTTTTTATCAGGGATTTAAGCTCAATAAGATTGCGTTCTGCCTCGGGAATGTTTGTTTGAGGGCTTACAACGTCGATAATGATAGAGCGAAACATCTGTACCTTCTGCATGGGTCTATTGTACAATATATATACCTACTTATGATTAACTCAAACTTTGTGTATGTGGGGGTGCTTATTCAGACAATTGGCGGTATGAGCTATCTCATCGACACCGTGCGGGGGAAAATTCAACCAAATCGAGTGAGTTGGTTTCTCTTTGTTCTTGCCCCAGCACTGGCGTTTTTTGCCCAACTTCAACAAGGTGTCGGGCCGGAGATTTGGGCGACATTTATTGTGTGGTTTATGCCACTTCTTATTTTTATTGCTACATTTGTAAACAAAAAAGCTGTTTGGGAACTCAAAACTCTGGATATTGTGTGTGGTGTGTTATCACTCATTGGACTGGCATTGTGGGGAATCACAAAGGTGGGGAATGTAGCCATCGTATTTGCGATGCTTGCAGATGGGCTTGCGTGTGTGCCCACACTCGTGAAGTCTTGGATAGATCCAGACTCAGAAAGCGATTCGGTATTTTTGTTTGGAACTATTAACTCTCTTATTGGACTCTTAGTGATCACCAACTGGCAGTTTGAAAACTATGCATTTTCCACATATATGTTTTTGGCAAACTTCATCCTTATGATTTTCATCCGATTCAGAATTGGAAAGCGTTTTGCACAGCTATGACACAGCCAGCAGAGAAGGATACTATTGTTGAGGGTCAGCTCGTACATTCATATTGGGTGGAACCAACAAGCACACCTATAAAAACACTTCTTTTTTTGCATGGATGGGGGGCACAAAGCACTTTATGGTTTGCCTCAACACAAGTACTCGCTGAGAAAGGGTATGCACTTGTGTATTTGGATTTACCTGGATTTGGAAAGAGTGAGAGCCCCAAACACCCATTTCATCTGGATGATTATGCACACATCGTGAGTGCATTTATCGCCAAACATGAGTTGGACTCACCCCTACTCATAGGTCATTCATTTGGAGGGAAAACGGCTGTTCGTATTACTTCAAAAAAGACAGTTAAACTGGATGGACTTATTCTTGTTGCGAGTTCTGGGTTACCACATACCTCATCTATTTCTCAAACAAAAATTCGCATAGCGCGAACAGTAAAGCCCCTTATGAGCCTACCCTTTATGAGGGGAATCCGCACACAACTTCTCCGAATGTCTGGAAGCGACGACTATGTCGCCACTCCTGAGTTGCGTGAAACGTTTGTGAATATTATTTCCGAACATATTGTATCTGACTTGGAACATGTATCAGTGCCAACCCTTATTGTGTGGGGCGAGAAGGATGAAAATACATATACCCCAGTAAATGACGCTCATTATTTGAATGCACGCATTTCTCAGTCTGAAGTTCACATCATCAAACAGGCAGGACATTACTGTTTTCTCGATGCCCAATTTGAGTTTGGGGAGACTGTGTTGGCATTTTTGGAAAAGCACTATGGAAAAAATTAATCCATTTTCGTATCTCTACTATCATCTTTATCTCTTGCAGCTAGAAGAATACCAAATTGTTCGATTTTTACGCGCAATTGGAAAGACAAAAGGCATCCCCCCTGCAACATTACGGAAAAAGCTTGTTTTTACGCCCAAAATGATTCTTATTACTTCTTTCACATTAGGATTCATCATGAGTCTTACTATTGGTTTTCATCTTGCTTACTTATTGGTAATTTATATTTCTGTTCTTCCCATTGTATGCGTAGTATTTCTTCTTACCCCAGTGGATACCATCCTTAAATTGATAAAAATACAACAAGCAAAAAATGTTCTGTCTCACTATCCCGACCTCTTAATTGTGGGGATTGCAGGCAGCTATGGCAAAACCACCATGAAGGAAGCAATCAGCACGGTACTGTCACAAAAATATTCTGTATTAAAAACGCCAGAAAATATAAACACACCACTCGGAATTGCGGAGCTTATCATAAAAAAGCTCACCTCAACCACAGAGGTTTTGGTGGTGGAAATGGGAGAGTACAAGAGGGGAGACATCACTGATATATGTAGCCTTGTGAAGCCTCAAATAGGAGTAATTACCGGAATAAATGAAGCTCATTTGGAACGTATGGGAACATTAGATAACACTATTGCAACACTCTTTGAGCTGGCTCAAAACACAGATACCAACGGACTTCTTGTTTTGAATAAAGATGATAATCGTGTGAATAAATACTATAAAAAGTATGTAGCCCATCAACAGGTTATTCTGTACTCAAGTCTTGATGAAACAGAGTTGAAAAGTGGGTTGTTGGGGCGATATGCGACTGGAGTTTTGCATGCTGTAGAGGGTGTTGCAAGACATCTTGGATTAGACTTTACACAAATCCAAAAAGGCGCAGCCGCCATCAAGCCCCTACCGCATCGATTGGAACTTATTGAGGGAGCAAGAGGAGTAACTGTGATTGATGATAGTTACAATGGAAATCCCGATGGGGTGAGAGAGGCAATTTATGTGTTGTCTACTTATGAAAAACGAAGAAAAGTGTATGTCACTCCAGGTCTTGTTGAAACGGGGAGTAAAACAGCTGAAATTCATAAAGAAATCGGGAGAAAACTAAGCAGTGTTGCCGATGTTGTTGTGTTAATCAAAAACTCGGCAACACCGTATATTGCGGAGGGGTTGAGGGAGAAGGGATATAGCAATGAGAATATAAAATGGTATATATCATCGGAGCAGGCTCATGCGGATATGGGGAATATTATTCAGCCAAACGACGTAGTTTTGTTTCAAAACGACTGGACGGATAATTATATTTAAGGAATTTAATAGAATTGAAAGCTTAGTAATTCTTGCACATGCCAGCGGTGGCGCCGTTGCACTCTTGACATTTTCCACTTCGCTCCCAACATTCCCATCGTGCAAAGGTCCACTCGCTTTGGCATTGCGCTTCGAATTACCTGAATAACTTTCAATTCTACTCATTCAAGACCAGGTGGCACGAGTAAAGGGTACCTGGCGGCACGCAGAAAAGTTCCGCCAGCAGGCATTGGAAGCTTTTCGAGTACCGACGGGGGAAATTACGAGTGACAGAATCTGGTCCTCAACAAATAGAATGATATATAATATCTATATGAGTAAAACAATAGGCGTTTTTTTTGGATCTCGCAACCCTGAGCATGACGTCTCCATTGTTACCGGCCAACTTATTATCTCCGGCCTAAAAAAGCTCAACTACCCCATTATTCCTGTCTACATAGACAAACAGGGGAGTTGGTATGTTGGCGAACAGTTTGGGCATATGGGGCAATTTAGCGATCCAAAGTCAACATTTCACGATTCAGATAGGAAATGGACTCTCGACTTAGAAGAGTCTAGAGGAAGAATGGTGTTCAAGAAAAAGGGATTGGTGGGAAAAAAACTCATAGTTGACATAGCATTTCCTGCTTTTCATGGGCAAAACGGCGAGGATGGAACATTTCAAGGACTCTGTGAGCTGCTTAATGTTCCCTATGTTGGATGTGACGTTGCATCATCGGCTATCACAATGGATAAGGTACTCACCAAGCTTTTGTATCGATCAGCTGATATCCCCGGCACCGACTCTATTTTTTTCACTAAAGGTGAGTGGGATGCAAACCAAAAGGGGATAGTTGCCAATATTGTCACTTCACTTCGACTTCCTGTTATTATCAAACCCGCTCGACTTGGATCATCAATCGGCATTTCGAAAGCAAAAACAGAAAAAGAATTAATACAGGGTATTGAGGTGGCACTCCATTATGATGAAAAAGTGATAGTTGAGGTGTGTGTAAGTAACCTTATGGACGTAACCTGTTGTGTGATTGGAAATGACGAGGTGATAGCCTCCTCTCTTCAAGAATCAGTGTTTGGAGATGAACTTTTTAGTTATGAAGATAAATATCTCGCAGATGGGGGAGCACAACTCGGGAATGCAAAAAGCAAAATCATTATTCCTGCTCGGCTTGATGAGCAAACAACAAAGCAAATTCAAGAAACAGCAAAAAAAGTGTATAAACTTATTGGATGTACCGGTATTGCTCGTGTCGATTTTTTGTATGACACAGAGACTAAAGAGTTTTATGCAAATGAGGTAAACACTCTTCCTGGCACACTCTATCATCATCTTTGGAAGGCGAGTGGGATTAAGTTACCTGAGCTACTCACAAAACTTATTGGGTATGCTGAGGAGCGACACGAAAAAAAGAAACTTTACACCCACACATTCTCTTCTGATCTGCTCAAACTTGCAAATTCTGTAAAACTCCGAGTAAAAGCCGGGGATAAGAACGGAGATGACAAATAGTAATGAAAAAAGAGTTTACTCAAATCAACCTTCTTCATATCCTCAATGACGGCTTTAAGGCAAGTTTGATGCTTTTTCTCCCCCTAATTGCTGCTCAGTTTCGAGTAGGCATGACTCAGGTGGGTTTTCTTGGTGGAGTTGTAAACTCACTGGATATAATCTTAGCCCTGCCTGCTGGATATTTCGCTTCAAAATTTGGAGGAAAAAGCGTATTAATAGGGACGGTATTCTTTTGGGCTTTTGGTTACTTAATTACAGGAATGGCTCCACATTATAGTAGTGTCGTTATTGGATTTGTTATTGCTGGAATTGGATTCGGGATGTTTCATCCCGTTTCATTTGCGTTAGTAACTCATATGTTTGATAAAGCAACACGAGGTAAGCAGTTAGGCAATTTTACGGCTCTGGGTGAAGTGGGAAGAGTTGGGTTATCATCAATCATTACAGTGGTAATTATCGTTATCGGCTGGAGAAGTACAGCAATTGCAGTTTTTGTAATACTTCTTTGCATTGGACTCTCCTTTTTATACCGGGACAAAAAACATATTTACAATGTGGACAAATTGAATGAACCAAAAACACAAACCTCTTATAAAGCGCTACTTAAAAATAAAAAGTTTCTTTTTGCGAGTTTAAGTAATTGTTTTGATGCGCTTGCAAGTGGCTCGTTATTTATCTTTATTCCCTTTCTACTTTTACAGAGACACGTTCCCTATATGTTTGTTGGGGTCCTTACCTCCACTTTTTTTATAGGAAGTATGTTTGGCAAGGTATTATTAGGGAATTTGGTAGACAGAATAGGAAATGTAAAGGTATTTATTATATCTGAATTAAGCATGGCGATTTTGATTGTGGCGCTATCAAATATAACTTGGATTCCCGCCTTAATAGTTACTTGTGTTATATTGGGTATTTTTACGAAAGGAACTGTACCAGTGGTAAACACAATGGTTTCAGAATCGGTGCATCACCAAGTTGGCATGGAAAAAGTATTTAGTCTCAATGCACTCTTTGTAGGTGTCGCAAGCACGTGTGCTCCCATTTTACTGGGGTATTTTTCTGATACCTTTGGCATTATCATGGCTTTTAATGTATCGGCGGTATTCGCATTGTGTGCAATTATTCCCGCATTTCTTATGGCTAATATTATTGATATTTCGCATTGACATCCTACAAATCTTTTGCTGTAATGATGTATGCAAAAAATATTTGAAATTAAACAGTTTCTTAAAAAATCGTACAAACTTCTTCTTATTTTGGTCTTACTTATCGGTACAGGAGCCGTTGTAGCAATTTCGCAGTTCCAAACACAAAATGATGTGTATAAAAAGGCAAAAAATACACGAGCATCTGAAATTAAACAAATATACTTCGTGTCACTCAATGGTAATGATTCAAACCAAGGAACAGAGCAAAGTCCGTTTAAGTCTTTTAAGAAGGCAGTTTCAATGCTGACACCGGGAAGTGAGTTACAAATTGAAGATGGAATATATACAGAACCTCTCGTTCTGACAGAATCAGGAAATAATGGCGAACCTATTATCATTCGCGCAAAGAACAGCAATAAAGTTACCCTTGATGCGCAATATACTAATGACGAAAGCAAGCCTCCACTGAATATCCCCACAAAGAGTTCGTTTATTACAATACGAGGACTCAATGTTACGAGAAGCACCTTTGAATGTGTGCTCATCAGTGGAACAAACATTCTTATGGACAGCATGGATGTCTATAATTGTCGCAAGTTTGGATATCGAGTAAAAGGGTCGTATATAACCATCGAGAACTCTCAATGTCGGGATAGTGTTACCGAAAATGAAGGGGGTCACAATACTACAGGAGGGTGGGGTTCTTGTTTGAAAACAGCACCTTATTCTCACCATCTTACTATTCGAAATAACCACATCTTCAATAACTGGGGAGAAGGGTTGATACTGGGTCAATCTGCTGATTCTTCAGCATATGGCAACCTCGTTCATGATAATTTTTCACAAAATATTTATATAGGGAATGCATACAATATTGACGTCTATAAAAACATGACCTACTCCACTGATGCAGTTTACTATCGCGCAAAAAGCCCTGCAAATTGTATAACTACATCTGAAGAAGACATATCCCAAGAGTGGGGTGCACGGCTAAAAAATATACGCGTTTTCAACAATATTGGCTATGGATGTAAGACGGGTTTAGGCTATACCTACAGTGAAATCAGTGGAAATGGATGTGAAAATTGTTTATTTGCATTTAATACCATGGTTAAAACAGGCGGCGTTAAAATTATTCCCGGCGTAAAAAACTCAGTAACCATAATGAACAATATAATCATCGGGGGTGAGTTGCCCGATCCATCTTCATCTATTTCACTTTCTCACAATCTATTGAGAGACCCTCAATTTCTCACGGAACCTGGAACTGACCCGTCAACCTTTAGATTGGGAAGCACCTCACCAGCGCGCGGTGGGGGGATAGGAATTCCTGAGATAATTGATGATTTTGAAGGAAAATCACGAACAACAACATCAAATACCAGTCCGGATATCGGCGCCATTGCCTTTAGTGGAGAACCAATTAGTCATGCATATACCCCTCCTTCTAGCACCGCACCAACAAGCAAGCCCAATCCAACACGAGCATCTGTCCCCACGCAGGAAGAACTAATGGTCCCCGTCACACAAATCCCCATCACAGCACCGCCAGCAACGACCCCCTCAAGCGTTTCGCTCGTTGAGATAAGTAAGGGGAGTGTTCAGGTTGATGGTGCCCCATTTGTAACTACATCTACAGATATTTCTGCTTCAACAAAAAACCAACTTTACATAACTGCCGTCTCAACGAAGGCAAATGTTGAAGTGGGGAGAATCTCTGGATTGGGATTAAATTGGCAACGAGTTGCTGCACAATGTAGTGGGCGTTCAAATGTAAGAACAGATGTATGGTGGGCGTATGGCACAGTATCCCCAGGTCGGGTCACCGCTCATTTCCTTCAGTCAAGTAAACTCAAGGCAGCAGTAATTGTTGTCTCCTCCTATACAGGGGCCGCACCTGCTCCCATTGGCTCTGTGGTAACTCAAAATTCAATAGGAATCAAAGATGTGAGTTGTAAAGAGGGGACTGATACAAAAAACTACACAAGCACCATTTCCAATACAAAGTCTGACAGTACACTTATTGGGGTAATCGGCTTGAGACAATATGCACACTTTCCTAAAAGTGGCATTACTCAACTCGTTGAAACACACACAAATAGAGGGAATGGAGAAGATGCGGGACTTGCCCTTATCAGTATGCCTATGAGTCAAGTTGGGTCGTATCCAGTGTCTGGGAATTTTATAAGCAAAACCGACTACGCGTTTATTGGGGTAGAGGTTTTGTCTCAATAGGCAGAAATACGATATAATGTAAACCATGAAACAAAAACGAGTTGCAATGATTTCGTATCATAGCTGCCCATTATCTTCCAAAGAAGGAAAAACGACAGGAGGACTTGAAATATATGTTTTAGAGCTTTCGAAAGCCCTAGCAAAGCAAGGAGTAGTAGTTGATATATATACCAGAAGTCAGGATGAAAAGGACCCACTTATTGAGGAAATTGCCCCCAATTTACGCCTTTTTCATCTCCCTGCGGGGCCGAAGGAACGAATTGAAAAAAAAAGACTTGTTGCCTATATTCCTGAGTTTGTGGACACATTTCTTCATTTTTTGAATGAAAGGGGCCTTGAATATGACATTTTGCACTGTCACTACTACATGTCTGGACTTATTGGTCTTGGGATTAATAAAAAAAGCAATAAGTCCTACCCACTGGTCATTTATTTTCACACACTCGCCTTGATGAAAAATCTAGTGGCACGCGACGAACTTGAAAAAGAAGAGGTCGACAGAATACAGGCAGAGTGTACAATTGCACAGCAAGCATCACACATCATTACTCCCACCGAAAGCGAGATGAGTTATTTGGAATACTTGTATCAGGCAGATAAAAGCAAGATGACCATTATCCCACCTGGAGTCGATATTTCGTTTTTCACACCAAAGGATAAGGAAGAAGCAAAAAAAAATATTGGAGCATTACAATCAGACAAAATACTTCTTTTTGTGGGAAGAATTGAGCCTTTGAAAGGACTTGATATGCTTATGTACGCGCTTAAAGTTCTCATTATGAAAAATCCAGAACTGAGAGTTGACTTGTGGATAGTAGGGGGGGATATTTCCCAACCAAAAGAATTATGGAGTAAGCAGCTCACTATGCTTCAACAACTTAAGGAACTACTTCATCTTTCAACAAGAGTAAAATTCGTAGGGCTTAAAAAACAAGAAGAACTTCCTGATTATTACAACGCAGCAGAAATGGTAATTATGCCATCTCATTATGAATCATTTGGAATGGTTGCTCTTGAGGCAATGGCATGCGGTGTCCCCACAATTACTACAAATGTTGCTGGTGTTTCACAACTTATCGATAAAAAACACACATCTCTAATCACCTCAGTAAATAATCCGCTTTTGCTTGCTTCTCAGATTACCTATTTGCTCACCAACGCGCATGCTCATGCGCAAATGAGCAGCGAATTACGGGAACGTGCAAGTGCTCTCTCATGGAGCATAGTTGTTAATAAGGTTTTAGCGGTATATGACAAGCTCTAAAACGTTTTATCTGATACGCCATGGCATTGCAACACATAGTAAACGAGGCTATGGCAGCAAAAAGTTTACGGCTCCGATTCTCCCTGAGGCAATTCCATCTATCATGCGACTTGCTACTTTTCTCAAAACAGTTCCCACAAGCGCAAACTTTTCCTCAGAGATTATTCGTTGCAGAGAGACGAGTGCAATCATTACGCAAATCACAGGCAAACAGTTTGTATTTGATGCACGGTTGAATGAAGAAAATGGCGAAGGAGTGAAATTGATTTCTACACGTGTGCGTAGCTTTCTGTGTGAAGTGATACATCGACCAGAAAAGGATATTCTCATATGCACTCATGGCGTAATAATTGCAGCAATAAAAAATATTCTACTTACGGATAAATTTCCCACAACTAAATTTTATGATTATTGTCTACCCGGAGAACTTATTATTCTTAATAAGAATTCAACATCCCTTTTAGACTTCAAATGAAATTTGTTCTGACGATAGATTTGTCAATTCAATCCACAAAAGTTTTTCAAGAAGCTACTATTTCCTATAACTAAACTAAGGTATAATACCCTTCATGGAAGCTCGACCTGTACATCGTACAAGGCAAATACCGCATGAGCACAATAGTGAAATCAGCGAAGCTCGTATGATGGCTTTATTGTATAATCGGCCCTGGGCTCGCACGGTCATGAAACCTCTTTTTGTTGATCAAAATAAAAGACATGTTATAACTCACAGCATTCGTGTGACGGAGTTAGCTGTTGATATAGGTGAGCAAGCAGGACTCAGTGAGGAAGATCTAGACTTGCTTCGACTCGGAGGATTTCTTCATGATAATGGAAAGCGTTTGATTCCGAGTGCACTATTAAACAGCAACGGCCGTCTATCTGATAGAGATAAAGAGGCTTCCTTTGATCCACATCCTCGGTGGGGATTTGATGCGCTCGTGGAGCAAAGTAGACACGTAAATTCTTGGAAGGAGCAGAAAGAGATTCAATTACTCGCCAATCTTATTATTACCCATCATGAGTTTAAAAAAAATAAGCCATATCCTCGAAAAACTCAAAGAGATGATGGTGAAGTGAATGAAAAGATGCTTAAACTTCAACAAATTCTTGCTCTTTCCGACTATATTGAGAGCCGAACAGATGGAGCACATTTACGAAATTATAATCATAGATTAACCCTCAAAGATGCTGTCGCTGAAGCAAGAGAAGAATTGGATATAGACAGCTCCCTATTTGAATTTCCTCGTGAGCTCTGCTATTCAAAACAGCTTCATGAGAATATAACTCATTATCTTAGAGAGAATTAAGTATTTGATTTGCATACCATTTTACATTTGAATTATTCATCGCTTCTTCTGTGTGTTTAACCACCCAATCATCCACTTGGGATGGGCTTACAGTCTCGTCTACATAGATACGAGCAATTTCCTCTCCCAGATCAGCCATCGCTTCAATACCTTTTTTTCCATCTAAAATGCTGATTTTATTATTTTTTATCCCAATAGCCTCACTTTTAAAAAGTTGATTGAGAATTGTTAGCCCAGAAAATGCATACCAGTAGGATGAATCGTTGGGATTTGTTGCATTTGGATTTCTGAGATATGATTGAATTTCTTCTATATAATCGATGAGATACACTTCCAAATAGTGATCATAATCGTCTTTAGAGTGAGAGTTTGATCGTAAAAAATATAGGGCACCAAGCGTGTCTGCTTTCAGTTCCTCGAGTTTATTCTGATTTATTCCTTCTCCAAGATGATCATGCCCCATATTTATTTTAAGCAAATGACCCAATTCATGAGCAGAAGTGGCTATCGCTCGCCATGAGAGATACTCTTTATTAGATGAGGGATGGGTAAGGATACTATCTGCATAAGTATCAAACAAATAATGTGAATCTTTATGATCTCCTGCGAGATTAAACGCAATATATTCACGAGTTGAATTTGCTGTGGCAGACATTGATAAGTTGCTCCCTGAGTGGATAAGTGATCGAAAAAAAACAGTGGGCACTAGGGGCATATTCTCACTTTCAACCCCAACCTCTTCCGCGAAACTGTTTACCGTTTTAGATATTTCATGGGTCGTATTTTGAAGATCCGTATTTGCTGTGTCCTTCATCCCAACAAGAAGCTCAATATCGATATGTCCTCCATCACCTGGAAAACTGATAGGGTTTATTATGAGTGGACAGCCCACCTCTTCACTCAATCGTGCACATTCCCGTCTGATTGCACTCCACATACTGTCTGTTGCAGATAATGAAGTATCGGTTGATTGGAATGCGCCTGCCATTTGACGAAGATAGCTGGGAAGTTTGGCATATTTTTCAACATCGAGAATTTTATCTTGAAGTTCGTTTTCAATACGAAGTGCATATTTTTCTAGCACGCTCGTAATAGCTTTAATCTCATGGGGAAATTGGGTGATAAGCGGATTGATGCGCGTATTTTGATGTGGAGATTTTGAAATATAAAAATACTCAGCTCCTTTCATCATGCGATATTCTTCAGGATTTTCTGGATGAAATTCCATCTGTTTGATATATACATCATCAATTGGACTTTGTAATTCACCTGAAAGATCAGCAAACAGAAGGAGTTCTGGTTTTGAGTACCCAAAATTCTCTTTACATTCTTTATCATTAAGTTTCTCAATATAGTTATGAGCGACTCTTGCTGTAAGCTCTTCACGTTTGGAGAGTGCGCCAACCATCGCAAACCATCCTTCAGGCGAGCCGTTCAGACGGAGAGTATTGAGGCTTTCATATGTATCTTCTCGAAGCATCTGCTGTTTTTCTTCATCAGACATACTCTGTACAGCAGGATTAAAAATAGCATCTGAAAGGTGCAGTGTCATTTCGTCTATCCACGCTGCGCGAACGCTATCCTGAATAGCGCCAAACAAAGTGGAGAGAGTAGGGGTGGTGGGGAGTTCAATTTGTTGCTCTTTCATCCGTTGTTGCAGTGAGATACCTATAGTTTTGGCATACGATTTGAGAAAATGATGGCGCTTACCGTGACTTGTTTCTGATTTATTACCCATAATGGCTTATTCAATTGATATCGAATAAGCCATTATTATATCGTACAGATTGAGATTGTTGTTATTTTTCTGATTCAATCTGAACTTCAGTAGAATGATGGGGAGAAAATTCTTTCTTCAACTCATCAAAATGTTTCTTGTCGATTTCTCCTTTTGCATACCGCTCTTTTGCAATTCTTAAGAAATAGGCATCGTCTTTTTCTTCGTCCTCAAGGTGCCCACAACTTGATCCACAACACCCTCCATGACATGAGGCAAGCTTGCGGAAAAGGTGAATTGCAAGATAGATAATAATCCCCCAAATGAGAAGATTTAACACGAGGGAAATAAATCCCGTAGGCCAAAACTCCGGTTGATAGTACATATGTGAATACCCAAAGCCTCTCATAATAAGTGTTATAAATTATTAATACACATAGTATAAATAGTGTTTCTGAAAATTTCCTGAATCCTCAATAGAATCGTCATCCCTCAAACTAGGTCAAACTAATTCTTTTGCATTCCCGCACATTCGACATGCTCAGTGTAAACTCCGGCGGGCGTAAGTCCTCTTGAGGAAATCCAGACTATAATCACATTACAAAAAAAGCAAATAAGGATATTGTCGACTGGATCCCGGCCTCCGCCGGGATGACACTCCAAACAATCTGTTATTCATAATACCTACTCAAGCAGGGGAGGAAGTTTCTATTGTTGTTCAACATTCTAACTTTATTCAAGGCTGATATAATTGTCACATGCGCTCTCATAAAAACATAACGCTGCTTGCGTGGTTTAATTTTTTTACCGATTTTAAACTGTATTCGGCTATCGCAATTTTGTACTTTACTCATGTAACGGGTTCATTTGCACTGGGCATGAGCATCTTTTCGATTGCGAATATTGCAGATGCGGTGTTTGAAGTTCCTACCGGAATACTTTCAGATAGAGTGGGAAGAAAGAGAACAATTATATTAGGCGCTTTAGCAAGTGTTGTATATTCAGTTTGTTATGCCTGGGGAGGGTCATTTAAGATACTTGCTCTCGGCGCTGTATTTCAAGGTCTGTCAGTTGCATTTTATAGTGGAAATAATGACGCTTTGCTACATAACAGCCTCACTGAGTCAGGTAAAGAAAAGGACTATCATGTGTTTTTGGGAAAACTCAGTGCTCTTTTTCAACTAGGTCTTGCACTGGGTGCGGTTCTGGGAAGTTTGTTAGCGAGCCAATCATTTGTATATGTGATGTGGTTGTCTGTTATTTCTCAAGTGGTTTGCTTTTTTATCAGTCTTCAAATGGTCGAACCAAAGCTTTCTATTAATAAAAGTACGAACATTTACGAGCATATGAAAGAAGCACTTCATCTTTTTATAACAAATAAAAAATTACGACTTGTAAGTATCGCGGGAACAATTAGTTCTTCAGTAGGGGAGGCTGCGTTTCAGTTTCAGGCTGCCTTCTATGCAACACTATGGCCACTGTGGGCAATTGGCATTGCAAAGATGTTTTCCTATGTGGGAGCTACACTCAGCTTTTATTTGAGTGGTCGTTTTATCAATAGATTTTCTGAAATTAAAGTAATTTTAATTGGAAATATATATAGTCGAATCGTAAATAGTTTTGCACTCATTTTCCCCACCGTATTTTCTCCACTGCTTTACTCATCTACTTCAATTTTCTATGGTTCACTTTCTGTTGCAAAAAACTCCCTCCTTCAAAAAGAGTTCACCCCTCATCAACGCGCTACAATATCATCTCTCAACTCACTTGCTGAAAGTCTATTGTTTGCGTTCTTTGCCTATTTATTAGGCTCAATAGGGGATAGTATTGGCCCGGCTAAAACACTCCTCATTGCACAACTCCTCTCACTCATTGGAACCTATTTATATTGGAGAGTCTTTCAGCACGATCAGAAAACAAATCTAGTTTACTCACATTCTCATTTATAGTGTGGTATACTTAAATTCTATTTTAACGACAATCACACTAAAGAGCTTCGTACCGCAAAATAAAGCTTCATTCAACCCAAGTTTGCATATAGAAACATCAGTTTTCCAACATGAAAGGGAGGTGAATATATATGGACAAGAATAAATTATTCGTAGGGAGCCTGCCATGGTCTATCACAAGCGATTCTTTGAAAGCATTATTTGCTGAATTTGGTGAAGTCACCGAAGCAATAATCATCAATGATCGTGAAACAGGGAGATCAAAAGGATTCGGATTTGTTTCTTTTGCAACCAGTGAGGCTGCACAAAAAGCACTCGAATTAAACGGAAAAGAAGTAGAAGGGAGAACAATAGTTGTAAACGTTGCAAAACCTAGAGAAGAAAGAACCGGAGGAGGCGACAGTTACAGAAGAGATAGTAGAAGAAGCTATTAACGAGCTGATTCATCATAAACCGTTGTACGGAGTTGCAAAACTTCGTCCAACGGTTTTTTGAGATTATGGACGTTATTTCGTAAGACCTCGCAAAAACCATCCCACAATGGAAAGGGTAATACTAAACAAAAACGCCGCCCACAGTCCATTTACATGAAATCCAGGTACATACGTGGCCACCAAATACACCATCAATGCATTTATAAAGAAGGTAAAGAGACCAAGTGTGAGGAGTGTTGCGGGAAGTGTAAGAATAATAAGAAGAGGTTTGAGGAGCGTGTTTACAATTCCCAGCGCCACCGACACAACAAGTGCGGTCATAAATGAATTAACCACAACGCCCGGAATGAGCTGCGCTGAAATATATACTGCAAGTCCGTTTATGAGGAGACTTATGATTATACCCATAGAGATAGTATACATGGATTGTAAATATAAATATATCTAATTTCATGACACGACATCATAATTGCGGTTGACAGAATACATATCGAAAGTGCATATTCTCTATTCACATTTATTACTTAAAATTAATAGTATGGCACTAGAAAGTAGAAAAGGTGGGAAGCAAAATAAAAAAAATAATAGAAATTCGGTAGGGAGCGCACGCGAATCTTCTTGGGCGAGAAATTTAATTGATGAACTTCAAGTGCAAGGTATAACTAAAAATTCTCCTGCAGAAGTTATCGCATGGGCATTATTGCATCCGAGAAAATCACTAAATATCATGAGAGGGGTAAGCATCAATGGTCAAAGCGGTACAATATACTCAGCGGGTAGTTCCATACATGATAAAGAATCTACTACAATCAGTTGAGTAAGCTTTTTAAATTATGATATTTAGTTCTTCTTTAACAACTGTTAAATTATTACTTTCAATGGTAAAAAATTGGGAAT
>CAYWLV010000011.1:0-1223 GCA_964459595.1 uncultured Gammaproteobacteria bacterium
CCCGAACTCGTCGTCGGTGAAATGGCGTGAGATGACTTGAGGTTAGGGGTAATATGCCAATCGAACCCGGAGATAGCTGGTTCTCCCCGAGATATATTTAGGTATAGCCTCAGCGCATACAACGTGGGGTAGAGCGACTGGATAGTTGCAGGATTCGCAAGAGTGTTGTAATTAACCAAACTCCGAATACGCGTTGTTTAAGCTGGGAGTCAGTCCCACTCGGATAAGCGAGCGTGGGCGAGAGGGAAACATCCCAGACTCACAATTAAGGTTCCTAAATGACAGTTAAGTGGTAAAGGCCGTTTAGTTTCCAACACAGCAGGGAGGTTGGCTCAGAAGCAGCCATCCTTTAAAGAGTGCGTAACAGCTCACCTGAATAGTTCCTGATTTATCGGGATTGGAGACTATGCGCCTAAAATGATTCGGAGCTCAAACTGTCTACCGAAATTTGAGATTTTTATACTAATTTATTAGTACTAAAGTGGTAGGGGAGCGTCCCGACAACTTTGAAGGCAGATTGTAAGATCTGTTGGAGTGGTCGGGAGTGAGAATGCTGACATGAGTAGTGTTTTCTTTCGGTGAAAACCCGGAATGCCGAATGTCCAAGGTTTCCTCAGCAACGTCAATCGGCTGAGGGTTAGTCGGATCTAAGCGCATGCCGTATCAGGCATGAGCGATGTACAAGCAGCTAATATTCTGCTACTGTTTATAAAGCGTTATTACTTACGTTCTGACGAAGTATGAAAATTGGAGCCTCATTTATGGGGTGTAAGGAGAGAGTCTTTCCGCAAGGAACTGCAATCTTTTACGCTTATTTTGATCGCAAGATTGAGAGAGTCCATACATTTATGTTTCCGAGAAAAATTACGTAAGGAGTTTTATAAATATCCGTACCGACAACCAACAAAGGTGGACTGGTCGAGTAGACTAAGGTATACGAGTGATCGTGATTTAAGGAACTCTGCATAAAAAGCTGAGCGTAAGTTTTCGAGATGCTCTGCCCTGGCGTAATTGTCAGGGCCCCAGCAAATGATTATCAGCCGACTGTTTAACTAAAACACAGGTTCCTGCCAACCCCAAAAGGGGACGTATAGGAGCTGATGCCTGTCCAGTACTGGTAAGTCAACCATTGTGGCTGACTGTAGCGAGCAATCTCTACAGAAGGTCGCGGTGTAAGCTCCAGTGAACGACAGCTCTAACCCTGAGAGTTCTAAGGTAGCGTA
>CAYWLV010000011.1:1233-31528 GCA_964459595.1 uncultured Gammaproteobacteria bacterium
TTGCCGGGTAAGTTCCGGCCCGCATGAAAGGTATAACGAGTTGATAACTGTCTTAAATCACCGCTCGACGAAGTTGAAATGGCTGTGAAGATGCGGCCTACTTGCACTTGGACAAAAAGACCCCGAGAGCTTTACTGAATTTTGACATTGGTGGAAGGAGAATAACTGTTGAGAGTAGGAGGGAGGGCTTGCCCGACGATGAAACACCTCTCTTTCTTCTTTTTTCACCTCATCTTCGCAAGAGGAAACAGTGTTAGATGGTCAGTTTAACTGGGGCGGTTTCCTCCAAAATAGTAACGGAGGAGCGCAAAGGTCAGCTTATTCCGGATGGAAATCGGAATATACGTGTATACGCATAAGCTGGCTTGACTGTGAGGATGACTATCCAATCAGATGCGAAAGCAGGCGTAAGTGATCCCCCGATTCGCTGTGATAGCGGGCGGGGCTTAACGGATAAAAGCTACCTCGGGGATAACAGGCTGGTGACGTCCGAGAGTTCATATCGACGACGTCGTTCGGCACCTCGATGTCGGCTCATCGCATCCTGGAGCTGGAGTCGGTTCCAAGGGTTGGGCTGTTCGCCCATTAAAGCGGTACGCGAGCTGGGTTCAGAACGTCGTGAGACAGTTCGGACTCTATCCAGTGCAAGCGATTAGATTTTTGAGGGGAGTCGACCACAGTACGAGAGGACCTGGTTGAGGAAATCCCTGGTGTACCGGTTGTTTCACAAGAGCATTGCCGGGTAGCTACATTTCCAAACGATAAGCACTGAAAGCATATCAAGTGCGAAGCGAACCCCAAGATAAGAAATCCTTATAGACCGCCGGTAGATTACCGGTTTGATAGGTGTTCGGTGTAAGCCCAGTAATGGGTTTAGCCAAGACATACTAATGGTCGAAGTTTCCCATCTCTTTTGTTTGTTTATCTAATAAACGATAAAAGTGTAAAGAGACCTACAAAACAAGACATTCAATTTATTTTTCATTATAATCTTCTTATATGATTATTCTCGCAATTGACCCAGGTGTAGAGCGCCTTGGAATTGCCATTCTTACTAAAAAGAAAGACGGGAGAATAACGTGTGAAGAATCCTGCACCATCCAAACATCAAAACATCTCACTCAAACAGAACGTATTGGATTGTTGTATACAAATGTTGCTACTATTCTTGAAAAATGGAGACCGAACCAAATTGTGATAGAACGCCTCTTTTTTGCAAAAAATGTGAAAACGGCTATTTCTGTGGCTCAAGTACAAGGAATTCTATATCTACTTGGAAATCAAAGAGGAATATCCGTAACAGAAATTACTCCCAATGCAATTAAATCTGCAGTTACTGGATATGGATTGGCTGATAAAACCGCAATTAAAAAAATGATAGACCTACAAGTGAAGCTTCCCACAAAAAAAAGATTAGATGATGAATATGACGCAATTGCATGTGGATTTGCGTATTTAGTCACGTAAGAAAAATATCTTTTAGATCCTTCGACTTTGCTCAGGATGACAAACAATCAGAGAGAATGTTTGTCAATTAGCTCCTATTTTTTGTATTACTTTAGCGGCAAGTTTGCTTCCCAAATTCATCGCATGCTGAATATTTTTATTTTCTAAATACCCTGCTAAAAATCCCGCAGAATAAGCATCGCCAGCTCCCGTTGTATCAACTATTTTCTCCACGCGATGCACAGATTCAAAAAAAACATTACCTTCAGAATATGCATACGATCCATTTTTTCCATCAGTTACAACTACAATTTTATTTTTTAGAAAGTCAAAATGTTCTGTAACATCCTCTTTAAATTTGAGGCTATCGAACGGCTTTTTTACGAGTTCTGCAAATTCATGTGTATTTACCAAAAGAATTTCAACATGGTGTAATAGTCCCTTTAGCTGTATCAAATCTCTTCTGCAGTCTGCGATTCCTAAGTTTACTGCAGTAATAATTTTCTTTTGATGTAAGTGGGAGAGTATTCTTCTTCGCTCATCTAACGGAACTCTCCATAAATTTGCCATATATACCATTCTGGTATTTTCCAAACTTTCTAAGTCCTTATCAGTTCTCAAAATATGTTCATGTGGTGTTTCATAGTGAATAATCGTCCGTTCGCCCTCTGGAGAGAGTAATATAGAAGAAATTTTCATGTATTCCTTCTCTTTTTGAATAAGCGCATCAGTGAGTTTATGATCTTTTAGATGGTTACGTATAAGTTCTTCAAATTGATTCTCTCCAATTTTAGCCAATAACGCTGTTTTAAAACCTGCTGCTTGTGTCCCAATCGCTACATTTGCTGCTCCACCTCCTAACCCTGAAAAAAAACTATCTACTAAATATTTACCCCCCACAGCCAAGTTAAATCTTTCTCCTTTTTGAGTGAGTGAATTTCCTTGGTAATACATATCAATACTAATTCCTCCAATTGTAATAAGGTCATACATAGATTTTTGTAACTTGAAGCTTATAACTCAAAACATTTAAATCAATTAATTCCAATTGTAATAAGTAATTCAGTAAGTTACAAGCTATAAGTTTCAAGTTACAAGTATAATTACAACATGATCACGGTGTATTGCGGGGAAAATTCAATTTCTGCTCGTACTGCCTATAGAGCCGCCCTTGATGCTTACATTGCAAAGGGTACGGAAGTGAGGGAAGTATCCGCTAGTGCGCTTCAAGAAGAGTATAAAGGAGCCCTTCAAAATATGAGTTTATTTTCCAAATCCATTATCTACTCTGTGTATCAGCTGGAAAAAGCTGGGTTTCGAAAATCTACCAAAGCAAAAAAGGATAAACTGTACGAAACTATTGTCGCAATTTCAAAAGATCCACATATCATTCTTATCGATTTTGAAGATGGCAAACAATCACGTGAACTTAAACTTAAAGATCTTGCAGAGATAAAAGAATCAAAGGCATCTGCGACAGTTTTTACCCTTCTTGAAATGTGTTATCCTGGCAACGCACACGAATTCATTACTACACTTAAATCTCTCTGCGAATCGCAAGATGAAATGTTTCTTCTCATTATGTTATTTAGACATGTAAGACAACTCGTACTAATATCGCAAAAGAGTGATTTATCGCAACTATCACCTTGGCAAAAAGCGAAGCTTATTTCACAAGCAAATAAATGGGATCCAGTTAAACTATTAGACTTTTATAGTGGGCTTATTAAGGTTGAGATAAACGCAAAATCAAACGGAGATCCCTACGGAATTGCAAAATCAATTGAGATTCTTGTGTGCCATTATTTGTAGCGTTTAGCTTGATTGTTCTTCTATGCTATAATGATACATACTATAAATTATTTCTCATCCTATGAATAAGAAAATCCCCAATACAGTATTTCGCGGTTATGATTTACGAGGTGTGGTTGGTAGTGAACTAGATGTAGAACGTGTAGAAATACTTGGAAAAGCATATGCAACATGGCTCATTCGTCGTAATGTCCTTGACTGCGTGGTTGGATACGACTCACGAGAATCAAGCCCAGCATTTCGTGATGCACTGGTAAAAGGACTTACTGAAGCTGGAGTGTCTGTGTACGATATTGGGATGACTCTATCTCAAATTTGCTATTTTGCACAATACTACTATCGCACACGAGGAATGGTGATGATCACCGCATCTCACAATCCAAAAGAATACAATGGATTTAAATTTGGTACTGGATTTTCAGAAACAATGGTGACAAGTGAAATTATTGAGTTTAGAGACTTAGTAAACAGTGAAGAGTTTGTTACCACAGGACAAAAAGGTAAAGTAACAAAAGAGGATATTTTCGCTATATATAAGGCAGATCTTCTTAAAAAAGTACCAAAAACAGGAAAATTTAAGGTTGTTGTTGATTCTTGTGCGGCTACAACTGGACTATTCCTCCCCACCATTTTGAGAGAAGCCGGGTGTGAAGTGATTGAACAAAACACCACTCCCGATCCCACATTTCCTGTGGGTGTTGCAGATCCAACTGAAAGTGAAGTACTCGAACGTCTTGCAAAACGGGTACGCGCAGAGAAAGCAGATTTGGGATTTGCGTACGACACAGATGGAGATAGAGTGGGTGTAGTAGATGAAGATGGTCGCATGTTGTGGAACGACACTCTTGTCTCTCTTTTCGCGCAAGATATAATATCCAATCTTCCCAAAGCTAAAATTGTATACAACGTACTTTGTTCAAAACAAGTCGACGATGTCATTAAACAATCAGGCGGCACAGCATTACGATGGATGACAGGCCACTCTTTCATCAAGGCAAAAGTGAAGGAAGAGCATGCTCCGTTTGGGGGAGAATTATCTGGACACTTTTTCTTTGTAGATAATTTTTATGGTCATGATGACGGAGCTATCGCTAGTCTGAGACTTCTCTCCTATCTTACTAAGGTGGGGAAATCACTCAAACAAGCGGTAAATGAACTGCCTCCTTATATTTCTAGCCCGGAAATAAAGGTGGGATGCCCTGATGCTACAAAGTTTCAAACTGTTTCCAAAGAAATTGGTGATAAAGTGAAAGCTCAATATCCAAATGCTGAATATACCGAAATAGATGGAATTCGTATGGATCAACCCGGGTACATGTTTGTTATTCGGGCAAGTCAAAATGGTCCGTATCTCACCGCAAAGTTTGAAGCCAAAACACAGGAAAAATATGATGAACTAAAGGCATTTGTGGGGAAATTGCTTAAAGAAGTAAAAGATATTGATATGAGTAAAGGGGTGAATACAGAGGCATTAAATTAAAGACGGAACACAGAACGGAGAACAGAGAACCGTTCGAAATTTCACGTTAATGTTCCACGTTTTAATCATATATGATCGATTTAAAATCCATTGCTTCCGAAGTAACACCTCTCATTCTCCATGCTGGAGAAATGATTCGTGATGCGTGGGATAACCATACGATAACTACTCATCTCAAGGATGAACGAGATATTGTTACTGATACCGATACTGAAGTTGAAGAATACCTAAGAAAGCATCTCTCCCGAGTGCTCCCTCAAGCTGGATTCATTGTAGAAGAAGGCAAAACACAGATGATGGGTGAGTACAATTGGACCATAGATCCAATTGATGGTACCAAATACTTTGCGGCGCAAGTGGCACTTTTTTTCACTCAAGTTGCTCTTTTAAAAAATGGCGAACCTGTATTATGTTTTATTTATAACCCAATCACTAAGCAATTACTCCATGCAGTTAAGGATGGAGGGTCGTATGTTAACGCAATTAAAATGAGTAAGCGACCTGACTTATCACTTACTCGATGCATTGCCCATTTTGACTTAGGATCTCTTTCTGGTAAGAATAACTCTTGGAAATACACCATATTACGACGAATTGCAGAAAATACATATAGGACACGGGTTACGGCAGGATATTTAGCGCCCTATTTACCACTGGGAGTGATAGACATATCCGTAAATACTGCTATTGATATTCCATTTTCGTATAAAAACATGACAGACCTGCTTCCTCATAGGTTGTTTATAGCTGAAGCGGGATATAATGAGGCACTTATTGATATTGATACTCACAAAATCCTAATCTGGGCTTCAAGCAAGCACATTACTGAGCTCAAAAACCTCTTAATAAAATCCTAAAAACTAAACCCTAAATCCTAATCAAATAGAAACACAAATTCGAAACTCTAAAGTGTGTAAATCATCCATAAATTTAGTAGCTATGATTTAGAATTTGTTTAGAGTTTATGATTTAGTGTTTATGGTTTAGAGTTTAGTGTTTAGATACATGAAATGTTTATCTATGTTATAATATAGGTCTATGGATGAGCCTCAGGACAGTGCTGCGGAGCTTCCTCAGCCGATTCACCTTTCCAAATTTACCCTTGCTCTCTTATCGAGCCTAAAGGCTCTCAAATCACGTGCTAGACCAGATGAAATGTCAAAAATCGCTGTCTCACAAACAGTTTCCTTTTTCGCTCTCGTGTATGAAAAAATCCGCAATGCAGTAGAGTATCGAGAAGATCATCTCATGCGTCGCGCAGCCATTGAGCGCATTCTATCGCGTCGCCTTACGCTCAATCCAGAGGGGAAGCACGAGGCAGAAAATGTGCTCCGTGAACTTCTCTGGGCACGGTATTTTGCCAACGGCTCACTTGGCGGCAAGGAACTGGCAGATATTCAACTCATTATAGATAAATATCTGATTTTGAAACGTAAAATTATCAACGGTAGGCCACTTGAAACGCAACGGTTTCTCTCAGAAGTGGTCATGGATCTACTTACTTGTGAAATAGAAGAAACACTCGCACCCGAGAGAGCGGCGCGATTTTCATCGTATCTCTTTTTCATATATCAGGTGTTGAGAAACAAGGTGAAAATTGAAGGACTCTCTGCAGATCAAAAAGATGCGTATTTCCTCGCCGCCCTGGAAAAATCGTTTCGCAAGAGCGACGTCCCATTTCAACGGTATCATTTGTTCACCACCTTCTACAAGCCAATTCATACGTATTCAGACAAAGAACTTGATGCTTTTGCAGCAAAGGCCCCAGCCATATTTAAGAAAGTGGATGAAACAATAGACAATGCCTATGTCGACTCACTCACCCGTTTTACACGCAAGCAACTTCCTCCATTTCTCATCCTTTTTGACATTCTCAAATCAAAAGGTGCTGAAGCACAATCCATCATTTCAGACAAAACAAATTTATGGAAGAATGTGGATGAAACCTGTCGAGAAAAGTATCAACAGCTCAATTCTCGTGTGCGCACACTTGCCATTCGGAGCTTCATCTATGTATTTCTCACAAAAATGGTGTTTGCACTCATTTTGGAAGTGCCTGTTTCACAATGGCTCTATGGAGAGGTGAATATGCGTTCTATCGGAGTAAACACAATATTTCCTCCTCTTTTGATGCTCCTCATTGTGTCTGTTTTCAAAATCCCGGGTGAAGAAAACACAAAAAATATATTTAATCGTATTGTTGACATCATAGACATGGATGTGGCGTTTGAAACCAATATTTCCTATATGCCCAAAAAGGCTAGTGAGCGCAAACCTATACTCATATTTGGCTTCACGGTTTTTTATTCTCTCACCTTTATAATTACCCTATCACTCATCTATGAGGGGCTCCTTCTCCTTGAGTTTAACATGATAAGTATCGCTGTATTTATATTCTTTGTGTGCCTTGTTACATTTTTCTCCTATCGGGTGAAGCAAATCGTAAATGAGTATCGCTTAGCCGAAAAAGAGGGGATTCTCACTCCTCTGGTAGACTTCTTTTTTATGCCAATTCTCTCCCTGGGAAAGTTCTTCAGTGGGGGGCTCGCCCGCCTTAATTTTATGATTTTTATCTTAGATTTTCTCATCGAAGCCCCCTTCAAGCTCATCTTCGAGGTGATAGAAGAATGGATTACATTTGTGAAGAAGAGAAAAGAGGAAATAATATAGGATATATCTGTTTAAATTTCTTTTAACTTCAATTGCTCGACAACCCTCGTAGACATTCGTGAAACATATTTTAATAATTGTTTTGAATATTGCTCATGTGTTTGAGCCTCATTCTTTTTATATATTTCATAGGGAAATAATAATTCCAAAATTTTCAATAGTCTTCGTATTTCGTATAGTCTGTGATCAGCGCCCGTATATATTCCACTTTTGGTGTCAAGTTCTCCAAACTGATGTGTAGAGTTGTAGTAGCCAGCCACATCATAAAAAAGTATTTCTACAGGTACTCCTTTATACCAAGCTTTATATCGAATTTTCCACGTATCAACTTGCCCTCTATCCTTTTTTTGTGGACTTAAAATCGCGTTGTCAAAGACAATGTGTTTTTCGTTATCTTTTATTGAGATTATTTGATCTGAAAAATGTTCAAGTTCATTTTTGTCTCCATCCAATATAAATCTAAATCGTGATCCATCATGGATATTGAGTTCTCCTTTATTATTAATTCCTACAGGATCAAATTCTGGATAAACAATATCGTTCGTTTCATTTATATAAGGTGCATAGTCACAGAGCAGTTTAAGAATCTGACTTTCATATTTTTTTTTATCAAAATCAGTTTGCACAAATTTTTTATGACCCTTTATCCACACTTGTCTCATTCTATTAGAAAACTCAACTTTTTTATCTTTATTGTTTTTTGTAACTTTACCAGTTTTATCAACATGCAGTGTGTGGGTAATGAGATCGTCACTTCCAACTGGACCTTGATATACTTTTCTGTCTAATAACTCTTGAATTTCACTTAAAATATTCCCTCTATTGTCTTGTATCCCTTGTTTGAGTAGTCGCAAAGCTATGTCAGTAAGAAATAATTTTCGTCTTTCTTCAAATCTAAGTTTAGGCGTTACTCCATTATCAAAACCCATAAAGGTTCTATTACTTTCTAATCTTGGTTTTTTTCGATGATCCAGCCATTTCATTGCATCGCAAATACTTCCTTCATCAATTTGAGCTTCTGTTCTTTGACCAAATTGATTAGGATCAAGTCCTAGAGTTTCAATTACCATTGTAATCGTGTTGCTTGCAATATCTTGTGCTGTGCCAAACTCACGTATAGCTACCTCTTCCGAACTAAAACCAAACCTTTCCTTAACTTTCGGTGCAGTATTTGCTAATGAATTTGGACCAGATTTATGTGTAGCCCGCGCGATATCAATTCTAGGGACATTTAGTACTTTTGAAGCATACTTGTACATGTCTTTAATCTCTCTTATGCTTGGATTAGGATTTAAGATTGCAGTACTAACATTTGGTAATGAATTTTCAGTCATTTGATCTAAAAAAAATCCCCGCCTTGTGTGCGGGGTGTTTCTAATACATTTTATCGATTAGACACCCCTCTCTGGGTAGAGAATAAGGTTGACAGTAATAAAATGATAACCTACAAAACGATACATACATATATAGTATACCAATACTGACGTGAATAGTAAAGGTAGAAAGCGGTGTTCCGGCATGAAAGCTATACAAATAGCATAACTTATAGTATACTTACAGCTATTTTTATGGCAAGTGTCGAAAAATCAACTCGGAGAACTAAAATATATCAAGCAGCATTTTTTGATGCTAAGCGAGCTCTATATGAAAAAAGTGACCCCACCTTTCCTGATCCGCATTTGTTAAAAGAACAGCTTCCACCTTCAATAGATTTGCAAAACTATATACTCCATTTTGCTCCTCCTCCAGAAATACAAGACAATAATATGGATTATGACACAATGGAGGCTCAAATGATGAATAAAATAGATTCCTATGCTTGGAATTCTAAATTACCGTTTGCTACAGATATAAACTATTTAAAAGATCATATAAGAAATCGAGAAAATGCTATGGTACTAACCAATGCAATAAAGGAAGGTTTTAGCTACACTAAAAAACCAAATAGAAGAACAGGAGAACTCACCTACTTGCACTCAGTTCGGACATATTTTAGAGGCCAAATAGACGCATCCTATGTTGGTTTTAGTAAGGCTTCATCATATCACACTTCTCTTCTTGCACGCATACTCCACGACGTAAAAGAAGATATTGGTGGATTTAGAATTGACCCGCCAAAAGAGTTGAATGGAAATGAACCAGTTGCTTACTCTATTCATTTTGATAATCAAAAGAATCCATATGAGGTTACTCTTCGACCCAGCGAGGCTCGTCTTCTTGAAATGCAGATAAATGCTCTCTCAATTCCACCAGAAATCGAAAACATGACTGATAAAAAGCAAAAATCTGAGAAACAGATTGAACATTTACTGAGTGAGAGTGAAAAGATAGCAAAAGAATTCGGTCCTTTTGAAGGATATCAGACGCTTCGTATAAAACTAGATGATAGGATTGATAATGTTCTCACTTACTATTCTTTAAATGGAGAAAATTCGAAGGAAAAGCTACGAGAAAAACTAGAAGAAACAATTCAGCTCTTTAGAAAAGTTGAACATTATGCAAAAGCTTATTTCAATGAATATAAAAAATTTGAACTGTATAATACATCCATACCATTGCCTCAAGTTGATAGTGATGAGTCTGTGGTTGCTTTATGTTATTACCTCCTTCGTGGTGGAACCTATCAGGAGTTCTTAGAGGAACCCCTTGAAAAAGCTAGAGAAAAATTAAATGGTGTAAGAAGGGCTAATTTAGGCTCACTATATCATAACCTTATTCTTATTCCATCCCTCAACCCTGCAAGTATGCCTCGCTCTGTAGGAGCTATTCCTCTATAATAACACCATGTCTCAAATTATTGCCCTTGCCCCAGTAGACGGAGTATCAGATGCTGCCTTTCGCCAGGTAACAGATGAATTGGGCCATCCCGATCTTATGTATACGGAGTTTGTGCCCACAGAAGGGCTCTTCCGCGGCCGAGAAACGCTCCTGCATTCGCTTGATAAGCATAGCACTACTACTCCTATTATCGCCCAGTTCTTCGGCCCGCATCCTGAATACTACGAATATGCCTTTTTTGTGGCCGCAGAGCTTGGATTTGCCGGGGTAGATGTCAATATGGGTTGCCCAGATCCTAGTATTGTTAAAAAGGGTGGGGGAGCAGCACTTTTGCTTGATTTGCCCAGAGCTCGTGAAATCATCAAGGTACTCCTCAGATCGAGAGAAGAGTGGAAAAACGGTAAAACCCTCGCCGATACAGATCTCCCTACCAATATGAAACTAGCAGTCACAAACATGCGTCATCCCGATGAAAATCGGGATCCAGTAAAATATTACCTCCCCATCTCCATCAAAACCCGTATCGGCTACCACGAATCTCAAGTTGCAGAGGTAATCCCATATCTTGTCGAGAGTGGTGTAGATCGGATTGCCCTTCATGGACGCACGTTTGATGCCCGCTATAGTGGCCAGGCTGATTGGAATGAAATTGCAAAAGCAAAAGAGCTCACCCGTGGAACCAACGTTCACCTGTGGGGAAACGGTGACATTCATTCAGTACAAAATGCACACGAAAAAATGAAAAAGTATGGAGTTGATGGGGTACTTATTGCTCGATCTGCGTTTGGAAACCCATGGATATTCAAAGATTATATTCCCACATGGGAAGAGCGAAAGAAAACAATGATCTATCATGCAGAGTTATTTTTGAAGTATCGTCCAGACTTAGATTTGCGTCCCATGCGAAAGCATATTACCTGGTATTGTAAAGGGCAGGAGGGAAGTGCGAAGCTACGCGAGAGGCTCATGAAGGTAACTACGCTCCAAGATCTTCACGAAATTCTGTGCGTATAAAGTACTACTTATTATCCTGAAGCAATTTCACTCTCTTGATTATCCCTTTCAAATGCTCTAAAATACTAGTACTATGGATGGACAAACTTTATATAAATATATAGCAGTTGCAAAAGAATTTGCTCCCTGTATTGTTGGATTGGGTATGCTTACTTACGGACTTATCGGTGCTGTTAGACATAATTTATCGAATAGACGGAAGTATTTACTTCGAGATAAGTAAAGCCAATGTTATATTTTTGCTGAAATAGCCAAACACACCTCCGAGGTGTGAGAAAGGCTGACATAACGGTCTAAAAAGTTATATTTAATTATTCTAGGTCTTTAGTTTAGAGTAAGAATAATAGTTTCCCTGAATTTGAATTTTGATCTTGAATTTATGCAGCAGATGCGGTCACATTCTCTCGTATACTTTTTTTAAGCGCATCGATACTATCTAGATCATGTATAGACACTCCCAGTACGGGGAGGTTTAGCTTCTTTTCAAGAGATCGAATAAACTCTGTACGTTTATTTGGATCAATTAAATCAATCTTGGTAAGAAGTATAATTTCTTTTTTAGATACCAGGAGGGGATTGCTCTGTGCAAGCTCCTGTCGGATTAGTGCATGCACTTTTTCAGGATTCTCATTTTCACAACTTATGCAGTGATACAACACCTTTACTTTTTCTATATGTTTCAAGAATCGGCTACCAAGCCCTTTTCCTTTTGAAGCTCCCTCAATGAGTCCTGGCACATCTGCAAGTACTAAGTCTTCAAATGCGCCCAGGTTTGGTTCAAGTGTGGTAAATGGGTAGGGTGCTGTGGGCACTCGTGCATTTGTTATCTCATTCAGGAGGCTGCTTTTACCGGCATTGGGAAGCCCGATAAATCCAGCATCAGCGATGAGCTTGAGGACAAGTTTAAAATGAAAACTTTCTCCAGGCGTACCCGGATCTGCGTGTTTGGGTGTTTGATTTGTAGCAGATTTAAATTTATCATTCCCAAGTCCACCTTTTCCATTTTTACAAATAACATAATCTTTATTTGGCTCTGCTATCACTAGAGATGTTTTGAGCATGGTGTTTATCACCTCGGTATGGAGAGGCACATAGAGAATAGAATCCTCGCCTCGAGCGCCTGTTTTATTGAAGTTTTCTCCTTGTTTTCCGTCTTCTGCTACAAACGACTTTTTCATTGCGAATGCATTCAGGTTTTTTATTTCTTTTTTACCACGAACAATCACTCGTCCACCGTCTCCTCCATCTCCTCCACAAGGCCCACTTTTCATAGGAAAGAAAGCCACACGTCCATGGCCTCCTCGTCCTGCTTTTGCATTAATGTATACTTCGTCGATGAGCATAAAAATGTGTAAACTCTAAATCCTAAACACTAAACTCTAAATAAATCCTAAATTATAAATTTCTAAACCACAAATATTTTAGGATTTTGTATTATTTGTGTAAAATTTAGTTTTAAGTGTTTAGGGTTTAAATTACTATAACTCTCGTCCCAACCTCTGCCCAATTATACAACACTATAGTCTCTTTAAGTGGTATGTTTACACAGCCATGACTCCCTACTACAGGATAGTCCTGTGTGCCATACACACTTCTCCATGGGGCATCATGCAGTCCATAACCGAGATAAAAAGGCATCCAATAATTCACCACATCATCGTAAAATATTCCCGGGAAAGGCGATACCATTTTATGCTGTTCTTCTTTTAAATAAATTGCAAACTCTCCAGTCACTGTTTCAAATCCATATTTACCTGTAGTAATAGGGATTGCAGTAGCAAAAACTGTTTTTCCGTTTTCATAGGCATAGAGTCGTTGAAGAGCTATATTCACCACCACCACCTTACCTTCCTGACGTGGTGCGGGGGGCACCACACTGAGTCTCTCTTCTTCTTTTTTCTGAAGCTCTCGTGCATACTCTTCTTGTTGGATAAGTGTTTGCTTGGCGCGTTCTGCGTCCTGCAAATGACTAAACACATGCTCCCGAGACGCTGTGGAAGGTGTGTGAGGCTTAAGAAGTTTTTCTGCTTCATTGATACATTCAGCAGCAAGTACTTTATTTTGAATAGAGTTTTTCTCGACAAAATAGGTATAAAGAGCCTCGCAGCGATTTTTATAATCTCTCATTTCGTGAATGAGTGCTTCTGTTTTGAGTGTTTCTATAGTTGTTGTAATTGTTTTGTCTTGCTGCTCAAGTGTTTGAAGTGATGTACGTACACCACTCAGGTCGATATTTGTTTCAAATGTTTCTGCTGCTACTACATCAAATGCGCCAAAATAAGATGATTTTGCAGCTTCGGGAAGGGAAGATTCATTTTTCACTCTTTCACGTAAATAGGAGAGTCGAGCTTGAAGCGCTTCTTTGTATTTCGTTATCTCAGTGGCATACCCCGCCTGTACGAGTTGCAAAATATTATCGCCGCGTATGCTTAGCGATGCTGCTTTAAACGGATACAGAAGCAGGGCAGTTGCATTTGCTTGTGCAAGGAGCGTATCATACATCCGTTCAAACTCTTTTGTGTTGTACCCCCATTTTTGATACGTCTTAATCTTTGATCGATCTGCACTAAGTGAGGCTAATGCACGCTGTTTAAGCACCACAGCTAGATAACAAGATGTAGCGATGAGAACAAATGAAACCAAAAAAAGAATATATACTCGTTTCATGATAGAATTATCCCTAACTACTATCTACTAACTTCCAATTATGCTCTAACTTTGTGGTCTCCCTTTTTCCATCCCGGTTTTGAACACACCTTCACCCAAGTTTCATCTCCCGTGGCTTGGTGAACCGACCCTGGCTCGATGACATAGGACTGTCCCTGGTTAAGAACGTTTATTCTCCCATCGACAACCAAACGTAATACTCCCTTTTCTACCGTATACGTTTCTTTAGCAACAGTGTGTACGTGGAGATCTGTTTTGTCAATCACCGCAATAGCTTCGCTATACGAAGGGTGTTGTCCTGTTGGCTCAATTTCGCATAATATTTCAGTACAATTTTGTCGATTATTAAGAAGAATTCTCTTCCCTGGATATTTTTTTTTAAGTTCTTCAATCACATTTGTAATGTTCATATGAGTTCATTATACAGAATATTTTGTTTGCAGTTTACATGCTAATCATTACCACCCCCACCACGGTGAGAATGAGGGCTGTGAGCTTTGGGAGAAGTGTCTTTTTGCCCAACTCTTCATGAATGAGTTTTGGAAACAGGGTGCTTGCAATGAGCGACAACACCAGAATCACCATGGGCTGAGCACCGCCTATCGCGCTCACTAAAGATACGACTCCCATACCCATTGCCATCATATTGAGCATAATTGCACTATATCCAAGGAGTCCGCGCACTAAAAACTGTGCTGAGAGCTTCACGTTGCTCAGGGTGGACTGTACCTCATGGAATACCGACGTATCCCGGAGCAACACAAGATACAGTGGGAGTGTTGCATAAAATGCTACGCAATTTACAGTAAAGGGTGAAAGAGATCCCATGGCATACTTTGAAATTGCGTTTCCGATAGCTCCAAAAATAGCGGCTAACAATGCATATACATATGCTATATCAGTATCTTTTTTATGCGAGCTTCCACCCAGTGAGCTCAGCACTGCTCCACAAACGATCACCATGATTCCCACCCACTTAAACGCCACAAGTCTTTCATTGAGGAAAAAAAGTCCGATAAATGCCGACCATATGGGTGTTGTAAAAAATACGGCAGCAACACGGCTTGCCTCTCCCTTTTGGAGTGCTGTCCAGTAAAAGAGCCACATGATAAACCAACTCACGCCAGCCAAACAGCTAAATAAGAGTGCCCATCCCCACATAAAAGTGTTTCTGAGAAAATAGGTAGCAATACAGGTGAAGGGGAGGTACATTACATTCATTACAAACGCAAATGAATAGACGCTTTTTATCTTGCTCGTCCCCACAAACTTATCAAACAAGACACAAAATGAGAATAAAATAGTTGAGGCGATAGCAGCTGTGATCCATGACATATAAGGAATAAGTATATCAAATGAGATAAATAATATTTACTGTTGACGAAGCATGAAATGTGTGTTTTAATATAGATATTAATCTATATTTATGAATATCAATACACAAGTTGAAATCCACAAAGCACTCGCAGACGCAACTCGATTAGCTATTGTAAGAGAATTATCTCATGTCGAATCTCTCACCTGTGGTGAGCTTTCGGCAAAATTTGATCTCACTCAACCCACACTCTCCCACCATTTTAAGAAACTTATCGATGCACAAATTATTATTGCCAAAAAGGAAGCTACTCACATGATCTATTCACTCAATAAGCAGTTGCTTTCAGTGAATGGGATCACCATCTAATTTTATTTAATTTTTATTTTACCTCTTATGTTAAACCAAATTAAGTCCGCTCTCAATTGGCGCTATGCCACAAAATTATTTAACCCAAAAGCCACTCTCACAGAAGAGCAGCTCAATGCATTGCTCGAGGCAGCACGCTTGGCACCAAGCTCACTCGGCTTGCAGCCATATAAACTTTACGTGATAAAATCTCCTGAAGTACGAAATTCACTGAGAAACGCCGCTTGGAATCAGCCTCAAATCACCGATGCATCACACCTTGTAGTGTTTGCAGCACGAAAAACGCTTGATGAAAATTACGTCAATTCATTTTTGGCAGAGGTAATGGCCGCGCGGGGACAAACAGCTGAGCAGCTTGCCGGCTACAAGCAGATGCTCATGGGGTCATTTGCCAATAAATCGCCAGAACAAGTACTCGCATGGAATGCTCGACAAGCTTATATTGCACTGGGCTTTTTGAATGAAACAGCAGCGCTACTCAACATTGACGCATGTCCCATGGAAGGCTTTGACGCCGCCCAATTTGACACTATCCTCAAACTAGACAAAACAAACTACACCGCTCTGGTGGTGGCTGCGGTTGGGTTTAGAGATGAGAGCGATAGCTATGCAACTGCCCCCAAAGCCCGTTTTGCCAAAAAAATACTGGTGGAGGAGGTATGATAATCTAGATTCAGACGGTGTGTATATGGTATGTATTACTATAGGATGCTGTTGAAATTGGGATTGTTATAGGATAGAATACAGTTATGGCTCGTAAAGAATCAGATTATGGTCCCCGCCAAAAATTTAGAAAGGGTTTCGCCCGCGCGACTAGGTTTGGATATAATATCGCACAAAGTGCCGCTATTATGATTCCAATGGCTAAGGGATTGCCAATTCAAGCTTATTCTCCTGATACACATGACGAACAAAAAAATGCACAGCAAATAAAATCACCTAAACTTCGTACTGCCAAACATCAAGCTACAGGTCAATACACTTACAATAGAGCAAAGAGCGATGCGTCACTTGCTGCACAAGATAAAAAAACAGGCATACATTCTCCACCTCCAGTTGACCTCCATGAGGGAGGAGGTGTGCAGGGTAGTCAGGTAGTTGAGGGTCAATCATTTACACTTAATAGCCCCATGTTAACTCTTCCAGTTGGAGTGCAACTTGCTGGATTTCATAACGAAGTAGTAACTCGTAATCAACAACAAAGGGCAGATGCTGAGAGAAAAACGGCATTTGAAGCTGAAATAAGTCAAATTAGACTCCTTGATAGTCTTGCTCAGAAGATTGGACTTGATACAGCACAAGTTACAGAGTCTCTTTTAACAATGGCACAAATGAAGGGAGACAATATTCATTTTCTAGCTGATGCAAAAACGTATTTAACCGAAACTTTACTTCAGGATGGCCCACGAGCATTTGCCGCTTTGCCACCAGCGCAGATTACTGAATTGGCAAATCAACTTAAGTGGAATAATTGGAAAGAGATATTACCAGACCTTCAGGGTGTCTCTCAAAGAACACAGCATCAAGCAAAAGCGATGGGGGAAGAACTTGCACGGATAATGGGGAATGCTGAAAATACTCTTGATGATATTAAAGACTTTGTTAATGCGATGGCTGATGTGTTTAAAGAACACCCTGGAATTATACTTCCAACAATTTTATACGCTGGAAGTCTAGGTCTAATTGGCGATGGCGTTAGACGAATGGTAAAGAGTAAAGGGAAATTAGACAGGGTCGGATTAATAGAGGCAGATGCAGGAGGAATATTAGCCATGCTTGGGTGTGGATTTACTGCAGCGCTCACCCCTATGCCCGCAGTAGGAGCACCAAGTGAACTACCGGCCATTTCAACTATTGAACCCACAGTTGCACCTCTCATTATTGAAACTCCCGTACCCGCTGCGACAGCCGCCGATACAACAACCTATGTTGATATTTCCACTTTACCTGGAATCGATGCAGTTATTGATTCTACTGGGGGGATTGGACACGAGTATATATATAGCAACGATACAAAATTGGTTACCGCTGCAGATGGGTCTGCCCCTGTTGAAGGTAATCAAGAAATACTCTCAGACAATGCGGAGTATTTGAGGTCCATGATACGAGCTACGGGAGTAGAACCGGGAGAAATACGCGTATACACAAATGGCGCAGAGGGCGATAATAGTCGCAATGAGTCTGTCGCCTTTAGCCCTGACGGAAAGTCAATTCTCTATCCGCAAGTACAAAAAGATGGGTCTATTAAATATGCAGTATCGCCAAGTAGTACAAGCTTTGCGGCTGAAGACGGCGTAACTCCAGAAGACACAATTCGCTTTGGAAATGTAAAGCTTCCGAAAGACACAAAAGTTGAAGATGTTGTTGTTAGGTGGATTGGTGAGCAAAGAATTGTTCAAGCGACAGACGCCAATGGTTCACAATTTATTTTTAACACGGCCAACGGAGAGTGGGTTTCTATCGATATGCCCAGTACCAAAATGGCGAGACCAAGCATTGAGTCTTTTAGCAGTGCACTAAATAATGCTGGCCTTCCATTTACTCCAGAGCAACTTCTTGAACAAGGGTTTCAAACTGAGACGATTATTGGTATCGACGGGAAACCATACACTATTGCCTATGCACACTTAGACCCTGATGCTACTAAAGAGGGAGAGGCGAATGAGGGGGAGTGGGCTGTTATGATTAAGGATTCGGATGGGAGCAAATGGAAAGGATTAAAACCCGGCGAGTTTGAAGCACTTACTGGAATAAAAGTATTTATAGCGGGCAACTATGACAATATTGTCTCATTAGGCGCAAGGAGTCCACATGAATTTTCTGGTCTAAATGTGGAGTGGGCATTTCATCTAGATGTATCACATAAAGATGAAAAAACTATCGATTATGGAATGATTGATTATGCACTTGATATGAGTAAGGCTTCTGGAATGGGTAAGGCAACAGGAGGAATGTTAATTTGGGATAATGGAAATTTACCTTCTTGGTTTCAAGATTATAAGACAAAGGAAACGCTGTTACCTGTGTTAGAAAATCACATCTCAAAAATTACATCAAAATATAAAGGAAAAATTGATACATGGACAGTAGTAAATGAGCCATTTAAGCCTGGAAATAAAGCCAGCTCATATTGGAATGATATATTTGGTGAGGACCACTCATGGATAAAACAGGCTTTTGTTGTGGCTGATAAAAATGACCCTAATGCTAAGCTGATACTTAATGATTATGGGATTGAATTTTTCGGAAAGGATAAATATGAAGATATATATAATCTATGTAAAGAGCTGAAGTCTAGTGGTACACCAATTGATGGTATTGGATTCGAGATGCACATATATGCAAATGACCTTATTACTGGAGTCCAATCATATGATGACCTGAGAAAGAGCATTAAAGAGTTTCAGGCATTAGGCTTAGAAGTGCAGTTTACTGAACTCGATGTTGATATGAGTGGAGTTGCAGGCTCAAATGAGGAAAAATTAAAAAAACAGGCAGATATATATTTCCAGTTAGGAAAGATGGCAGCTGAAGAGGGCGTTACAAATATAACTATATTTGGGGAAAAGGATGATACATCATGGATTAAAAAGGAATCAGCAATGCCAACATTTTTCGATAAGAATTACAAGAAAAAATTACCCTATTTTGCCTTTATGCAAGGTTTAATTGCAGGTTCAAAGTAATTTATTTCCTTTTATCTATAAGACTCCTTAATAGCCAAAAATTAACTACATACTCAATTGAGTAGGTTGGCATGGTTAATGAATATGAGGAATATAACCAAAAGGAAGTTATTATAGCTCTTTCATAGACATCTGCTCTTTTGTATTTTAATAAATCCTTTGTGATGAAGTATATGTACATAATTCCAATAAGTAATGCAGCTGGGACTCCACATTCAGCTAATGTACTTGCAAATATGTTGTGTGAGTCATTGACATTAGTCAAATGCCACTTTTTAATATCTCTCATGGCGCCACTACGTCTAATGTCTTGCGATGGTAAATAATATATAAAGTTATTTAATCCTACCCCTGTAGTAAAGTTTGAAAGACCAATTTTAATGGATTCCCTCCACATATTTAATCGAAAGTCAATAGATTTTATATTTGTTTCTTCCGTCAAATCAAAACGACTTACTATTAAATTCTTTTTTACAATATGCGATTGTGAAATTAATAGAAGAGAGACGGTGAAAATAAGCATATACAAAAATATGTGCACCTTCTTAAGGTTAGGTACTATCAAAATAGTACCGGTAAGCATAATGAGAAATGTAATTCGATAGTTTGAAAAGACAGCTAGCGGAATTAAAAGTATTATGTCTGTAAGTGCAAGAATACGTAGAAATTTACTCTTCATAAAAGAATATGCAGAAAAGAATATTGGTATATACGCAAAACTAAAAAATAAACTAAAATATCTATTATTAGCGTTTTGTATCTTTTCATAATCTACCATACGACCATATGTGATAGATTTTAGAAAGTCAGAAATATAAGCAATATTAAGATAGGTAATATAATTATAAATAGAGTAAATAAATGTACTAATAATTAGAACTTTTAGTACGTTAAAATATAATTTGTATTTAGAAATAAATACAGATATAACTATATAGAACATTAGGCCAAGAATAATAATCCTGTAACGTGAAATGAAATTAGGTATATCAATTGCACCAATTATTGAGAGACTATAAATAGTTAACATTACAGTTGTAATTGTTAGTGGTATTTTTGGAAGTGTCGCTTCATTTATAACAGTTAGAAAATATATATATATAAGTAGAAAGCTAGTTATTGTGTAGCTTGAAAAAAAAGCGGTAGATACTGGTAACACCATTATAGGTGGAATGTTAAACACAAAAATACATATAAGGATAAAATTCGTATTAATTGCTTTCTTAGGAAAATTAGCTAAATAATGATATTTATGTATAATTTGGTTTATGGTCTTCACAATCGCAATATTAACACATAATGAAGAAGAAAATATTTCTTCATTACTCCAGTCCCTACTAAAATGTAGATTAATTGAGGTTTCAGAGATTATTGTAATTGACTCGCAATCAACAGACCAAACCGTGGCTTTGGCAAAAAAATTTACAGGGCAGTTTTCATCACTAAAAATAGTTTCAATACCATATGTCAAATTTAATTATGGCACAACAAGAAATCGTATATTAAAGTATTCAAATGGGACTTATATTTGTTATATATCTGCGGACGCCAAAGTAAAATCGTTAGACTTTTTAACTAGATTTAAAGAGTGTTTACAAGAAAATTACAAACATATTGCTATTTTTGGAAAAGAAATTGTCCCAATAGGGACAAGGATTGGATTTGCACAAAAAGAGCAGATATTGTGGTTTAAACAGTATGAGGAGTATATGGATGATAAGGGAAGGGTTATATTTAACAAAAAGACCAGAAATAACGCAAAAAATTTCAAAGACTCTATATTTTGGTACTCACTCTCTAATGTTTTCTCATGCTATAAAAGAAGTTTTCTTGTGAAGCATCCATTTGATACCATCTTTCATGGTGAAGATGTGCTCATGGGGAAGAAAATTATGGATTTAGGATATACAAAAATATATGATAGTAGATGCGTTGTTTCACATTCACACGTTGGCATTCGTAACTATATAAAGAGAAATATTAATGATTGGTATTTTAGAATTTTTGTGTTAAAAAGCGGTTTGAAATTAAATCTTCAATCAAAGAGAGTCTACATAAAGAATAAATATCTAATTGTTAATATTGCTGAAATGTTGAGACTCTATTTTATGTATATTATTAAACTCTATGTATTATTTGTTGTATATCTGCTTCGATTAAAACATCTTGTATTAATGAGGTTATTTAAATATAAAAAAAGGGAATACATTAGAAAATACATATAATAAGGTCCTTTAGTAAGTAGTCTATGAGGTTCACAAATAAATCGCCAAAACCACTCTAGATTGTTTTTTATAAATAATCTAGGAGCCCTAACTACTCTCCGCGCATAAAAATTAAAGCTGCCCCCAACACCCATACACACAACCCCCCCTAATTTATCCCTACTATTATAAATCCAAATCTCTTGCCAGGGAGGCCCATAGGCTACAAATAGAAGAGAAGGCTTAAAGCGCTTAATATTGGCTAAAATAGAGCTCTTTTCGCCATTAGTTTCTCTAATAATGCTATTTGCTCCAGAGGAATAGCCTGTTCTCAAGGTTGGAAATCTAAATTTAAAATAGTCAGCAGTCAATTTTGCAGAATCCTTACATCCTCCGAGAAAAAAAACTTTCTTGTTATTTTGCACTGCCAATGAAATTAATTTATGCATTAAATCAGTGCCAGCAAGCTTTTCACCAGCTTTAATTCCAATAATTTTAGCTAATAACTTTATGCCAATTCCGTCTATAAGTATTTCATTAGCAGTATTTATTACATTCCTATAAAACTTGCTCTTTGATGCACGTACAAATATCTCCGGGTTAAGGTTCACAATGTGAAAATAGGTTTTTTTCTTTTGTTTAAAGTAAAGTTGGACGTGACTAATTATTGAGTCGATATTCCTTTCACCAATTCGAACTTTATTTATGTAAGTTTTATGCATTTCTTTTAAGGGAACTACGTATTAAGAGATACTACAATGGAGTTATTGTATCATGCCCAAAGGGGAATGAGGAAGAGTGCGCCCTACGAGGTCGCGGGATTTTGGACATTGAGTAAAACTGTGAAATTGGTGAGTCCGGTGAGATTTGAACTCACAACCACCTCCTTAAGAGGGAGATGCTCTACCAGTTGAGCTACGGACCCAATTGTGAAAAGTACCAACTAACATACCTCCTATTCTTACATTTTTTCAGTCTTTTTTCTTCCTTATAAGCTTCATTTACTTCTAAGCTCTTCATCCCCACCAATTTCCATATTCCAATACCTTTTCCAGTATAATGACTAGAATTACCATTGTGTTCTTCTAATCTCCGCTGAATATTATCAGTAACACCTAGTATTTGTCTCCCAACCACTCCCGACTGAGTCGGGAATGCTCCTTCCAGTTGAGCTACGGACCCAATTTTAAAACGTACTCAGTGGTGTCCTCAGAGGGAATCGAACCCCCATCAATGGTTCCGAAGACCACTACTCTATCCGTTGAGCTATGAGGACGTGTGGTATATTATACTATACAAATGAACGTCACTCTCTACTTTATTATTCTAATTGCTGAGCTCTTTGTACTTTTGGGAGCTTCTATCTATGGGGTTGGGCTTCTGTATTCTGCGATAAAAGGCGCTCCGTATGTCCCCACCTCTAATAAACAATTAGAAAAAATCCTTAAAAATGTGCAATTTAAAAAGGGAGCGCGCATGGTGGAATTGGGAAGTGGGGATGGAAGATTGATTCGGTACGCCGTAAAAAAATATGGAATTACTGGGGAAGGGATTGATATAAATCCATTGTTAGTCTGGTGGGCGCGTATTTTGGCGAAGCGAGATGGCATTGTCGACAGAGTTTCATTTCTGCGCTGTAATGTTTTTAATTACAAGCTTACCGATGTAGAATACTTGTATATTTTTTTGATGCCGGAACTTATTGTAAAACTTATCCCAAAATTTAAATCAGAGTTAAAGAAGGGAGCTGTCGTTATCTCTCATGGATTTAAAATCAGAGAATTTGATAAAAAGCTTATATATACTGAGCCAGACAAAACATTTTCAACCTATTATTATAAAATCTAACCTGAATGAAGCTGTATAACCTCTTTCGACAGAGTGGACGATTGTTGGTGCTTTACTTCTTTATTGTCATTATTTCGATAGGTATTGGGTTGCGACTCTCGCAGATGAATCGGCAACTTGCTTATTATCGAGAGGTCATGGACGATTTGGAACTCATTACTCTTATTTCTACCGAACAAGAAAAAACAACAGCTGAAATTCTTACTGAGTTTAAAACCGCAGATATTCGCGTGGCTAACTTAAAGTTTTTCTTTAGGAAATATGAGTCGGTCTTATATGATAAGAGTGAGTTTATTGTGAAAATGGCAGACCAATATAAGCTTGACTATCGGCTTCTTCCGGCCATTGCAATGCAAGAATCGGGCTTGTGTAAGCATATTTATGAGGGTTCGCATAACTGTTGGGGGTGGGGCATATATGGCGACAAAGTAACCCGTTTTGAGTCGTATGAGGAGGCAATTGAGACGATTAGTCGCGGGCTAAAGTTATATTATGTGGATAAGGGCCTTACTACCCCTGAGGCGATTATGCGCAAATATACGCCGCCATCCACGGGGTCCTGGGCATTTGGAGTAAACTTCTTTTTAAAGGCGATTGAGTAGAAATATGAGTACTGGCCATGATAATTATTGATAATTATTGAGGGGGCAGATGGCGGGAAGCTTTTCATCTCCCCATTCATCGGGATTACAAACTTTGCTACTGTATTTTAACACTTGTACATCGTCATTATCTAATTTCTTTCCTACATAATAGTTGTCACCTAAAATTGCTTGACTTCCAATATTTTCAGAAATCCAAGAAGGTATACTTATATTCTTTCCTCTATCTCTTCCTAATTTCTGAATACCTGAATAAGAAATATATGTATAAATACCAGGATAGAATTTTAAACCACAATTATGGCCCCTGCTGATTACACCTGCCTGTTCCCAACGGTTATTTTGTTCTGACCAGATTAGTAAAGGTCCACCAGAATCTCCATTACATGAATCAGTGCCACCTTGCGGATAACCTGCATAAATAACTGACATGTCTAAATGATAAAGGTCACTAAAATCTTTTGCTTTTCGTTCTTCATGTGTCCAGTTTTGAACTCTCTTGTTTGAGATTACAGGCAAAACTGCATAATTTAATAGTGATGAAACTTCTCCTTTATAGGACTGTCTGCCCCAACCTAAAATTAAAGCCAGTGAACCTTCATTTATAGTCTTTATTTTCTCACCTTGAAATAGAGGAATAGGTTTTGCTATGTTTTCGGGTACATTGCGATTTAATTTAACGAGGCCAATATCGTAATCATCTAACCACCATGCACTATAAAAAAAAGGGTAATAAGTTTTTTCAACTTCAAATATATACTCTTGTCTGTTATATTTTGTTAAATCATTCGTTCCAATAAAAACTTTAATTTTCTCATTTAAAGACGTCACACAATGTCCCGCAGTAAGTACCCATTGTGTTGCTATTAACGTTCCATCGCAAAAGCCCAACAAGGATGAATCAGAGTACGTTTGTGTAGATTTAAATAATCTTGCCATAAACGGCCATCTTCCTTCCTCTGCTTCCGTTCCACCCACAATTGCACTCCCTTGGGGCGTAATAGGGATTGGCACAGCGGAGGATGCGCGAGAGTTTATTGAGGTTCTTGTTTTGATGAGGGAAGAGGAGAGGAGAATACTAATAATTGTTATTACTGTTATGAGTGTTAAAACGCTTACAGATTTAGAGATGCATATTTTTGGATGCATATATGAGTATAACGAAGCTTCAGTTGAAATTCATCAAATCCTTTATATATACTTTAGTTATACACTATGAATAAAATATGCGTTAGTAAGAAATACTCCCTGCTTTTCCTTATTTTGATTTTAACTGGATTCTCTCTCGTTTATGCCTCACAACTCCTAATAAATAAAACAACATCGCTTAATTCTCGCGCGGCAAAGCAATTCGCCCCTTTATTGAGTCCAAAGCCTAAATCATTTAGCCCACCTGAAATAATATTTTTTACTGACAATGAAATTAAATCTTTTAAAAGCAATCATCCTTATGGTGATAGAGTTTATATTGTTCCTGAAACAGGAACTGTATATACCAGAGAGTTCGATATAAATAAAAATGGATTAAACTCATATAAACGATTGGACACCTTTGGACTTCTTACGCTTCCAGGGGAAACAAAAAACTCATGGAACAACACACCAAAATTTGAAGGTATTGAACTTATGCATGTATGGAAGTGGGGGGAATCTCCTCCAGAACTCTTAAATAGCCTAGATAACGCTCATTCGGCCGGTATTCGTGTACTCCCAGATATTAAATATGCACTTACATCCAGAAGAGAGAAAACAAATGAAGGTGGATTAGGCAATGGTAAACCACAGTATGAGGAATATTTTGATAGGAATAAATTCAATATACTTATGGAGAAATATCCAGGTACGATAATTGGATTTACTTTTGATGACCCTCACCCAGATACACATATTTACATTGACTCTTCAGATCCTTATTTAGCTTCTGATTTGGATTACCAAAAGTTTGCGTCTGATTACGCAAAAAATGGGGGAAGTCTGCCTATCAACGTTATTGAGTGGGGAATGTTGAGCTCAAAAACTTACCTAAGCGATGAGAAAACTGAACGTATCAGCAGTACGAGAAGCTATGTTTCAACATTACGCAATACTTTAAAACAGAACGCCATTCCCGTTTTTGGAGGAACATTTAGCTATCCATTTATCTATAAAGATACGACTACTGATTTGATGATTTCTGCTCTTGTATCTGATTGGCAAAGAGAATATATCAGAGACAATGCTACTCCGTCTTGGTTTGTATTAGCCGCTCATGACACAGGGGAAGATTCGACCAATGAAGACCCCCAAAATGCATTTGAAAATTTGGTAGATGTAGGAAAAGGGTTACCGTTTATGAGTGGAGCAAATGTTTCAGGAGATGTGAAAGCTCACCTTTTTCAAATAATCGCCGCAGTTGCAACAAATCCCACGTATTCAAGATTCTCATGGTGGAACTGGCCTAATAACGGAAAGTCGAACCCCTATGCAAAATCAATGCCTGGTATAGTTAATGCCATAAAATTGTTGGGACCAGCACGTTTTGCAATAAATGGTAAAGTAGATAATCATGATAATAAAGATTTATATTCTTATACTGTTAAATCGGCAGTAAGTGGAAAACTTCCATCAGATTATAAAGTTGCATTTATTCATATTAAGAGAGATATGGGATATATTCCCCCAGTTAAAGGATTAAAAGGCAATACGACATATATAGATATACTCAGTAAACATCAGTTTTTTGCAGGAAATGATGGCGTACTGACTCCAAGGGGAACTAATGATATAAAAAAGAATTCTGTATTTTGTCTCGTTGAAATCGAATAGTTTTCGAATTCTTATTACTGTACACTTCTTGAGTTACTGAGCTCTTGGCTCATGGAGTAGGCTGTACCTTGTTTTTTGCTTCGTGCTGCAAATGCACTTCCTCTTTTTTTCTTTTTGCTCACCAATGCCTGCATCCAGGTTCGGCTTTCGCCCACCTTCATACGAACACTTTGCAAAATACGCAGAACAATTTCGAGAAACTTGACATGATATATCCCTGGCTTTTCGGAAAGTGTATCCATCGTGAATTTCTCAATATCTCGCACATCATTCATAAGCGATGCATCTGCTTTTTGAATGTGGTGAATTTCTTGCTTTATTTGCTCGAGAAGGTTTTTTATTTGGTCCTTCACAATAACATTTTCGTGATGACTGGTAAAATTAAAGAGATTTGCCTCTTTTTGGAGTTTCTTTTTATCCTCTGTCTTCTGTATTCTGTCTTCTGTCTTCTCCTCTTCCGGATGAGTCACCCCCATAAGCTGGTCTATCATCCCGCTTCCCATAGTTTGAAGGGCGTCTACGGTACTTTTTCCCATACTAGAGGAGAGCTCTCTAAGTGATTCAAGAGGATTCACAATGTGTGACGTAGATTTTTTGGCTGTCATAGTGCCCCTATTATATTATAGTCCTATAATAAAGTCAATAGCCTTCTGCTTGCGTAAAACAGATGCATAAAAGTATGCATTAGCCTCGGCTGCTTTTCTATCCTTTTCCTCTTTAATATTGGAAAACAGGGCAGAAAGCTCTTCTGGCTTCACTTCAAGCTTTTCCTCGTCTGCAAGGGACTGCAGGATGAACTCAAGCTTGTACATATCGGTGATTTCGCGTGTGAGACGCTCTCTTACCGATTCTATGGTCAAATTTCGTGATTGGAGATACTTTTCCATCGTAAGTCCTATTTTTTGTACATCATCTACCATTTGGCCAAGTCTCCGTTCAAGCTCTTCTTCAATAAGTAGGGGAGGAAGCTCGCACTCTGCCTCGGCAAGTACAGCCTCAAGGCTTACATTAAGTGCCTTTTCCTTTTTTTTGTCATTAGCTTTTGGGTCTGCCTTTTCATCCTTGCCCGGTACCCAAATATCGTCTGCTTTTAAGCCCTTTTTAGCTTCCTGAACCTTCTTTTTATAGTCTTTGAGCTTAACAACAGGTTTTTCAGCTACCATAATTTTGAGCTCCCAGTCTTCATTTTCTTTTGCCTTTACGAGGTCGATTTTGGGAGAAAGGATAGGGTGAAGACTTTCTTTTTTAATGATTTCTTCATATATTTTAGGCATGATTTCACGAATTAAGTGAGAGTAGACCTTATCCTTATCTATATTTTTTTCAGCAAGCTCTGTGGGGACTTTACCCTTGCGGAAACCGACCATCTCAAACTGTGCGTGAAGAGTTGCAAAAGAGGTTTTGTAGGCTGCTTGTACATCAGCCCAGGGAAGCTTTACGAGGATTTCAACTGTGGACTTTGGTTGTTTGGTGATTGTGTGTGTTGCCATGCTCACAATTGTACCGTATCCTGCATGAAAAACAACTGTTTCTTCTCCTCCTCCTCAAACTGATTCATAAAAAACTTTACTTTTCCACTCCAGGTATCTCCTTCACAATAAATACGTCCAATCTTATCGACAGTATCTGCACCTCTATCGATATACTTCTCTCTGAGGGCTTTTCCTACAGTCATAATAGTTTCATTATAGCTTTTGAACTCAAGCAAGCCACGACCCCATCCAAAGGGATTATATGTGCCTGGAATGAGAAATCGACCAAATGTGCTTTCAACTCCTGAAATTGAGGGAAGGAGATAACAGTCAAGGTCATACGTGGTACATGCCTCAAGAAATGAGTCTACTTCACTAAGGAGAGGAGCGTTGTAGCGTTTAAGTACCTCTGTCATAGCCTTCCTTTTTATAGCGAGTTTTTGTACACTTGAGGTACTTATGGCATTTTGTTCGTAATAGGCTACTGCAGCAGAGGAGCCTGCAATAAGCTCAGCGTGAACTGGGCGTACGCTCAAGGAGACGGCGATAAGGAGAACGGTTAAACCAATCTTGTTGAAAATTGTTTTATCCATAAAAAAAATCTTAAAGCTCTTCTAGCTGGTAGAAAAACCTTAAGATCTAAGGAAAGTATATCATGCATATGTATATATGTCAAGGGCAATATAGGAGGCTAGCAAGTTAATATCATGTTATTGTACAATAGAGTTGTATGAATAAGACATTTCAAAGCTTTGTGTTTGGCTGCAGAGTAAATGAAGCTGAACGGATAAAAATTGACAAAGAGCTTGTTGAAGCAGGCTTTACCGTGGATTTAACCTCACCTTCTTTTTTGATAATAAATACCTGTGCTATTACCGGAAAAGCCGAACGTGAGGCTAAGCAACTTATTAATCAGCTTCGAAAAAAGCATCCTCAGGCACAAATAGTTGTTACGGGGTGTAGTGCAACTATGTGGCAAAAATACCAAACATCAGAAAACAAGCTTGCTGATATTCTAGTTCCCAACGACCAAAAATCAAGGCTCATTAGCCTCTTACACACCTCAGAGGTGGGTAAGGCCAAGAAGCCCATGGCAGCCAAGCCCATGTCAACTGCGTCAGTTGACAAAGCAGATATTGATAAATTTCGCTATTCGAATAGGCTTTTGGTGAAAATTCAGGATGGGTGTCATCGTTTTTGTTCATACTGCATCGTGCCGTATCTTCGAGGCACACCTCAGAGCCAATCGATTGCGTCGCTCACAGCTTATATCAATTCATTTCACCCTGTTCCCAGCGAAGTAGTGCTGAGTGCCATAAATACGGAGGCATATGGCTTAAATACCGGAGAATCGTTTATTTCACTCATGAGAGAAGTGATACGGCAAACCACTGTGCCCCGCCTCGCTTTTGGTTCTATACACCCGTGGAGCCTGACTGATGAGTTTTTATCGTATTATGAAACAGAGCTCTCAAACAGTGGCAGGTGTGTCCATTTCTTTCACGTTCCCATTCAGTCGGGAAGCCAACCCGTGTTAAAACTGATGAAGCGAGAGTACGACATTCAGCACGTATTAGAGGGTTTATATAGATTGCAGGCTATAAACAAAAATGCTCTTATTGCAACAGATGTGATTGTGGGATTTCTCGGTGAGACTGAGGAGTTGTTTGAGGAAACATACTCCCTCCTAGAACATAGTCCAATCCATCGACTTCATGTGTTTCGGTTTTCGAATAGGCCGCATACGGCTGCTTATTATATGAAAAAAAGGGGGAATGACAGCATATTGTATGAGCCAACTCCACAGGAAAAAAAAGGTCGATCTGAAAAGCTTATTGCATTATCAAAAAAGAAATATGCTCGTTTTCTTGCAACACAACTAAAAAGAGAAAGCACTGCACTCGTGATCGCTCCCTATAAAAATGGAGTGCGGGTACTTCTGGATAATCATCTAGAAGGCTATATAGAAAGCAAAGACTACTTGCCAGGCCAAATTGTCCATGTTACAATAGAAGCTGCAAAAGATAGTGTGGCCATTTGCAGGGAGTGTTGAACTGGACTCGTAGCTCAGTTGGCTAGAGCGTTTCATTGACATTGAAAAGGTCACAGGTTCAAGTCCTGTCAGCT
>CAYWLV010000012.1:0-29678 GCA_964459595.1 uncultured Gammaproteobacteria bacterium
CACAAGCACTGGTAAAAGATAGATATGGAATCATAGCTCAACTGGTTAGAGCGCTTCCCTGTCACGGAAGAGGTTGAGGGTTCGAGTCCCTTTGGTTCCGCACTATGTTCAACTCTATTATCACAACAACAACTACATTCTCCTAAACAGGAGGTTGTTGTTTTGGGTACAGACACAATCTCCGCAAGGAGATTTTTTTTTGGCCCACCGATTTAATTTATAATCTTTATAATGGTTATATTTGTTATACAATAGACAAAATACTATGGATACTCAAAATTTAAATAATCTCAGACATTCGTGCGCTCACTTACTTGCTGCGGCAGTTATGAAACTGTATCCTCACGCAAAACGCACTATTGGGCCTGCAATTGAAAATGGATTTTACTTTGATTTTGATTTTGGTGACGTAAAGATTTCTGATGCAGATCTCCCCATTATTGAAAAGGAGATGTTTAAAATCCTCCAATCTTGGAAGGGATTTGAACGGCATGAACTTACGGCGGAGGCGGCAAAAGCTGAGTATCCCAACAATGAATTTAAACATGAGCTTATAGATGAGTTTGCAGGTAAAGGCGAAACATTAACATTTTATAAATCTGGTGACTACTGGGATCTTTGTCGCGGAGGTCATTGTGAACATCCCAGCAAAGAACTGCGTTTTTTTAAACTGCTTTCTGTTGCGGGCGCATATTGGAGAGGAAGCGAAAAAAATAAAATGCTCACGCGCATTTATGGAACATGTTTCGCAACAAAAGATGAGCTGGAAAAGCATTTGTGGGAACTTGAGGAAGCTAAAAAAAGAGATCACCGAAAACTCGGGAGAGAGCTTGAACTGTTTTTTATTGATGAAGTGGTAGGGAAGGGGTTGGTGATGTGGTTGCCTAAAGGAGTAATTATGAGAGATCTCATTGAAAGCCTTGCAAAGAAAATGGAAAAAGAGGCTGGGTATGTGCGCGTTGTCACTCCTCACATTGCAAAAGAAGAGCTGTTTCTCACTTCTGGACATCTGCCCTACTACAAAGATAGTATGTATCCTCCCATGGTGATGGACGATGGAACCTATTATCTGAAAGCCATGAACTGTCCTCACCATCACCGCATATTTCTCCATGGGATTCGAAGCTATAGAGAAATGCCTGTTCGTCTTGCGGAGTATGGTACGTGTTATCGCAATGAACTGTCGGGTACCCTTTCGGGGCTGCTTCGTGTACGAGCAATGTCGATGAATGATGCGCATATGTACTGTCGAAAAGATCAAATAAAACAGGAGTTTCGCGGTGTGCTTGAACTAACCATTTCTTATTTCAAATTGTTTGGTCTCACCGACTACTGGTTTCGCCTTTCAAAATGGGATCCATCCCATACAGATAAATATATTAACGAGCCTGAGAATTGGGAATTTTCAGAGCAGGTTCTCAGAGAAGTATTGCTTGAAATGAAAGTACCTTTTAAAGAAGCGGAAAATGAAGCAGCTTTTTATGGACCTAAGGTAGATGTACAATTTCGCTCAGTGACGGGAAAAGAAGAGACTATGTCTACTATTCAGTTAGACTTTGCTGCAAAGAAACGATTTAACCTGAGTTACATTGATGAAAAAGGTGAGACAAATAATGAGGTGTTTGTAATCCATCGCGCACCCCTTTCTGTACATGAACGATTCCTTGCGTTTCTTATTGAACACTATGCAGGAAAATTTCCTTTGTGGCTTGCTCCTGTCCAAGTTGCAATCCTTCCTATTTCTGACAAACATCTCAACTATGCTGATGAAGTCAAAAAGGAGCTCATTCAAAATGGCATCCGCGCAGAGGTCGATAGTATGCCAGAACGTATTGGAAAGAAGATTCGTACGGCCACATTGCAAAAGGTACCGTATATGATTATAATAGGGGACAAGGAAGTCGAAAGTCTTAAAGTCAAAAGTCTGATGATTAGTGTTCGAACGAGAGAAGGAGTAGATTTGGGACAGCAAGAATTATCAACATTTATCAATACCCTAAAAACCACCATTGAGAACCACTCATAGTAAATTTCAGAAACATACGCCACGAAAGTTTCATATCACCAATTGGCGCATAGAAGCGAGTGAACTACGAGTGCTTGATTCCAAAGGTGAACAGATTGCAGTGATGAGTAAGGCAGATGCACTCGCAAAAGCCTCTGCAGAAGGGCTTGACTTAGTGCTTATTGCAGAACATGCAAAGCCTCCTGTTGCAAAAATAATAGACTTTAAGAAGTTTATGTATCAGGAAGAGAAGAAACTCAAAGAAGCGCGCAAGGGCATTAAAAAGGGTGTAGTGAAAGACATCAAGCTTTCCCTCTTTATCGGACCAGCCGACCTTGATCGTATGATTGAGCGGGGAGTGGAGTTTTTAAAGGAAGGAAATCAAGTGCGACTCAACCTTGGACTTCGTGGCCGAGAAATGGGAAAAACAAAAATGGCTTTTGACTTGATACAGAGCTGCATCGCAAAGCTTGGAGACGTGAATGTGGCAAAAGAGCCAAAGCTTGAGGGAAGAGTGGTGCGAGCAGTGGTGGCGAAGAAGAAGTGACAGCGGAAAAAATGTGTGATATAATATATTTTCAGTAATTAATGCAATTTATATGAAAGTCAAATCCAGAACGCGAAAAGCAGCAGCAAAACGATTCAAGGTTACCAAAAATGGTAAGGTTCTTCACCGATCACAAAACCTTCGCCATTTACGAACTGTAAAGGGTAAACGAAACCTGAGAAGACTCAAACTCATGAAAACATTGGGTGGAAAATTTGCATCAAAAGTTAAGAAGATGTTAGGACTTAAATAATATGGTAAGAGTTAAAGGAGGCGTCCACACACGCAGAAAACACAAGAAAGTATTGGAGCTTGCGAAAGGCTTTTGGATGACACGCCACAAGCAATTTAAGAAGGCAAAAGAAGGCGTGCTTCATGCTGGTGAATATGCATTCATGGGACGAAAACTCAAAAAAAGAAACTTCAAATCTTTATGGATTGTACGACTGAACGCAGCAATGCATGCACTCGGCAAATCTTATAAAGATTTAGCATTTGCTCTGAACAATAAAAAAGTGGGACTCGATCGCAAAGTACTTTCTCAAATTGCAATCGAATATCCAAAAACCTTCGAGCAAATCTTCAAAAAAATAGCTTAAATGTCGCAAGCAGAAAATTCTAATCTTGTACCAGAAGACAAAAATACTGTTTGGGTAGTTCCTGGACTGGGAGAAGTACACGAGGGGGATATCGTTTCGATGGCTCCCCATCCAGTATTAAATATATTTGGCCAAGCTGTTGTTGATGCCGAAGGCAATATTATTATGTGTTCGCAAAGTAAAGGAAGAGTTGGTATTCAAAAGCCACTAATAGGAAATCCTTATATAAGTGTTGTTTGTAATTCGAATAGAAATCCTCATTAAGTTGGACAATGTAATACCAAAGTAAAATATCCAAATGCAGTGAGGAAATAACCATCTTTCCAATTTCACTTAAGTACGCTACAATACATGTATGGATATAGTGGCGCTACAATCACAATTAAGTGAGCAGTTGAAAAAAGCAGTAACAGTGACTGCAGTTGAAGAAATAGAGTTGGCTTACCTTGGTCGACAAGGAATAGTGAACGAACTCCTTAAAAATATAAAAAATCTCTCACTAGACGAAAAAAAAACAGCGGGAAAAGATATCAATACTTTCAAGCAGTTTGTTGTACAAGTAATTGCCACTGCAAAACAACTCCTCTTCAAAAAAGAAGATGAAACAATTCACATAGACATAACGCTCCCTCCTCCAACTAGCGCAAAAGGCACACTTCACCCTATCACTCTTGCTGTGAATGAAATCACCGGAATCTTTAATAAAATTGGGTTTATTCGCATGAGTTATCCTGAAGTAGACTGGGAATACTATTGCTTTGAGACACTTAATATGCCAAAGACGCATGCAGCGCGAGATGACTTTGAGACAACCTTCTTAAATGGCCCCACAGACAAAAAGAAGGGCAAAATGGTGCTCACTCCCCACACCTCAAACGGTCAAGTGCGCGAAATGGAGCGACTGAAAAGTACACCACCTATTCGCATGATAAATATTGGTAAATGTTATCGACCTAACTGGGATGCGACTCATACACCCATGTTTCATCAGTTTGAAGGCTTGTGTGTTGATAAGGGTATCACTATTGCCAACCTCAAAGGAACTCTAGACTTTTTTGTGAAGCAATATTTTGGTGAAAATACACAGGTGCGCCTTCGACCTCATCATTTTCAGTTTACCGAGCCTTCTTTTGAGGTAGATATTACGTGTACTGTCTGCAAGGGGACTGCGTTGACACCTCTAACCGAAGCGGTTAAAGAGGAGCAACGCGACGGGAAAACCGCGTCGGTTAAACGCGGCAAATGTAAGATCTGCAAATCTGGATGGCTTGAGTTGGGGGGAACGGGAATGGTACATCCAAACGTATTAAAGTCGGGGGGAATAGACCCAACGGTATACTCCGGCTGGGCATTTGGTTTTGGAATAGAGCGAGTGAATATGATGAAGTATGGAATAGACGATATTCGAAGTTACTATAGTGGTGACTTTAGATTTTTAAATATATTTTAACTATGAATATAAAAATTACACACAGTTGGCTCTTAGACTATCTGGACACAGATGCAACTCCTCTTGAGATTCAAAAATATTTGTCACTCTGTGGACCGTCTGTTGAGCGTATTGAAGAAGTAGAGGGTGATACTGTGTATGATATTGAAATTACATCAAATCGTATTGACACAGCATCTGTTCTTGGCATAGCTCGAGAAGCAGCTGCCATCCTTCCCCAATTTGGCAAAAAAGCCATCCTAAAAAATCGAACTCTTACCCCTCCCCCCGTTCCAGGTTCTTCGTTCTCCGTTCCTATCACTATCACTGACCCAGCGGGAGTGTGTCGACGGTTGCTTGGGATTGTGATGGAGGTGAAGGGAGTGGAACCATCTCCTGAGTATATGTCAAAACGGGTACGAGCAACAGACACACGGTCTATCAATAATCTCGTGGATATCACCAACTACGTGATGACCGAAATAGGTCACCCGTGTCATGTATTTGATTACGATAGAATTGGCACACATACGCTCATTTTGAGGAATGCAAAAAAAGGAGAGGAGATAACAACTCTTGATGAAAAAACATATCACCTTGATGAACAAGATATAGTGATAGATGATGGCACTGGCAAAGTGATCGATCTTCCTGGCATCATGGGAACTGCAAATAGTGTGGTGACTAACGATACAAAACGCATCTTGTTTTTTATCGAAAGCAATAATCCTGTGGCAATTCGACGAACATCAATGAAATATGGTATCCGCACCATGGCAAGCACCATAAATGAAAAAAACCCGGATAGTGAGCTTGCTCTCACTGCATTCATGCGAGGCATTGAGCTGTTTACTGAGATTGCAGGAGCAAAACCTGTGTCTGAATTAATCGATATCTATCCTATCAAACAACTGCCCGGAAAGGTACACACCACAAAAGCTTTTATCGATAAAATGGCAGGGGTAGAAATCCCACTTCGCACTATCGAGTCTATTCTTACCCATCTTGATTTTACCGTGGTTACACAAAATGATAATGAGCTTAACATCACTGTTCCTACACACCGCGTAGCAGATGTTTCACTTCCTGAGGATATTGTGGAAGAAGTGACTCGCGTGTATGGGTATTTTGCAATTCCAACCGTCCTTCAAACACCTTCATATGTTGTTCAACCAAAAAACACAGAAGCATTATTTCATTATCAATACGAAGTAAAAAGCTTTCTCAAGCACAAGGGCTATACCGAAGTGATGAACTATTCTGCCTGTTCGAGTGCGCTACTTGGCGCCTTTGGAGAAAAAGAAGAAGCATATTTGCATATCACCAATAGTATTTCAGAAGATATTAAGTTTTTACGCAAGTCACTTATCCCATCTCTCGTGAACAATGTAAAACAAAATGAAGGATTTACAAATCAGATGCAACTATTTGAACTCGCAAAAACATATATCCCCACAAACGATTCTCTCCCAACTGAAGAGTTTATGTTGACAGTTGTGAATACAACTTCGCTTGACGCTCTCAAACAAACCATTGTTTCGTTGTTTTCCGATATAAACATAGAAATCACAATGCAGTCGGGAGGGAATAATCCATTTATTTTACCTTCTGTGCAGGGCACAATACTGCAGGGAGACGATGTACTGGGGACATTTGGACAGGTGATGCCTGCCTACTGTAGAGCGCTCAAAATAGAAGGCGCAGTTTTTGCTGCAGAGCTCTATTTTGAACGGTTAATGGTCCGAGCCACAAAGATGCCCGCATATAAACCGTTTAGTATGTATGCACATATCAGCAATGACATTACCGTGGAGAAAGGGGAGTCGTATGCAGAGATAAAAAAGAAATGTTTTGCTGTTTCTAAAAAACTTACCACTATTGAGGTTCTATCGACGTATAAAAATACCATCACACTTCGACTTGGATTTACCGATACGAGTAAAAATATTACAGAAGAAGAGGTAAAACAGGAAGTGAAAAAAATTGCCGAGTCTATAAAGTCGTAACGTTTATAAAATATAACTATTACGGCGTAGGGGTTGGCGGTACAGTTGGTGAGGGTTCTGAAGTTGGGCTCACATAATCCCACGCTTTGTTTACTCCAAACTTTATCATGCTTTCGGCCGACTTATCCTTCTCATTCACTACCCGAACTTTAAGTTCATACACTCCATCGGATGCCACAGATATGGTTTCTTCAAAATCACGTTTATCTTCGGAGTAACTTTTATACTCGCTATTATTCACATATATTTTTACACTTTTTAAGTTACTCATCGACACTGTTTTGATTCGTACTGTGAACGTTTTATCGGTGATTGTTGAATGATCATTAATATTTTTTATTGACACCACCACGTCTTCGCTTTTGTTGTCTGACACTTCGGTGGGACATTTCCATTTATCGTCTCCCTGGTCTTTTCTCCAACTGTCTATACCCTCCTGCCATCTATTTTTTCCGTCGGTAGACACTGGATCACTTTCAGCCACAACATAACAATCTTTCTCCTCATAGTTTCCTGTTTTGATTTCAATGTCATTGGCAAGTTTACCGTTGGACTTTGAGATTTTTGCTTTTTTATAATATGAAGACACATCTTTTGGTTCTGTTCCTTCGATAAAATACTCACTTCTTGTTTGAGCGCCATCTTTTGGAAGTCCACCAAACAAAGGATCGATTTGAATGGCTTTTACCTTGTCTGGTTTATCGATGATGCCATCTGCATATTTTTTGAGTAGTTCTGACATGAGAGTATACCAAATTGGGGAGGCTCCAGTGGCTCCAGAGGTGACGCGAGGATCCATAATCGTATTATCATTGTTACCAACCCATACGCCAACCGTGATTCCTTTTGTGTATCCCACTGCCCAGTTATCTTTTTTATCGTTGGTTGTCCCTGTTTTTACGGCCACTGTTTTGCCAGGAACATTGAGATACGAACGAAGACCAAATGCATCGCTTCGCGCGTTGTTGTCTGACAGAATATGTGAAATAAGAAATGAGATTTCTTTCGAAAACACCGTGGTTTCTTTACTGGGACGTGCAGAAAAAATAGTTTTATTGGTATGATCTTTTATTTCAAGAATTGCAACAGGTTCCTTGCGTACACCTCCTCGAGCAAATACTGCAAATGCATTGGAGAGATCTAGTAAACTCACCTCACCACCACCCAGTGTGATGGAAAGTCCAAAACGATTGAGATTACTTTCTGTGGGTGCAAGGGTATGGAGTCCCATCAAATCTGCTCGCGCAAGAAAGTCGGAAATACTTATCATCGATACAAGTTTTACGGCAGGAATATTGAGTGAGTTTGCGAGTGCGAAGCGAAGTTGAACTGGGCCTTTGAATTTGCCGTCATAGTTTACCGGAGTGTAATCGGGTTGATCCTTCACGGGGAAACTTGTTTTAACGTCCATGAGTATCGTGGCGGGAGTATATCCTTTTTCAAATGCGAGGGCATAGGTGATCGGCTTCACTGCACTTCCGGGTTGACGACGTGAGACTGCAGCATTGAAAGCTCCATAGTCTTCATCGTTGTAGTCGTATGAACCCACCATACTCAGAATCTCATCTGTGCTTGAATCGAGCACCACTACTGCTCCATTACCCACCTTATATTTTTTTATGCTCTCAATCTCTTTTTTTACAATTTTCTCGGCCTTTTGCTGTACATCAAGAGAAAGAGTAGTTTTGATTTTAAGACCCTGATCAAGAATTTTTGCACCATATTCTTTCTCAATCAAATCTTTTACATAAAAAACAAAATGGGGAGCGTTCATGCTCATACGTGACTCTGAAAATTTCAATGAATTAATTTGTGCAAGTGCTGCTTTTTCTTGAGTGGTGGTGATATATTTATCTTCCCTCATCCTTCGAAGCACATCTTTTGTGCGCCCCTTCCACGCGTCTTTTACGCCAATAAATGGAGAATATACACTGGGACTTTGGGGAAGCCCCGCAATAAAGGCGCTTTCAAGGAGAGTGAGCTGATTGGGTGTTTTTCCAAAATAGCCTTTTGCAGCACTCCCTACACCATAAAAACTCCCACCATAGGGGACTTCATTTAAATACATTTCCAATATCTGATCTTTCGTGTATTTTCCTTCAACCGACACAGCGAGAATTATTTCTTTCAGTTTACGAGAAGACGTTTGACTGGAATCTAGGAGTACATTTTTGATGAGTTGTTGTGTGATTGTAGAACCACCACCTGACACTTTGCGTGTCACGATGAGCATAAACAGCGATCGCAAAATACCCACATTTGAAATACCTCCATGTTTGTAAAATTCTTTATCTTCTATTGCGATTGTGGCTTTTTTCAGATGTTCTGCAATATCCTTAAAGGCAATGGGGAGTCTATTTTTGTCTTTATACATTTGAAATAGCACCTTGCCATCTCTATCATAAAAGACGGTGGCATTTTGCTCAACTTGTGAAAGTTTACCGGGAGAAGGGAGGTCGCGTGAAAACCAGGCAAAAAGAATTAAGGTAAACAGAAAACAAAAAGCAATCAGCCCGCCTACTCCTATTAACACATACTGTTGGAGTTTTTGTTTATCCTTAAGTAGTGCTTTAAATGAAAAAGGGGTGTGTCTCAGCTGTGCTCGTAATCGACGTGAAATCATACAGTCATTATACCTTTTTTTGATGAATTTGACCAATTGCAAAGTTACTCTGTTTAATCGATTAATCAGAGCTACTTTATTTTTATTTTATTGAATATTCAGATCATTTGATTATTTAATTCAAGGATGTTATATTTTCACCATGGCACATCATATACATAAAGAGTATAAACCAGAAAAGAAAAAGAAGTTTAAACTCACCAAAGAGGGAGTGTGGAAAGTAATTATTCTCATCTCTTCAGTTCTTCTCATCCTTACATCCCTTGCCCCTCTCTTTTTGAGATGAGATAATAGGAGAATGCTCGATACATCAATTGGCCTCCTTCCTCATACCAGCGGACTCACTAAAAAAAGAATGCGTTTGGTGGGAATTAATACCTATGAAGACTTGCTGAAATATCCCCCCAACAGATATGAAGATTTCTCTCAAATAGTAAAGATTGCTTATATAAAGAACTTTTTAGATAAGAAGGTGACGGTGCAGGGCACCGTTATGGGAATTGCTGTGATAAAAACCCGCTCACATATTTCTCTTCAGAAGGTAACAATAGAAGATGCGACGGGCAAAACAGCGCTCACTTTTTTTAATCAGCCATATCTCTTAACTCAAATAAAACGCGGAGTGGCCTATGCATTTGCTGGTACGGTAAAACAGTTTGGTGCTGCAATAAGTTTGCAACCGGAAACGTTTGAACCGCTCAGTGGCACCGGTGAGGGAATGCAAACAGGACGAATATTGCCAGTTTACAGTGAAGCAAAAGGCTTATCAAGCAGGCTTCTTCGTGAAAAAATCATGGGAATTTTACCGCTTGCTGCATCTATTCAGGAATCACTCCCTCTTTCTGTTGTGAAGGAAAATAATCTCCAACCGCTAGCCACAGCACTTCAAACACTTCATCGACCTTTCAAAATGGAACATCTAGCTTGGGCAAAAGAGCGACTTGCATTTGAAGAACTATTTCTTTTACAGCTTTCAACTGCACTTATTAAAAAAAATTGGCAAGATAATGAGGTAACTGAGTTACTTACATATACAAAAATCCAAGAAAAGAAGGTTTTATCACTCATTGCGTCGCTTCCGTTTCAACTCACCTCAGACCAACATACCGCATATTCTGACATTGTTGCGGATCTCATTAAAAAACAACCGATGAATCGTTTTTTACAGGGAGATGTAGGAAGTGGAAAGACTGTGGTAGCAGTGTTGGCTGCATACCTAACGTATCTTTCGGGAAAACGGACCCTCTACATGGCTCCAACAGAAATTCTAGCTCTTCAACATGCCGAGACCTTTAAAAAGTTCCTGAACCCTCTCGGGGTAACGGTTGGTGTGCAAACAGGAAGCAAAAAAGAGTTAAAAACGGGAACATTTGATATTGTGATTGGCACACATGCACTTCTTTCATCTCCAGTTGAAGTTCCTCATGTGGCGCTTGTGATAATTGATGAACAGCATCGGTTTGGAGTGAAACAAAGAGCGATTCTAAAGTTAAAAGGAAGTTCTCCACACTTACTCACTATGACAGCCACCCCCATTCCACGAACAGTGGCGCTCACTGCTTTTGGGGAGCTTGATATGAGTGTGTTATCAACGATGCCGTCTGGGCGCAAACCAATAAAAACCTATGTTGTGATGCAGTCAAAAAGAAAGGATGCCTATAAATGGATTAAAAAAGAGATTAAAATAGACAAAATTCAAGTATTTGTAATATGTCCACTTGTTGAGGAAAGCGATACTGAAACACTTTCCAGCGTTAAGGCGGCTACAACTGAGTTTGAGCTCTTAAAAAAGGAGTTTATAGGACTTCAACTTGGTTTGCTCCATGGAAAAATGAAGCCTGTTGAAAAGAATACAATACTAGAAGAATTTAGAAGACAAAAGATAGATATTCTTGTTACCACTTCAGTAGTTGAGGTGGGCATTGATATTCCTAATGCATCGATAATGATAATTGAAGGAGCGGAGCGATTTGGGCTATCTCAACTTCACCAACTTCGAGGACGGGTGGGGCGAGGAAGCGCACAAAGCCACTGTCTTTTATTTGCTTCATCTCCAACTGCCACCAGTAGACTTTCATTTTTTGCATCCACCTTGGACGGAATGCGTTTAGCTGAATATGATATGAAAGAACGAGGGCCTGGAAATATATTTGGGATAGAGCAGAGTGGTTTTATGGATATGAAATTTGCATCTTTTTCTGATAGTCGACTTATTCAAAAAACCCAAAAGGCAGTACAAGACTATTTGAAAATTGACCCTCATGTACAGTCTCCCCTTTTGAAGAGTAGGCTGGAAAAGTATAATGTTGATGCGATTGCGAAGGATTAGTTCACCTGTTATAATTACTTTCACTATGACACCACTACCAAAACGAAAACACTCCACTGCACGAGTTGGAAGACGAAATGCTTCAAATGAAGTATCACTGTCTTCTCTTATCGTATGCAAAAACTGTGGCAAGAACAAGCTTCCCCACAGAATCTGCAAATATTGCAACAAATAATTTATGGCTACCGATGCCCGTCACACGAGGCGAATTGAGGCAGTAGAAAACCTATTTGCATACTCATTTGTACGTCCTACATTCACTGCACCTCATAAAAGCGAACTGTTTGATGAAATTGTGCCTTGCATTGCAGAAATTGATGCAAAAATAGTAGAATTTGCTCCAAAGTTTCCCATTGATAGACTCTCAAAAATCGATCTTGCTATCCTCAGACTTGCAATTTATGAGCTCAGTATCGCACCTCAAGAACCTGCAAAAGTAGTGATAAATGAAGCCGTAGAACTTGCAAAAGACCTTGGTGGTGAGAAATCGTACACCTTTATAAATGGCGTGCTCGGCAAACTTATTCCCCAATGATCCAACTGAAAGAGGCTATTTCAAAAGCAACAAAGATTTCATTTCTCAATGAAGATCTTCTGTTTAATGCGTTTGTGCATCGTTCTTACTTGAACGAACATAAGGACAAAAAGCTCATGTCCAACGAAAAACTTGAATTTTTAGGGGATAGCGTGCTGTCTCTAGCAACTTCAATTTATTTGTTTAAGCACTTCCCAAACCTAGACGAGGGAACATACACCGATATTAAAGCATCTGTGGTGCGCACAGAGAGCTTAGCAGAGGCTGCAATAAAACTTAACTTCGGCACTCTCATTTTTCTCTCTAAAGGAGAGGAGCTAAATGGTGGAAGAGAAAATAAAAACATATTAGCAGATTCATTTGAGGCGTTCATTGCCGCACTTTTTCTCGATCAGGGATTTGAAAAAGCGTATAGCTTTATTCTGACATGGCTTTTTACAGACAAGCTAGACTTTGTGGTGCAAAATAAGCTCTATCTATCCCCCAAGAGCCGTCTCCAAGAACTTATTCAGGCAACACATAAATCGCTCCCTACCTATACTGTATCTACGGAGACCGGTCCTGAGCATAAAAAGGAATTTATTATGACGGTATCGTATGGAGCCAAATCGCTCGGTGTGGGCAAGGGAACCTCAAAAAAAGAAGCAGAAGAACAGGCCGCAAAAAATGCACTGGAATTTTTGAAGAAAAATAGTTATAATATCTAAATATGTCAGCAACAATCAGACTCATGAAATTCGGTAAACGAGGATATCCTACATACAGAATCGTTGTATTAGATAAACGAAAGAAACGTGATGGATCCTACCTTGCAAAAGTGGGTACATACAATCCTCACACAGAGCCTACAACTCTTACAATCGACGATACCAAGCTCAATGAGTGGCTTAAAAAAGGCGCTCAAGTATCTGAGGGTATGCGAAAACTCCTTAAAAATCGCAAAGTTGAGAAGTCAGAAGACAGAAGTCAGAAGTCAGAATAAAACCTGGGCTTTAATTGTACCTAACTTATTATTCGTATGTTACTGTTCTTAATTCTATATTCTTTCTTCTAACTTCTTTCTTCTAGAATTATTCTTTCTCAAACGGATTTTTTTTCAACTCATACTCTGTACTCACTGACTGATACCCCGTTGAGCTAAACTGCAACTTTACTTTTTGCCGTATCGCCTCAAGTTTTGCAATCTCCTCAATCGAAAGCTGTGGTACTTGCACTGTTTCGTTAAACGCAAAACGTTTGCTATAAAAGTTGAGTGCAATTCGTGTATTGCCCACAGTTAAGCCTCCATACTGGATTTTATCTATAGTAATTAATCGCCCTCCTGCAAACTGGTAGTCTTTCAAAAATGCGAGAAAGGAGTTTGTATCACCCTTACCCTCAACACTCAGCGTAAGTCTTTCGGCATTGGATTTCCCCACATCGATTGTATAGTCTGTGATATTAAACTGAGAAGATTTACTCACCTCTTCTATTGCATAAATGATGGAAAAAAAGTCTTCGGTTTCAGGAACAAGACTGGCAAGGAGCTTGTTATATTCTTTAATCTGATCTTCTGTGAGAGATTTATTGTATTTGAGTGTGTCAAAGCGCGTCTTCAGCATGGCTGCTTCATTTGTCATGAGTTCTACTTCTTTTGTTTGAGTGTTAAACCGTGCATACGCAATAAACACTATGCCAAGAAGTAGAATAAACATAATAAATGAGATAAAGAATGCGCGTTGATCTGAGAGTATCCGCCGAATTTTATATATACGAATTGGAAGTATCATTTTGATTTAAGTTCTTTAAATACACCTCGTAATTCGAGCTGAAATCGCGTATTTTTTGCTTGTTGTTGATTTAGGTTAAAGCTTTGGAGTGAGAGGGAAACAAAATTTTTCAAAAACTCCTCAGCTTCAATGTAGCGAAGAAACAATAGCATATCTTCAGAATTGTTAAACCGCACAATAAAGCGAGTATTTCTATCTTTATCTATATCGATGGTTTCCAATATTGCTCTATCTTTCGTTTCTTCGAGTGAGTTTTTAAGCACTTCGTAATACGGGAGAAAGTGAGCATCATCTTTGAGAAATGTATTTACTTGTGTTTGTTTGCTTTTAAAGTAACGCATGTTTGCTTCGATATCTTTTTCGTCAAGAAGGTACTTGAGATAAGTTTCCTTTTTTTTAAGAAGTGCTTCCTGGTTGGAATTCAACTTCATAAGCTGGCTCACCAGATACAAAAAAATAACAAATAAAATGAGACCTCCCCCGGTGAGATATGATTTAAAGCGGGGAGCGTTTACGCTAATAAAGTCTTGTTGGGGTTTCCGCTTAAAAAGATTTATTCTATTTTTCATTACCGTATGTTTGCACTGATGCTAGGTATAAATGATGACATTTTTGTGGAATACGATTGAGAGATTGGATTGTTCACGAGGATGTCGCGCATTAATAAACTTTCCACCGGCAACATGAGGAGTTCACTTAGTTTTTTATCAAATGCGTGCAATCTCCAATCAAGATTACAGACAAATACCTTTTTCACAGGAAGAGCGTATTTATCTTTCGCAATCACTATAAATTTTGATATTTCGCTCACCATTTCCCGAAGCAGTGGACCGGCAAAGGAGGCAAGATCGTATGTCCCATTTTTTTCAAAACCAACACTTTCCAATAACTCCATGGCTTTTGAGTCTTGCAGCTCAAGATTAAACTTGAGTTCTTTAATAAATAGATCAAACCCCGTTTTGACAATGCGAAGCTCTGAAAGCACGCCTCCCGGCATAGTGATGAGATAAATACTTGTAGTGGAAAAGCTAAAGTTCACGATTAAGTAGGATGAGGGTTGCGCTTCAGCGTAGGTGGTGAGATCGGAAAAGGTGCGTGTGATTGCGCTCAACTCGCTTTCAAGAGATTCAGGGATGAACCCTGCAAGTTCAATTGTTTTTTCGACACGTTCCACCAATTTCTTAGGTGAGGCAACGACAAGAATAGTATTTTTTTTTGTAACTGAATTTTCTTTAACCACCTCAAGATCAAAGATAACTTCCTCAATGGGGAGTGGAATGAACTGATCTGCCTGATAGCGCACTGCTGAAAGGAGCTCCTTCTGATTGAGACGAGAAAACTCCATCACCTGGGCATAACAAAATGAGTCGGGAATTACCACATGCGCATTTTTTTTCGTGATCTTCAAATCTCGACTAGCCTTATTGAGGACTTCAGCTTGCAATTCCATTGTTTTTTCTGTTTCATCACTAAAATAATGAACTATGGAAAGCTCTTCACCCAATGAAGAAAGTTCAATTTTTTTATTTTTTAAGGTGGCGTCTGCTACACGCGTATATTTTTCACCAATATCAATACTAAATGCAGAATCTGACATATATATACAGTATTCGATAAAATGAGGTGAAAGTCAAGAAGACACGAAGGATTAGTACCTCATCTTAACTCGAAACGAGTAGGGGAGTGAAATTTCCTTAAAAGCAGTTGATTTATGAATGGTAAACTGCGCATTAACAATAGCGGGATTAAACTCGCTTGTCCGGTAACAAGAAAAGCCAATATCAGTAAGGACAACATCTTGTGAAGTGAGCTGATATTGCGTAACCCCTGAGCCGTCAGTGGATGCCGAATCTGAGGCTATCACTTGAAACGATGTTGGTGCGGGAGTGAGGCCATATAGTTTAATTCTGCGTAATTCATGATCGCGCATATAGAGCACGGGGGAAAATGTGGGAGTAGGGGTGGTAAGTGGTGGACACTCATCGAGTGTTGTGTATGTGTTATCGGTGACACGAAGTGCGCGCTCTTGTATGATAGTGCGGATATTTCTCTCAGCAGAATCTCCTTGTTGCTTCATTGTTTGGTATGCCACAAGAACGAGTTGTTGACGAATAATTATAAAAAAAATATTAAATACCGTGGGGAGAACAATACCAATCACTCCCACAGCCACAATGAGTTCAATAAGAGTGAATGAGCGACGTTTTGCTATTCCCATAAAGTGAAAACTGAATGTAACTTTGCATTAAGGATTCCTCCGGCCTCTTCCCAGTCGGTTTGAATTGCAATCTCAACTTGTGTTGGAGGGGTGCCGGTGGAGGTGACAACTACCGTTCGCTTAAACAGCCCCTCAAGCGCATACCCACAGGAGGCAATGCTCCATGATGGTACCGTGTCCGTGAAACAATATGTTTTTCCATATGAATCAGCGTGAGCGGCAAAGGCAGACCAGTCTTGCTCGCGCTCGCTCCTAAGCCAGTCAAGCAGCTGCTGATTGTAGTGTGTTGCTTTGAGCATGTGAATTTTGGTCGTGTTTTGCTTAAGAGATATCGTAATAATTGCTGCCGCTGTTACTAAAAAAATAGCAAGAATAGTGATAAAGACAAGTACCTCTATGAGAGAGAATGCTTTTCTCATGGACAGGTTATGTCGCCATTGGTAATAAGACCGCTCACATCTATCTGAACATATTTACAATGAGTATCGTCTGTTGTGCTTTTCAAAATATATTGCTGTGTGGATCCTTGATAGTTGTGCGAATCAAACTGAAGGGTGAATGATGAGGGAGTGTAATGAATACTTGTTGGAATTGGAAATGATTGCGGCGTAGGAATGGTGTCGCATCCTGGGATGAGCGAAAGAACACTCGAATCGACCTGTACTGAGTATCCTGATATGTGGGCAAGCGTACTATTTGCACATTGAGAGGTATCACCAGCACTCGCTTTCGACTTTGCAAGTTCAAGAACCGTTGAAAAAAGCTGAACTTGTTTACTCAAAATCCTGTCATCACGATAAATAGAAAAAAAAGCAAGTGATGTGCCTGACAAAATAATGATGATTGAGGTGACTAAAAGTATCTCGATGAAGGTGAAGCTTTTTCTATTTCTGTCCATAGGGACCCATACAATAATTACAATTAACGGATCCGCAGCTTGCTGTGATACTTGTTGTCTCTCCTCCTTCAAGATATGCACAGATTGTGTAGTCTTGGAAAGTACCACTACTTGCATAATAGTAGGTGTTGTTTGTATCGCTCGCTGAAAGCGGATCTGAAGGAACCCTACTCATATATACAACTCCTGCATCGGACACTTCTCCGGTACCGTCAAAAGTGAGCGCAGAGGGGTATGCACTTTTAAAGTTGCGGTATAGCTCTATTGCGGCACGAATTTGCTCAATATCTGTTTTTCTTCGTGAATCACGACTTTGTTTGATAAAGCGTGAATACGAAATTGCCGCAATCGATGCAAGAAGCGATATTATGGTAACGACAACTAAAATTTCTACAAGAGTAAAACCTTTTTTTTTCATTGTTGACTATAGAGACAATAACTTGCAGGTGTCTCAGATTCAAGTGTGGTGCAGATTGAAAAACCTTCAGTACCAGTAGGAGTATAAACTGGCGTTGCTCCCGTTCGTGGGTCTGCAGGAATGGAGGAAATGACAGCAGGAGTTGACCCGCAGGCTACTGAGGTGCCCAAACTTGCTGGATATGAATAATTGCATGTGGAGTAATATTGTTCCAGACCGCTTTGAAGTGATTTTAAGTCACCTTTTCGCTTGGCATCTCTCGATTTTTTTTGAGTTGTAGCAAACGAAACCGAAAGCACAGAGAGAATTACAGCAATAATTCCTAAAACTATAAGCATCTCAAGAAGAGTGAAACCAGAGTTTTTTTTCATCATTACGGTTCGGTTAATAAATAACATTTTGCTGTATTGCATGAATAACCAGCTTGTACTTGAGAGTTTGAATTAAAACCTGCTGGGCAGGTGACAGCGTCGGGATCGTTGCGATTTTCCAAACACGCTCCAAGAACATAATTGAAATACTGCCCTGGTGTGGGAAATACATAGTAGTATTTTGAGGTGATATTGGAACAGGAGACCAGGGGGTCGAGAGGAAGTTTTTGCATGTAAACTGTTCCATTTGAGTCTGTAAGAGACTGACACGATGTAGGAAGTGCAGTGGGATATACACGAAGATTTTGATTTTGAGAATACAGTTCAAGAGCTTTTTGGATTGCTTTTAAGTCGTTTTTTCGACGCATATCACGAGACTTTTCGCGAACCGACATAAAGTTTGGAACAAGAAGAGCCATCATACCGGCAAGTACTGCAATCACCACCAGCAGTTCAATTAGGGTAAATGAATGATTATTCTTCATGATAGTTTCATCGTACCGGTTTTTGTGAGGAAAATCAATATTGAATCAAGAGCGAGTACTGGATTCATATTATTATCCATTAGGAGTTTACGAATAGAAAGAATATGCGAGAGGGTTTTTAGATTATGTGGTGGGTTGTTTTCTAGATAGGTATCTATTCGATTGAGCGCCTCTTCTTTCGATGCAGCAGTATTGAGTTTCCATGAAAATACTTCTGAGTCAAGTGGCTGAGCTTGATTTCGATGAGGGAGAGAGGGCATGTCAAGGATGCTACAGCGAGATCGAATTGTGGTGAGGAGACGACTTGGCTGAGTTACTAATAATAAAAATAAAATACGAGAAGAGTCTTCTTCGAGACTTTTGAGCAGTGCGTTTTGTACCTCGGCGCTCGAGTTGTCGACGCCACAGAGCGCAACCAATACGGTCTGTGAAAAGCTCACCTGAATGTCACGTTGCATCAGATGAATTTGCTCCACCGTGAGTTCATCATTTTCAGGTTGGATAATTATGCGATGCGAGGGTGAAATATGATATTTGAGGGCACATGCAGCCACCAAGTCTTCAAGAGAAGCGGTGGGACTGATGATTTGAATTTGTGGTATCACGATATTTGCATTCTATCAAATTTCCAACTATAGTTAATGATAGATATGTATATTACCCCTAAATCATTTCTGCTCAAACTTGTGGAGCACAAAGTGCTCACCGAAGTGGAAGCGGAGCAGCTTGAAGTAGATTCTTTGCATCAGAGTAGTCCAATATATGAGTATCTCCTTAACCAGGGAAATATAAAAAAAGAAGACATTCTTAAAATACAGGCTGAGTTTCTCCAGGTGCCATTTGTGGATATTTCTGTGACATCTGCAAATCCTCAGGCTCTCAACTTTGTGTCTGAATCAGTGGCGCGCCGATACACTATCATCCCCTATGAATACGACTCAAAGTCTGAGGTAGTTTCGGTGGCGAGTGCCGATCCTCTCAATATTAGTCTTCTTGATTTTTTAGAAAGAAAAACAGGTAAAAAAATCCGATTTTCACTTGCCTATGCAGAAGATATTGAAAAAGCGATAAATGCAGTTTATACCAAAGGGCTTAGCCCGGAGGTGAAAGAAGCACTTGAGGAGGTTGGGCGCAATAAAACAAACCACACCGATAAACTCAGTGAAACAACTGTGGTGAAGGAAGCTCCAATCGCTAAAATAGTCGATACCATTCTTGAGTTTGCGGTAAAGGGACGTGCCTCAGACGTTCATATTGAACCAGAAGAAGATAAAACGAGAGTTCGCTATAGAATTGATGGTATTTTGCAGGAAAAACTCACGCTTCCCCGTACCATTCATGACTCACTTATATCGCGCATCAAAATTTTATCTCAGATGAAAATAGACGAACGACGCATTCCACAAGATGGTCGTTTTAGTTTTAAAGTGGGAGAGCAAGAAGTGGATTTGCGCGTATCCACACTCCCCACGGTTCATGGTGAAAAAATCGTTATGAGACTTCTTAAAAAAACGGGGGGGCTTCCAGCGCTTGCAGATTTGGGACTTCGAGGGGTACAGTTTAAAGATTTAAATGAGGCAATCGCAAAACCCTATGGAATTGTGTTGGTAACTGGACCAACCGGATCTGGAAAAACAACCACGCTCTACTCCATATTAACAAAATTGAATAAACCTTCTGTCAACATTGTCACCCTTGAAGATCCAGTGGAGTATCAGATAGAAGGGATAAACCAAGTACAGATAAACCCGCAAGCAGGACTCACATTTGCAACGGGACTTCGCTCTTTTTTGCGACAAGATCCAAACATAATTCTGGTTGGAGAAATTCGAGATACTGAAACAACACAGCTTGCAATACAAGCTGCGCTTACAGGACATTTAGTGTTCTCAACCCTTCATACCAATGATGCAGCCACTGCTATCCCACGTCTTATTGATTTGGGAGGGGAGCCATTTCTTATCTCATCGGTGCTAAACGCTTCTCTCGCTCAGCGTATTACGAGAAGAATATGCGACAACTGCAAAGAACTCTATGTTCCTCCTGCAGAAATTCAGGATAATATAAAACAAGTACTGGGAAGTGTTCTTCCTTCTTCTTATGCAAAGGGTGAGCCAATGAAAATTGCCCGTGGCAAAGGGTGCCAAGAATGCGATTTTACGGGGTATCTTGGGCGAATTGCTATTTTTGAGGTGCTTCGCATTACTCCTGCTATCAACAAGATGATTCTCAAAGAGTCATCAGCGAAAGAAATTGAGGAGCAGGCAAAAAGTGAAGATCTCATCACCATGAAGCAGGATGGATATTTAAAAGTTCTTGAAGGCATCACAACTATTGAGGAAATATTACGAGTTGCAGAAGTTTAATCTATGTTTAATTTACAAGCACTATTAAAAGAGGCATCAACAAAAAATGCATCAGATCTTCACATTGTAGAGGGATTTTATCCGGCACTACGTATTAACAGTCGGATTCTTTATGTTCGGGATTCTGGAATAGCAACTCAAGAAGATGTAAACACCATGCCCCGAACTCTATTGAATAAGTTTCAACAACAACTATTTGCTGAAAATAAGGAAATCGATTTTAGTTATCCATTTGAAGAGGTCCGTTTTCGCGTAAACCTCTATCAAGCGAAAGGCTCAACGGCAGCATCATTTCGTCTTATCCCATCTACCATTAAGACAATTGAAGAGTTAAATCTCCCCGAAATATTTAATACCTTTACAAAATATAAACAAGGTCTTATTTTGTTTACCGGCCCAACGGGAGAAGGGAAGTCTACATCGCTTGCGGCAATCATCAACGACTTTAACACAAAAGAGTCTGAACATATCATCACTATTGAAGACCCCATTGAATTTATTTACCCGAAAGCACGGTCTGTGGTGTCTCAGCGTGAGGTGGGGCAGGATACTCTATCGTGGTCTGGAGCGTTAAAGTCTGTACTGCGTGAAGATCCAGATATTGTGCTTGTGGGGGAGATGCGAGATTATGAAACTATCCAGTCGGTGCTTACTGTGGCAGAAACTGGGCATTTGGTGTTTTCAACTCTTCACACAGGATCCGCAACCGAAGCAATAAACAGAATTATAGATGTGTTTCCAGCTCATCAGCAAAATCAAATAAAAAGCTCACTTGCAAACTCACTCATTGCAGTTGTGGCTCAGCGACTCTTGCCCACCTCAGATGGCAACTCCCGAATTCCCGCAATAGAAATACTCTTAAACGGTTCTTCTGTGGCGCCTCTTATTCGAGATGGGAAAGTGTTTCAGTTGGATAACGTGATTGAAACCAGTGAGCAGATAGGAATGATATTGCTTGAAAAATATCTAGAAAAACTCTATACCGCAGGAAAAATTACAAAAGAAACAGCATATTCATATGCCGTTCGTAAGAATGTGATAACCCATCTCATTCGATAATACCACCCGTATGAAGTTTTTCTTTAAAGCACTAAAAAACGATGTCGTGGTAACGAAAGACATTGACGCAGCATCCGAAGCTGAGGTGCTGAACTATCTCAGAAAAAATGCATATACTCCAATTTCGATTACACCAGATAAACCACTCTTCCCTCAGTTTAATGCGATCTTTGATAAGGTTACTTTTGTAGATATCGTTGAGTTTACCCGTCAACTTGCCATCATGTTGAATGCAGGGCTCACCCTAGTCGACTGTTTTGGAATTCTTGAAAAACAAATAACAAAAGAAGCAATGGTACAAGTGGTGCAAAGCATTCAAAAAGATATTCTCTCCGGAAGCACATTTTCTCGTGCACTCCAAAAATATCCAGAACATTTTCCCAACATATATATTGCATTAGTGAAATCTGGCGAAGTATCTGGAAAAATGAGTGAGATTCTACTCAAACTTGCAGACAATCTTGAGAAACAGCGAGAGTTTCAAAGTAAAATAAAAGGAGCGCTCACTTATCCAGTAGTAGTGCTTGTTGGCATGATCTCCATAATGTTCATTATGGTGACATTTGTTATTCCCAAATTACTTAATCTATATAAGGACTTTAATATCGATCTGCCCGTCACAACGCAAGTATTGATTGTAATTTCTTCATTTTTAGCGCAGTTTTGGCCTCTCGTGCTTATAGCTGTTTTTTTTGCAATCGGAAGTTTTAATCGTTTTATTAAAACGCCCCCTGGCAAGCTCCTTTTGGACTCAACGCTCCTTCGCCTTCCTATTTTTGGAAAAATAATTAGTATTTCCTCACTCGTTGATTCCACCCGAACACTTTCCATTCTCATTGGCGCTGGCGTTTCTATTTTGGACACTCTTGCTATTATTTCAGACACAACTGAAAATGTGGTCTATCGAAATGCATTTGTCCATATCACAAAAGAAGTGGAGCGAGGTGTATCTCTTGGAAACGCATTTAATAATGAAAATATATTTCCTCCTATACTTGTACAAATGGTGACTGTAGGAGAGCAAACGGGAAATTTGGATGATACCATGATGCGCATTTCACATTATTTCGATCTTGAATCGGAAAATTCCGTTAAAACAGTGACGACTCTTATTGAACCACTCATTCTCGTACTGTTGGGGATTGGTGTAGGATTTTTAGTGATATCAGTGATTACCCCGATTTATAATCTCACTACATCGTTTAAGTAGAAGAAAGAAGACAGAATTTAAAAGTCAGAAAAAACAAGTGTAATTCTTAATTCTTCCTTCTTACTTCTCACTTCTAAACATATATGAGGCAAATGCCCCTTGACAATGTGTGAAGGTTAATCGTATAGTAATAGTATATGAAAAATAAACGAGGTTTTACGCTTATAGAACTCCTTATCGTTATTGCGCTATTGGGAGCACTTGCTGTAGCTCTATTAGCCGCACTTGATCCGCTTGAACAGATTAAGAAAGGTACCGACACCGGAGTACGTAACACAGTAGCCGAAATCTCGTCATCATTTACTCGCTATGCCTCAGTCAAAGCTGGTGCAATGCCTTACACGGGTTTTATAGACTGGGGAACAGTTGGCACAACAGCTGGGCAGTCTGCATATGATGCAATCGTTGATGTAGTAAACACGGGTGAGCTTAAAACGGACTTCATGAGTTTGGCAAAAGAACAACTTAACAAAATCTTTGTAATTGCTGATCAAACACGATCGTATGTTTGTTTTGCACCAAGCGCAAAAGCTTTTAAAGCAGATGCAAATGCAAAGTTTGTTCCTATAGCTGGAGCAGTTACCGCCACAATGACCGAAGATACAACGTGTTATGATGGCACAGGAACACCAGGAACCAATAATGCAGGCGCTGCATGTTATTGGTGTGTTCGATGATATCGTTTTTAATTCTTGACACTTTCCCCCCCGCGTTTTAAGCGGGGGGTTTTTGTTATAATCAACTCACAATGCTATTTTTTACTTACAGTTTCATTGCTGTTTTATTATCATATCTTTCTTCCCAATACATTTATGGGGGGGATAGTGCTGAATTTTCAGCAGTCGCACACACCTGGAGCATTCCGCATCCACCTGGATATCCTCTCTACACATTTCTTGCAAACTGTATTACACGCCTCATTCCGTTTGGCACAATTCCCTGGCGAACTGCGTTGCTTTCGTCAATTCCAAGCGCATTTACCGCTTTATTTTTATTTAAAATCTTTTGTCGGATTGGAGTTCGAAGGGGAATTGCCTTTCTATCTTCACTTATTTTTCTCGTGCTCTTTCCTGTATGGGAGTATGCACTCGTACCTGAGGTGTTTGCGCTCAATACGTTTTTGGTAATAGGAATAACTCTTCTCCTCCTCGTTGGTGTGCAAGACAATGCATCTCCCGCTCTGTATATAGCTGCGTTTTGTATCGGGCTGAGTATTTCTCATCATCATATTTTTGTATTGTTCATCCCTGGGTGGATTGCCCTTGTTGGTGGTAATTACAAACGGATAAACTTAATTAAATGTATATTGCTTATCATGGGGGGAGCTCTATTCTACCTCTATGTTCCACTTGCAGGTTTAAATCAACCACCTATCCAGTGGGAGAATGGAGCAACTTTATACGGATTTTGGCGGCTCATTACTCGAGCCGCTTATGGTACTTTTACTGCCTATGGTGGAGCCAAATGGAATATACAAAATCAACTGTATGATTTATTTTCCTCATTTGTATTGGTGTTACAAGATTTTCGTGTGGGGGGAATTATATTTATCGTGTGGGGAATCATAGCTTCGATAAAGCATACTCAAAAGAGGTTCTTTCGATTCCTTGCCATTTCAGCTGGAGTCCATATGTTATTTTTGTTCTATACCAACTTTGTACTCACAGGCTCTTTCACCCTTGCCATGTATGAGCGGTTTCTCATTTCCTATTATGCAGTGCTTATCGTTTATTTTGCAGTTGGGTTTGATAGTTTTGTAACGATATGTATTCGCTTTATTCGGTTCAAATCCCAGAATCAACGATTTCACTCATTTGCTTTTATACTTCTTTTTCTCATACTTGGAATGTATGGTGTGACTCTTGCTCTCACCAACTGGCCCGCAATATCCTATATCAGAAAAGGGCAAGATTTTGATAGATTGGGCAAAGATATCATTCATACTATTCCAAGTGGTGGCATTTTCTTTGCGGGACATGACAATGCAAACTTCGCAACTTTGTATCATTATTATGAGGCAAAAATCCCTACACGTGCTCGTTTTTTTCAGCTTACCTTTATGCAACAACCATTTTATATTGAAGCGTTTAAAAAGCGTAATCCGGATTTGCATTATCCTCAGTCGTTTAACAAAAAGGATGATTTACAAGAATTTTACAAACTCAATGTGGCAAGCGGTGTATATTTAGACTCACCGATGCCGTATGGCATGTGGATGCCCTATGGACTCTTGTGGAAATTTTATCCCACACTTCAGGAAGCAACAGCAGATCTCCCCTTCCTTATTCAAGAGAATAAAAGACTATGGAAACAGGTATATCATATTCCAAAACTGGATACCCGCAAAAAGAATTTACTCCATTTACAAACAGTGCAAGACTACTATGTTGAGGCATACATGAGATATGCACGGCTGCTTTTTCTTGCCGAAAAAAGAAATGAGGCAAGGGAAGTGGTGCAACATATTATTACTACATATCGACCTACTCAGCCTTTATTGCAGCAAACGCTGGATAACCTCATACTCTATGAAAAATCCTGTGCAGCGTCTCCTGAACTCTGCCATACGCCGTATAGTAAGTGAATATGGTATATTTTATATAACGTATGCATAAAAAAGCTTTTACCCTAATCGAACTGTTGCTCGCGATGGCACTTTTAGCAATTTTGGCAATACTACTCATAGGCAACTTTACAACCACACTCAAGCGAGGACGAGATTCGCAACGAAAAAATGATCTAAACCAATTACAAAAAGTCTTGGAACTTTATTATGACGATAACAACACCTATCCACCGTTTACAGATATCTTCAATAAAAAACTGTGCACTGCAGACGATTGTAACTCTTCAACAAGTGTAACTTATATGGTAAAGACGCCAAGAGATCCAAGCACCGCGTATACATATGTGTATGTTCCTGCACCAACACCCTCTGGCGGAGGGCCATCTAGTTCATATTATCTCTATTCTTATATTGAGAATTCTCAAGACACAGGCGCTGGAATAAGTCAAACAGGATATACAACTGGTGTAAAATGTGATGCTGCTCGCACCACCACATACTGCACCTATTATGTAGGCAGTTCAAATGCCGCAACGCTCACTCCAAATCCTTAAAGATTACTTTCCAAGTTCTTTCTTAAGTTCAGTATCGCTGGGGGCAAAGCGTGGGATATACCACTCAAGCAGTTTATTTGCCTCTTCTTTTTCTCCATATTTTCTGAGCATTTGAACCTTTAAATAGTATGCGTCGCCAAAATTTGATTTTAAGGCTATTGTTTTATCTATTGCCTCAATGGACTTGTCTTTATACAGAGCTTTTTGGGTGAGACTGCGCTCATCATCATATAGGAGCGTGTAGTAGGTGGCAGAAAAATAGGGGATTTTGGGATCTGTTGGTGCAAGTTTTATCGCTTCATCAAGGGCTGATAGTCCAGTGAATAAATATTTTTTATCTAAACTCATTTGATAAAAAATATACTGATTTTTTACCCGTGTTTTCCAGTAAAGTACATTTTGAGGAGATTCTGCTATTGATTGAAGATTGAGTTTTTCTGCAATTTCGATCATCTGGCTGGATGCTGTTTTGTCTTTATCCGCTGATTTTGTGTAGGCATATTGAGCAAGCGCATACGATAGCTTATCTTCGTAAACGTGTTCTTTTCTCATGGTGAGCGCACGTTGAAGTAAATTTGCTGCGGCACCGGGGTTGTTGCTTTTAATTGCAGTTTCCGACTGAGCATACGAATAGTCTGCAATCCAGTAGGTAGCAATTGAGTTTAAAAGATAGAGAACAAATAACAGTACAATGCCGACCTGGGACAGTGAGAGTTGTGTATGTTTTAAGTGATGTGCAGGGATATCATTTTTATACATGACAAGAAAACCAAGCATCAAATACCAATACACTTGAACAACGGTAATAGAAAATCCAAAAAAATTCGTAATCCAGATTGAAAGAAACACACCTGCCACGGAAAATAAAAATAACAAATCATTTTCCTCAGATTGAAGCTGATTAATGCGTGTGATGCAGAATGCAACTGTCCAAAGCATGAGGAGGACATATGACCCTACCCCAAACCACCCTGTGGTGGCTAGCAGATTTAAGTATTCATTGTGAGCTTTGTTATAGAGATAGTCCCACTCTGAGGTGAGATTGTGAGCCACTGGTCGAACAGAGTAGTATGCATAGCCAAACGATTCAACGCCACTCCCAAACAAGGGGTACTGCATTCCCAACTCCCAAGCACCTTGCCATACAATTTTACGAATATCAAATGACTCAGTGACCGGACCTACCACTTCGAGACTGGGTGTTGTCGGCTTTGTGTTTACAATAGAAACAGGAGGTGGTTGTTTTAAAAATGAAAGGGTGAGAACTGAGTCTAGTTCTGGAATTCCTGTTTTAGCGATAAGAGTGATACAAATGAGCAAGCCCATTGTTGTAAGGAGAACTGTTTTTTTTATTGAACTAACAGCATGTTTCTTTTTGAGGATAAAAAATGCATATACAAGGGCACACAATACTATCCCTGGAATAAGGGATGCAAGAGAGGAGCGAGATCTACTCAGAAGCAAACCAAGATACGAGCTCACTCCACCAATCATTCCGAGAATATACATTTTTTTTCTCTCTTCGGTGAGTATAAAAAAAAGACTCAAGAAAAAAGTGATTCCTAAATAAGCTCCCAACCAATTGGGTTGACCGAGTGTAGAAAACATGCGCTCTGCTGGTCTAAACTGTGCTGTCCAGCACGAATTATTAAATTTACTGGTAAACAGCAAACAGGAAAGATCGCGGTCAAACCGTCCGGGAAGCCCCCAGAGAACTACAAGCACTGAAGATAGTATGGAAATACCAAAAATACGACGAATGACCTGTGTTCTTTGAGTTGTAATATTTGATACAAGTGCATAGAAGAGAAATAGATACGTGAATGTGCTCAAGAGTCCACCGTTAAAGCGGCCGTAATAGCCAAAAATAGAAGTGTGTTGATCGATGGAAAAAAGCGTACTGAGAATTTGACTGACAAAAAAAATCCCAAGAGGAATATCAAATGGCGTTTTTTTGAGAATAACTGAATTTTCCTGAAAGCTTCGAAGCATCCATAGACCAGCAACTGCAGTTGCTATAGTATATATAAATATCATTTTGTTAAACTCAAACAGTTCAGAGGTATTTGGCAAAACCACAAACGGCAGGATGAAAAAAAGGATATAATAGAGGTAGGTAATTGTTTTTTCGTAATATTCAGATTTCATATGTTCTATTTTATACGAAACTTTGTGAAGAGTATATCGCCATTTACTCAGTTGATGGTGGCTTTTGATCTTGGCACTCACACTACAAAAATGGGCTTACAGGGGAAAGGGGTTATATTGAGAGAGCCCACCTGTACTGCTCTCCGGACGCAACCGGTACGCGAATACTTATTTTTTGGTACAGAAGCAAAACAAATCATGGGAAAAACCCCTGAGTTTCTTTCTATTATTCGTCCTGTCGTGAATGGAATTGTTTCAGACTTTGATACAGAGGTGGAACTTTTACGATTCTATATTGAGAAAGCAATAGCTCCCTACACCCGTCAACTACTTATTAAGCCTCCCCTTCATGCAATTACTGCAGTGCCAACGAGCGCCACCGAAATAGAACAAAAAGCAGTTGAAGAAGCCTTGTTAAAATCTGGATGCACTGCAGTATCTATGGTTCGCAAACCCCTGGCAACTGCTGCCGGTGCTGGACTTAATGTTTTTTTCCACAAGCCCCACTTGATTGTAGATATTGGAGCAGGAATTACAGAAATAAGTGTGGTAAGTGGCGGGGGAATTGTCGCTTCAAAAACACTCAAACAGGCTGGTGATTACATGGATAAGGTGATAGCCAATTATATACATTTGAAGCATGGAATCGTGCTTGGCGAGGTCACCTGTGAACGTCTTAAAATGGTGTGTCTTCGCTTTGGAGGAGAAGAGGTGACAGAACTCGTGCGTGGCAAATCATTGGAAAATGGACTGCCCAAATCGGTAAAAATACGCGCAAGTGAGCTTCGAGAAGCTCTCACTCCCACTTATACGCTCATCATCGACACCATAAAGGAGCTGATTGAACTTTCTCCTCCAGAGGTTGTAAATGATATCTATCAGGATGGGGTCGTGCTCACGGGTAAGGCTGCTCTCATTCCTGGATTTAGTGAGTTTATGGCCGAAGAATTAAAGATAGAAGTGGTGGTACCTGAGCATGCAGGTGAGGCCACCATCTACGGATTATTAAAAATCGCCAACTCTCCAGACCTGCTTAAAACGATTCGCATCAACACCGCTTGACAATTCAGAATGTGCACGGTACAATGAATCTTGCTTCTTTTGAATTTTGCTCTTTGAAAAGTTGTTGTTTTAGTGCAGAAGACGGGTTAGGAACGTCGGTCGATGACCGACGGTCCACTCAATTTTTTTTAAGAGTTTGATCCTGGCTCAGGATGAATGCTAGCGGTGTGCCTGAGATATGCAAGTCGAGCGATTTTTTGATCCGCAAGGAAAGAAAAGTAGCGGCGGACGGCTGAGTAATGTACAGGAATCTGCCCCTTAGTGGAACATAGCTCCGGGAAACCGGGGGTAATTTTCCATGGTTCCACCTTTTTGGTGGATAAAAGCCTTTACCGGTTGCTAAGGGATGAGCCTGTATCCTATCAGGTAGTTGGTGGGGTAAAAGCCTACCAAGCCTATGACGGGTAGCTGATCTGAGAGGATGATCAGCCAGAGGGGGACTGAGACACGGCCCCCACTCCTACGGGAGGCAGCAATCAGG
>CAYWLV010000013.1:0-23513 GCA_964459595.1 uncultured Gammaproteobacteria bacterium
CTCTTACATTTGTTCCCTACACTTCAAAAACATTCAATACAGAAGCTGATAACGGAAAAAAAGTGTGTTATCGTGCAGTGGACGCTGCAACAAATACAACTTATTCCTTGTCCAATGCCATTGGTGGGATTGATACAACAGCGCCGACTGTTGTTATTTCATCACCCTCTTCCAATCCTACAAACCAGAATCCAATTCCCGTAACCTTTACATTTAGCGAGGTTGTTACTGGATTTATTGCTACCGATATTACCCTCAGTGGAGCAACGCCAGGAACGCTTACTCCTATAAGCGGGTCTATTTATACCATGAATATAGTTCCAACTGCGAACATAGTAACTGTGAATGTAGCATCAGGAAAAGCAACTGATGTAGCTGGAAATGGAAATAGTGCAGCAACTCAACTGAGCCGTACCTATGATGCCACAGCCCCCGTCATCACCATTACAAATCCTAGCACAACTCCATCCCTCAGCAAAACAATTACTGCCTCAACAAACGAAGGAACGCTCTCATTATTTGTCAACGCAGTGGGCATAAATACCTGCAATTCATCTCTTACATTTGTTCCCTACACTTCAAAAACATTCAATACAGAAGCTGATAACGGGAAAAGGGTATGTTATCAGGCAGTTGATGGAGCATTAAACACCACCTATTTATTATCCAATGCAATTGAGGGAATTGATACAACTGCACCATCAGTAACAAGTGTGTCGTCCTCAAGTCTAGATGGGAGTTATGCTGTAGGTCAGGTGTTGCCAATAACCATAACTTTTTCAGAATCAGTGATTGTTAACCCAATTCTCTTTTTTAGTGCGGCGGTACTTCGACTTGAAACTGGGATAACTGATAGATATGTTTATTATTCCTCAGGGAGTGGGACAAATACTCTTACTTTTAACTACACTGTACAGTCGGGAGACATGAATTCTGACCTTGATTATGTATCTACGTCAGCACTAGACCTCTTTAATTTGGGTCAGTTTGTATGGGGAACAATACAAGATACAGTTGGGCATGATGCAAATCTGACTCTTCCTGTTCCCGGAACGGCAAATTCGCTCAGTGCAAATAAAAATATTGCCATTGGAACGACACCATCAGTTCTTGTAGAAGTAACTCCTATTTCTAGTCCTACGAACAATACAACTCCAAGTTATACCTTCAGTTCAACAAAAACAGGTACCATTATTTATGGCGGGTCTTGTTCAAGCGGAACAACATCTGCAGGTATTGGAAATAACACAGTGACCTTTACCGCACTTGCACAAGGAACCTATACAAACTGTACAATTCAGGTTTCAACATCGGGAGTGCTCAGTAATATTCTCACTCTCTCTGCTTTTACCATTGATACAACAGCTCCCTCTGTCCCGTTAAATGGAACGCCCCACAATACTTCTATCTCTACAAATAACTTTGACTTTAATTGGGATGCCTCAACAGACACCTCAAGTATTACCTATGAATATCATGCATCAATGAATCCTGCACAGGTCTCTGGAGTATTGACAACAGGTCTTTGGACCTCGGGAATTTTATCGAGTAATACAATTCATTCATCTGGAGCACCTGACGGCACATGGTATTGGCAAGTTCGTGCAATGGATTCTGTTGGAAATGTAAGTGCATGGAGTACTATTTGGAATGTGACTTTGGATACTGTGTCGCCAACAGTTGATTTAATTTTTCCAACACCGGGGCCAAGCGCGACAAGTTTTCAAGCTGTATTTAGTGAAAATGTGGTGCAGACTGAAGCAGAAACAGCAGCAAACTATTTCTTACATAACTGGCCCGGGGCTGGCGGAAGCGGCGACCTAACAGGAGATGTTTCAATTTCTTATGATGGTCCCACAAAAACGGCAACTATTACGTTTACAAATCCTGGGTGGTACGTTTCCCCAGAGCAGGAATGGGGAGTAGAAAATATTCACGATAATGCGGGAAACGTAATTGTGGTGAACCCTTACTCTGAAACATCAACTCCGCTGGTTGCCCCAGTCACCACAGTGAGTGGAATAGACTCATTATGGCACACTTCAGACGTTACCCTTACGTTTACTTGTTCTGATGTATTGGGAAGTGGGTGTAAGAAAACATATTATTCAATCGACGGCGCCGCATATAGTGTAGGTACTTCAGCCTTACTCTCAACTAATGGGAAACACACCGTCTCTTATTATTCAGAAGATAATGCAGGGAATAGTGAATCGCCTATTTCAGAAGCACAAACGGTTAATGTAGATAAAACTGCGCCCAGTACGACAAATAGCGTAATAAGTAGCAATTGGGTAAATTCAGATGTAACGGTCACATTTTCTTGCACTGATTCAAACTCTGGCTGTGCACATACATACTTTACTACTAACGGTGATACTCCAACAACAAGTTCACCTGAAGGTACCTCGGTTACATTAAGTTCTACTGGCACTTATCCAATTAAATATTTTTCAGTGGACATTGCAGGGAATGAAGAGATGGTACAAACTGCTACAGAATCTGTAAAAATTGACAAGATAGATCCTGAGAGTACTATTACTTCACCTGTAAACTCTGGAACGGGAAGCACTATTTATACAAACAATTGGACAGGAGCAATTCAGGGAGCCGCAACAGACGATAGAAGCGGAGTAAACTCAGTAAAGGTGTCTATCCAAAAAGGCACAACACAGTATTTCAATGGAACTTCGTTTGTAACTAGTGAAACCGAGATACTCCTATCAACAACATATGGAGATGGTGAATGGCAGTATGCCGGCCTCACTTCCCCCGTTGAGGGGAGTTACACCATAAAGTCGCATGCAGTTGATAATGCTACAAATATAGAAAACACATATACTCTCACCGTAATTTTTGATAAAACAATTCCAGAGGTGTTACTTGCAATCAATCCGACGCTGGGGGACGCTGCAAATGGGTGGTATAAAACACAACCAGAAGTGACGCTCACAGCTACCGATGATATTTTGACAGATCATATTGAGTATCAATGGGACACGCAATCTGGCGTTTGGACCACATATGTCGCTCCATTTAAGCCAGTGACTGAGGGCTCTCATGTACTTTACTATCGTGCACAGGACAAAGCTTTAAATTACTCAGAAGTGGGAATTAAAAATATCAAGTGGAATAAAACAGAGTTAAAAAATGGCCCACTCAATGTGAATGTGTCTCCAAATCCAACAAGCGAGAGTACCTCAAAAGTGAAGTGGGATGCAGCAGAATCTGAAACAATTGGCATCGATAAATATGAGATTCAATGGAAACTTAAGTCGGGTGGCGATAAGACCTACACAGTGAGTGTGGGAGGTGGAGTTCGCGAATACACAGTGGATAATTTAACTGAGGGAGTTTGGGAGGTCAAGGTAACTGCATTTGATGCAAGTGGGTTTAATAAAAGTGCCTCAGCAGATTTGACAGTCGATCGCACAGGGCCAACTGCACCAACGCTTTCAATTTATGGCACATCAGTTGGATCTGTGTCGCTCAGCTGGAATAAAATCGATGGCGCAAACAATTACATCTTATGGTATGGGACAAATTCAGGAACGTATCTGTATGGTGCAAAAGTGGGAGATACTCAAAACTATACAGTACAAGGGTTAGGTGGGGGATCGTATTACTTTATCGTACGAGCTGTTGATCCATCTGGAAATCAAAGCGGAAATAGCAACGAGGTATCAACTGGCGCAATAACTGGAGCACCTGGTGTTGCAGAAGGAACTCCTGCACAGGGATTTGCAGAGCAAGTGTTAGGAGCAAATACCATCACACCAACTCCATCCCTAACCCCCACGGGTACTGTACTGGGATCATCATCCACGACAGGGAAAAAATCACCTTGGTGGTGGCCTTGGATACTTCTCTTGTTGCTGCCTCCAACATGGTATGGATTTAAGCAGTGGAAAAAGAGTAGAATAACAGAATGAACTGGCTCACATTCACAATAATAAGCGCTGTAACCTATGCAGTTGGTGAAATTATTGGTAAATATGTGTCCGATGAAAATTCTGAACCTGTGTTTATCGGTATAATTGCTGCTTTCTTTACGACTGTGATGTCCTTCCAGTTTGCAACGTTTGGTCCCATTAAGGTACCCACAAACCTATGGGCTTTATCTGGCTTAGTGGGTTCTGCAGCACTTGTTGCTATGGGAATTATTACTTACTATGAAGGCTTAAAACATTCTGATGTATCGGAGTTTGCACTCCTTAGCAGAAGCAGAACACTTTTTGTGGTTGTTGCTGGAATTGTGTTGTTTGGTGAGCGGTTTAATGTGATGCAGGTGATTGGAGGAATAGTGATACTCTATAGTGTGTTTATATTGTCGTGGGAAGGGGGGAAATTTCGATTTGGAAAAGGAGCAAAGTATGCACTGGTCACCTCTGTATTGTTTGCCGGAGGTGCAGTGTTTGATAAGGCAGTGATTTCACAGTTTACTGCTATTATGTATACATTCTTAGTGTATCTCCTCACAGTCGCATTTATGTTGCCTTTAGCGTTTACTCGGCTTATTGAAGGAGCGAGGCTTCCAAGTGCTAGAACTGTGGGTTTGCAGTTTGTAGCGGGGTGCTTATATGGTGTTTCGGCCTACTCTATTTATGCTGCATATTTAGCAAATGGTCCCATATCGCTCGTAACACTTGCTAGTCAACTAGAAATCCCAATAACCATTCTCTGGGGGATATTGATGATGAATGAGAAAAAGCGCATGATTCCAAAACTCTTCAGTATGATTCTTCTCATCATCGGAATCATCTTGCTGAAATAGGCTTCTTGTGGTGCATAAGCTTCCATAATAATTCAAGTAATAGTCTGAGATGTTTTTCATGTTTGGACTCGTGTTTTATGGGTGTTACTGTTGGCTGGGGTTTTTGAGTGGGTTGAACTTTTTTTGTGGGCGAGGGGATTATCGTTGGAACTGTCGTGGGGCTTGGAGGTATAAATTCTCCTGCAGATCCTCCGGTTGTGGCGTCAAATATAATCATGTAGAGATCTTGTTTGCCATTTACTGTTTGTTTTTTAAACTGAATCCACTTGTCATCAGTCGCACCTATAAGCCAGATACTTACTATATATTCACCCGTTGCGGTTCCTGAAACCCTCAGGGTATACTGCCCGTTCGCTGCATTTTGGAGCCATATCATACCGCTATTTTCTTTTGATATCATCGCCCCCTTCTCAATTTGTATAGTCGCAGGCGATTGAATGAATGCAAGAATTGCAGGAAAGATAGTTGTTGCACTACCGGATTGAATTGCAGAGTCGGCCACCTGAATTGATAGTTTAGACAGAATTGTCTTGATACTTTCTTTCGAATAGATTATTTCTCCATGATTTTGGATAGGTGCGGGAGATAGTGAGTTGAGGTGGCTTTTTGTAAGAACCACACCATCGCCATCTTCTTTCCATGAAGTTGAGGGAGTGAAACCTGCAATGGTTTGTGTGCCTCCTCCTCCCAAAAATACCTGAGGAATTTTCGGAGTAGCTTGAAGGGGAAACTTTGATACCAGGTTGTTGATGAGCGGGCTCACCACAAACGCACCATTTACATCTTTGAGAAACGGAAAAGCAGGAAGAAGGTCAAATAATACTGGAAGTTGTGCGGTCACTGCTTCTGTGTCAGATTGAAAGAGAGGCTTATTGAGATAAAGGATGAGCTTTGTTGCAAGCCAAGTGAGTGTATTTTCTCTTTCTATTTGTCCGGTTGAGAGCGGCTTGTACGACTGCACGATTCCCAAGTGTGGAGAGGCGGCAGTTACTATTTGTTTTATTGGACGGAGCGAATATTTGTCTGCAAATACACGACTCACCACTCCACCGAGTGAGTGACCGACCAGCTGTATTGGCTGATAGGGGGAAGATGACCATACTGAGGCGGTGATAAACGAATTGAGCGCATCGGCCGTATGTTCAATTGGTGTGCGCCAATCGTAGGCAAACACAAAGTAATCGGAATTTTCAGTCCAGCCAGTTGAGGCTAGAGTTGCTTTCAGCGCATCATATTCTCGCACCAACGGGTTAAGCGCCCAATCGGAAGGAGAAACAGTGCTGTTGTGCAAAAGTGCTGAGGCGTTCCATGATGCAAGCATTCCCGGAACGATTATGAGTGGATATCGAGGAGGAGAAATGGTGTTTGACCCGGAAAGCCATATTGTTTGACCATTTGGCGTATTTGAAAACCCATACAGCCACATCTCACCTCCTACTTGGAGAGGGGAGGGGTCTGTCATGCGCGGGGAAAATGCTTGCGGGCTACTCCAGATTGTGTCACATCCGTTTAGCAAATCTGTCTGAGTTACCTTTAGCCCTGTGGGTGAGTGGAAATATAAATAATACGTTGCTCCAACTTTTATTATGTGCGGTCCGGCAGCAGACATGATAATGGGATTATTTGAACACTTTTGCCATGTTATTCCATCTTGCGAAAGCGCAAGTCCGAGAGACCAAAATATATCCCCATTTCCTGAGTAAAACAGATACCACTGTCCGTTTTCTTCAAATATCGATGGACTTGAAACGTGTTCGCGGTCCCATGGGGAACTGGGAGAAAGCACTCTTGTTTCATTTGATGCCGAAAACGGAGAATCGGCGGTACTTGAATTTCTCCAAATTGAATACGAGTTACCGACAAGTGCAGAGTAGTAAATAATCGTTGCTCCATTTCTTTCAATCACCGATGGCTCGGCAATTACCTTTTGGTTTGACAGTTGAGGCGTTTGTTTGTCGTACCAATCGATACCATTTGCAGACTTCATATATGAAATTTTATTCACTCCCCCCGGATACGAATCTGAAAACCACATGGTGAATGTACTACCTTGTTTGGACACAAACGGTTGCGCGATACCAATACTTGTACCAGTTTTGGAAAGTACTGGATTGTACTGGTATTCACTAAAGTCTGCGGCAGAAACAGATGAACAAAAGAGTGAAAGGGTTAGAATGATGATAAGAGGTATCATATTCTTATACTTTGTATGAGTTTAAAAAAATGCACAACGGCTTATAAGCCGCTTTTGCCGATTTTTTTCTTGATATAAAGCTCTAAAACACTACCTTTGTGGTATAGGTTTAATATGCCTGTAAAAAGAGGGGCAAGAAGGCAGTCAAAAAGGAAATATGATAGTTTTTTATTTATATTTTTACTTGAATTATTATTTGTATTTTTATTTGCATTTGTCTTTTTATTTGTTTTAATATTTGTCTGACTATTTTTATGGAGCGCACTTTTCACAATTCCCATTAAATGTTCCGAATAGCTATAAGTTGCAGTTTTTATTATTTGTGCATTTGAAGGTAAGAGGAGTGCAATTGCGAATCGAGACAAAATACATAAATGTTCTGGTGGAATAAGAAAAGTGTATCGTTCTTTTTCTCCATACAACAGGTGACTGTCTGCATTGGGGGTTTCTAGATATAAAACTCCACCAGGCTTAACTAGTTTTAATAACTGACTGATAAATTCATCTGGTTTAAAGACATGCTCAATAACATGGACACAGCACACCACATCGAATTGAGTTTTTCTTCCATTTTTCAAATATTCCTCAAGTGTACCCTTATAAGTTGGCACTGCGTACTGAACATGAGTATGATTTATGAGATTTTGAGAAGGCTCAATTCCGAATGGAGAGAATCCTCGCTTTTTCGCTTCATCTAATAGGTAGCCATAACCACTTCCTACATCACATAGGGTTGATGCCTGTGGCGCTATGCGACGAATTTGACTGAGAATGTGTGCACTTCGGGTGCGAATAAGATTTTCATTGAGTAGGCCATCTTCATAGGAAAACGACTTCGCATAGTATGACTCCAATCTCTTTTGAGAGGGCAGAGGGGAAAGAAATAGTGCTTTGCAATGTGCACACCGATAGAATGTGAAGTCTTGCTGTTTTGCAAAAAATGAAATGAGGATTGATGTGCAAAATGGACAGTGCATAGGGCCAACTATACTCAATATGCATAAAATCCACAGCTGCTTATAAGCCGCAAAAGAGATAGTTTGGAGCGATACAAAAAGAAATAAAACGTCTTAGCGGTGTTGCTGTATACTTCTTGTATGAAATGTGGCGTTTGTTGTTCAAAACAATTGAGGCTCTATACAACGATTGACACTGTTGCGATTTATCGATGTGTGCGCTGCGGATGCGCTCGAGTCCCCCCAAAAACGAAGCGAAAAAGCACTGAGGCAATCTATTCGTTTTCGGATTATAAGTCGCGTCAATCACAGTTTGAAGCGCGCTATACACATACCGTTGACATTATTAAAAGGTTCTCAAAAGGAAAGCGAGTGCTAGAGGTGGGAGCAGGGTTTGGGCTCCTCAGTAGCATGCTTTGTAAAGCAGGTTACACTGTGAGCGTTTTAGAGCCAAATGTACCCGTGGAATATGTAAAAAAACTTCCCGTACGCGTGTACAAGCAGTATCTCGAATCGTTTGTGAACTCAAATTCACAACTGTTTGATGTGATTATTATGTTTGATGTATTGGAACATAGCGACGATCCGCTATTAACTGTGCAGATGCTCAAGCACCTTCTTGCAAAAAATGGAATTGTTGTTATCCAAACACCCAACTATCAAAGCATTATGGCAACACTGGTAAAGAAGTGGTCGTGGTGGATGGTGGAGGATCATCGATTTTTCTTTTCAACAAAAAGTTTGTTTCTTTTATTTGATTCAAAACGGTGGAAGAAGGAATATTACACCACGTATGAACAGTGGTATGATTTCAAAAAAAATTTAGATGGAAATTTCACCAATAAATTGCACAAACTACTATTTTTTCTGTGGTTTTTCCCCTGTTACCACCTTTTTAAGGGCTTGTTTTTTAGCGCGGGGTTTGGTGGTCTTCATTTAGGAATTTGGAGGTTAAAATAGCACTATGAATCTCACCATCCTCATAATCACAAAAAATGCCCAAAATACGCTTCGGGCAACACTAAATAGCTTGCAGGACTGGGTGAGCTCTGTGGTGATTGTTGATGACTTTTCAACCGATCATACAAAAGAAATTGCAAGGGAGTGTGGGGTGGAGAGAGTGGTGCTCTATCACGAATCAAATCTCGGACTACTGAGACGATTTGCACTTTCGCTTGTTCACACAGAATGGACGTTAGTGCTGGATAGTGACGAAGTGCTCACCGCGCAAAGTAGAGATGAAATTCTTCAAGCAATTCAATTGAATACTCATGATGGATATTTTTTACGATTGAGAAATCATTTGTTTGGAAAAAAGCTTATGTATGGGGAGCTCCATAAAAAGCTTATCTTATTCAAAACAAAAAAAGCGACTATTCTGGAACGAGAGGTACATGAACACTTTACAGTGGAAGGGAAAGTCGGTGAGCTACAGGTTGAACTACTGCATTTTTCCTATCAATCGGTGGGTCAGATGATGTATAAATTTTTTGATTATGCGCTTCGTCAAGCTAGGGAGTATAAAAAGCAGGGTAAAACTCCCACTTTACGAGAGCTTTTTCTCAATCCGCCCCACCTCTTCTTTGCGCGATTCATACAAGACGGTGGCTTTAAAGATGGCTTTGCACGACTTATCTTAGACCTTTTTTTTGCGGGGATGGAGTTTATATCCTATGCGGCAATACCATTTGTTAGTATAAAAAAACGAATCAGTGTGGACTGTGGGTCGTATGGAGTTGGAGCGGAAGTTCGAAGCGGCATCCAGCGAATTTTACAAGGATTGTATGCAGAGCATGAGAAGAAATTTGACTTTTATTGGTTTAGTTTTGCTGCATCATCTCCAAACAAGCTTCCTGCACGATTGTTTTCTGAGGTATTTCTCCCCATTGCAACACTTATTAACAGGTGTGATGTATTTCTTGGAGTCTCCGGAATAATCCCACACCTTCTCAAATATTTCAAAGTGAAAAAAATATTGTTTCTGTATGATTTCGGATTTTTTGAATATCCAGAAAAATATGGAAAATCAGCGTCTCGCCTTGCCAAGCAAACCGCGCAGTCTATTACTCTTGCCGATGTAATTGTTGTGCTTCATGAACAACTGTATACTGAGTTTGCTGTTCGGTTTCCTGCATATCTTCATAAAGTGCATATAATTCCAACAGGGGCCGACCATTTACAATTACTTATTCCTCAGCCTGTTTTTATTCAGAAATATAAACCTCTTATTCTTGCCGTAGGAGTGGTAAAACCCGTAAAACAGATTGAGCAGATAATTGATTGCGTGGGAGATACCTACTGTGTGATTGTTGGAGCGCAGGAACAGACATATAAAAAGTCTCTTCAGATACACCCTTCACAACATATACAGTTTGTACAAAATATTAATGATAATCAACTTAAATGGCTTTATATGCAGGCTGATGTGATGATACACACATCAGTTTCTGAGGGATTTTGTTTTCCTGTGCTTGAAGCACTTGTTTCTGGTTTGCCAGTGGTGGCTTTTGAGTTGCCTTTATTTAAAACATATCAACGATATTTCCCACACCTTTCACTCGTAAAAAATAATAAGGAAATGAATGCGGAACTTGAAAAAAATCATTCCAAAGTTTTTCCCGCAGCATTGTCCACTCACCCCTACACATGGAAATCTTTCAACAGTTCGCTTGCTGCCCTTTGGCAGACACACAAACTGCCAAGGCCGGAAGAGCCAAAGATTGCGTTTATTGTCGTTCTTTTTAATACAGATGAATCTGAAGTTTCCAGGTTGAGAAGCGAATTACATATGATTATGGGTGACGGTGATGAGGTGTATTGGATTGATAATTCTCAAAATGGAAAAGGATATGCGGCGGGAATAAATGAAGGAATACGGAAAGGACTCATTGATTCATGTGATCTTTTTATTGCTCTCAACCCGGATATTTCGCTTGAGAAAATTTTACGCAAGACAATTCTTGAAACGTCAGGGCAATTTGATGTGTGGGGTTTTGTAATGAAACAAAACAGGAAGATGTTTTATGGGGGCGCAATTGATTCTTGGAGATTGAGTGGAGGACTCACTTCTTTGAAGCCAAAATTGAACTATATGCCGGTTGAATTTGTGAGTGGGTCGGTGTTGGGTTTTTCAAAACATGTAGTTCAGGAAATAGGTATGTGGGATGAAGATTATTTTATGTATTATGAAGATGTCGACTTTTGTTTACGCGCCCGAAAAGCGGGGTTTGCGGTGGGAATTGATTCGACTCACCAATACACTCATTTTGAACTCTCAAGCAAAAATGATAGAAAAAATCGATGGCTAGCAAAAAGTAGATGGAGATTTTTTTGGAAATATGCAGGGTTGCTGCAAAAAATGAGAGAGTGTATTAGATTACCTAAAACAATTGTGGGCCTATGAAACTATCATTTGTTCGCGGAGCATATTTGAATAATTATGAAGGGCAGAATTACAATCTTCCGCTCAATGGATATTCATCTTTGTTTCCGCTTAGCAGCTCTGTTCCGTTTCCAGTGACTAAACTTCCAAGCTTGGCTGATTTACAGATGATTCCCTTTTTACGAAAGCCCATAAAGTATATCTGCAATAGAACTCTTGGAGATAGTCAACTATTATGGGGGCTGGAACGCAACATTATTCATTCAGATGTTGTGCATGTGGGTGACCCTCACTATTATTATAGTTATCAAACCGCTCAGCTCAAACAAAATAAGTTAATTCGAGCACTTGTGTCTACGTGGTGGGAAACAATTCCCTTTAATAATGAAGGAACAAAAGAAAAAAAATATATCAAAAAATTCACAATGGCTCAAGTGGATCTATTTATTTGTCATACAAACAGATCATATAGATGTTTAATTGAAGAGGGTGTATCTCCAGATAGAATAAAACAAATTCCTTTGGGTGTAGATTTGAAACAGTTTTATCCACATAAAAACAGAAAATCCAAACCATTCACTATTTTGTTTGCTGGACGACTTGTGGAGGAGAAAGGAGTATTGGATGTGTATTCAGCATTTATAAATCTCGTGCGAATAGGGTATGATGTACGACTTGCCGTTGTGGGGAGTGGCCCACTTGAAACGCAACTTAAAGCACATGCACACCTCACAATTGAGCGAAAAAAATATGAAGAAATGCCGCAAGTGTATCGCAGTGCAGATGTACTGTGTGTACCTTCGAAAACAACACCATCCTGGGAAGAGCAGCTCGGCATGGTGTTTATCGAGGCACAAGCAAGTGGGCTTCCTATTGTTACATATAACACAGGTGCAATTGTGGAGGTAATTGGTAAAGCGGGTATTATAGTTGAGGAGGGAAACATTGAAAGTCTCACTGCATCGCTCATCCGCTTGATTGAATCAAAAACATTAAGAGAGAAACTTGGTACAATGGGGAGAGAGCAGGCTATGCGGTTGTACGATTGTAAAGTAACAAGCAAGAAAATGTATTCCGTATATCAATCGTTAGTTGTTGTAAAAAATAAGATATGAAAATAAAACTATCCGGCATTATCCTGACAAAAAATGAGCAGCAGCGAATCGAAAAAGCAATTGCTTCGTTGTCTTTCTGTGATGAAATTATTGTTGTTGATGATGAGTCGATAGACGCAACACGAGATATTGCAGAGCAAGGGGGTGCACGTGTGTTGCTTCATCCGAAAAATAGTGAGTTTTCAGGACAGCGAAATTGGGCAATGGAACAAGCAAAAAATGATTGGATTATTTTTGTAGACGCAGATGAGGTGGTATCAGAAGAATTGAAAAAGGAAATTATAGATCTTTTTTCGGCAAACGACCAACGACTAATGACAAACTACTCCATTCCACGTCGTGATTTTTTTTGGGGGAAAGAACTTCGTTACGGCGAAACGCATGGTGCACGAACTCAGGGAATTATTCGTCTGATTCAAAAAGGATCTGGTGTGTGGACTGGAGCGGTCCATGAGAGATTTATTGCAAGTGGAAACACGGGTTCACTCAAGAATTATTTAGATCACAATTCTCACGAAACTCTTGCTGAATTTATACAGGACATAAATACATACTCCTCAATTCGTGCCGATGAACTGCACCAGCAGGGGATTCAGTATTCAACTGGTGATGTTGTTGTCACTCCACTTGCAAAATTTATATACACCTATTTTATTTTGCGAGGATTTCTTGACGGGCCCGCTGGGTTTGTCTATTCGTTTGTGATGTCTTTTCACTCATTTCTTGTTCGTGCAAAGATGCTTACTAAATATGATTGATGTATTTCTTTGGGGGGCAATTTTTGTTTCGCTTGTTGCAGGACAGTTTGCACGAATTGAGCTTATTGGAGGTCTCGCAACTGTGTATGTGCATGAATTTATTCTCGTTGTGTATGTTTTGTTTGGAATATATCGATTTGGACTGGGATCTGTATATGAGCTTTTTAAGAATAATGCAGTTAAGCTCATGTGTGGCATTTTAATACTTTCTTACTGTGTCTCATTTTTTGAATTTAATGCGCTTCAAAATGGAATTGCACTTCTCTACTTATTTCGAATCGTTCTTCATGTGTTGTTTGGAGTGTATTTAATGAAGGTGGCGAATATGAAACAGTGGGTTCGAAATTCTTTATCCAACTTGTTGTTTACTTTTAGCATTTTACTTCTCATAATCTCTGCCGTTCAATATGTATTTTTCCCAAACTTTTGGAGTATCACCACTTTTGGTTGGGATCCTCATCTGTACCGCGCATCGGCTATTTATCTTGATGTATATGTTGCTGCGGCTGTTTACGGACTTCTCGCTCTCTATTGGTATATAAAAGGGCGATTTGCAGTTTCAGTTAGTTTTGTTTTGGTATTGTTGCTTTCTTTATCACGTTCAGGATATATCTCGTTTTTGTTAAGCATCATCTATCTTCTCATCATTCAAAACAGAAGAAAATTACTCGCTGTTGCGCTTGGGGTATTTATATTACTCGTTGTAGTAATGCCAAAACCTTTTGGTGAAGGGGGAAATCTACTTCGTACAGCATCTATTCAATCGAGAGCGCTAGATTATGAGCGGGGCATATCTTTGTTTTTAAAAAAACCAATTATCGGATTTGGATACAATAGAATACGGTTTGCAAAAGAGGCATATGGAATGGCAACAATGGACGATAGATCTCACTCACTTTCAGCATTTCATAGTAGTTTTTTAGTGGTATTGGTGAGTATGGGTATGGCAGGGTTTATATCTTTTCTCTTTCTTTTATCCACGATTATACGTAAGTATTCTTTTATGCGGGTGTTTATTTTATTTCTCAGTGCAATGTCTGTATTTGATAATGTTCTGTTTCATATTCTCATTATCATGCCGTTTCTTTTTATTTTTGCCGAACTTCGTTATTCGTCTTTAGAATAGGTGACGGTGAGTTCTTTTTTTTCTTGATTGCTCACGATGTCTTCTGCAGTGATTTGAATCTTATTTTCGCCGTCTTTAAGGCGAAATATCGTGGTGAATTTTCCGACAACATCTACAATTAATGGTTGACCATTTACGCGTATAGTGGTTTCTTTGTCGGTGGTACCTGAGATACGTATGTCTTCTTTATTGGTGCGTGCTCCATCTGTAGGCTCACTAATCTCAAGTTTTGGTTTGTCGCTTTTAAATAAAACTGAAAACACTTCAGATTTTTTTGTTTCTTTAGACTGTGTAGATTTAGCGATAAAGTGAATAGAATTTTCACCTTTTTCAAGTCCCTTCACTTCACCGTCAAACGAGTCGGAAATGGAGATTTCGTCTTGTTTTTCATCGTTGAGATAAATTTCTAGTCTATCAAAGTTGAGCGCTGTTCCTGAAAAAAGCAATGTGGAACTACTCGTAGCAGAGGGAATGGGGTCTATTGAAACCGTGTTTAAGGACTCTGTTTGTTGCGTGGTTTGTTTAGACTGTCCACCATTGGCGAGCTGATTGAGAAAGAGAGTGAAAGAAACTAACATCTTAATTCCAGAGCTGAGAAAGAATATAACAAAGGCAATAAAAAGAACGATAGAAAGAAGGATTTTTTGGATAAGCGTTTTATTGTGGTGATTTTCTAGGCGGGACATGTGTATCTTGAAACTTATAGCTTATAACTTGAAACTTACAAACCTGATTATAGTACTTTTATGTGAGCCAGTAGTCGGAATCGGACCGACGATCTTTCGCTTACGAAGCGACTGCTCTACCAACTGAGCTATACTGGCAAAAAGGTGCAGGATTATTATAACAGAGGAAGAGATGGCCTTACTGTATAATTGTAAGATGTCATACATTGTTTTTGCATGGATCGCCACACTTATTTATGGTTTGGAAACGGTAATAGTTAAACTCACCGGTAAATATGCTGTAAAGAATCCTTATTTGTTCAATATTCTGTGGAGCATAATTTCGCTTATATTTATGATTCCACTGTATATTACACATCCTATAAGCATCCCTACAACTTGGACAAGCTTGTTGATAGCCTCATCTCTTTCTGCAATGAGCTACGTGTTGTTCGTGCTCTGTACGTTTCGTCTTGATGTCTCCGTATTATCACCTTTGTATAATGTAAAAACTGGGCTTACAGTTTTATTTGCTTATCTTCTATTGGGTGAAACGATGACTCCGTTTCAAGCGTTTCTTATATTCGTGATTCTCCTTATGGGATTTCTGGTGACTGTGGATGAAAAAACAACATTCGCATCATTTTTTCGCAAAGATATTTTAATGGCGATGGGGTTTATGGTGGTGTTGTCGATATATGTGGTGTATCTTAAAAAAACCATCCAGGACATAGGCTTTTGGGATGCCACAATTTGGGTATCACTTCTCACCCTCGTACTTATGCTCCCCACTTTTCCAAAGTTTGCAAAAGATATAAAAACACTTACATTTAAGCAATTGATTCCTGTTATTGTCGTGTCGCTTACCAGTACGATTGCATATGTTATTTCAAATAGAGCATATGAGGGAAATGTAAGTGTGACGACCGTAATCATGTCATTTCCATCATCAATGGTAATCGCATTTTTTTTGGCATTGATCTGGCCGAGTCTTATGGAGCGACATTCGATGAAGGTGTATGCAATGCGGTTTGGGGCGACTGCTGTAATGTTACTCTGTGCTCTTCAGCTGAGCTAAATTTTGCCGCCACAATGTGGACAATATCCTTTCTTTTTGATTTTTAATAATTCCTCATTTGTGTATCTTTCAATATCTATTTTCGTAATTATTGATAGTGGAGAGGGGAGATTGCCTAAAGAAAACCAGCCAATCTCATCACATTTTTCAGGTTCCATAATGGTGGGTGTTTGACCTTCCTTTATTTTCACAATAAAAGTTGACGGGATCCAGTGTTGCTTATCGGCGGGGATAAGATGATTAGATGCGGGGTATTGTTTAATAATATCTACATCGACTCCATACTCTTCTTTTACTTCACGACGTACTGCGTCTTCAAGGCTTTCTCCATATTCTACACTTCCACCCGGGATTTCCCAGTGACCTCGTTCATTTTTACAGTTTTGACTTCGTTTTGTAATAAACAGTTCTCCTTTTTCGTTGAACATCATCGCTCCAACTGCCACACCGATATAATCAACTCCTTGTTTCATATTAGGTTAAATGTTTTTTATCCGCATGAATTGTTTGAATCGCTTCTTGTACAGTTGTCATAAACTGTGCGGGGAATATGATTGTCGAATTTTTTTCCACACTTATTTCTGCCATTGTCTGGAGAGTTCTGAGTTGTAGTGCAACAGGGTGCTTTGAAATAAGATCTGCTGCCTCACAGAGTTTTTGCGCTGCTTGGAATTCACCTTCAGCTGCAACTATCTTCGCTCTTCTTTCTCGTTCTGCTTCGGCCTCTTTTGCCATTGCGCGCTGCATATTGTCTGGAAGGAAGATATCTTTAATTTCAACTGCTGTGACCTGAACTCCCCATGGTTCGGTATGTGCATCAATAACATTTTTTATTTGTGTGTTAATGTCTGCTGTTTTTGAAAGAAGTTGATCAAGTACAAATTGTCCCACCACATTTCGAACAGTGGTTTGGCTGATTTGATTCACTGCCTCGTCTACGTTTTCAATAGCAATAACTGATTTTTGTGGATCAACCACATGATAATAAGCCACTGCAGCGATATCAATTGACACGTTATCCTTTGTGATGATTTTTTGTGAGGGAATACCCATTGTGATTGTGCGCAATGCCACTGTTTGCATGCGTTCAATGATAGGGATGAGAAGAATAAGTCCAGGGCCGCGTACTCCCGTACATCTTCCTAAAAAAAAGATTACACCACGGTCATATTCATTCACTACCTTCACACTTTTAAAAAAGAGAACAGCCCCGATAATTAAGAGGAAAATAGTAAATTCCATATTAACTGGTGTTAAAAATTATAATGTGAATCAATACAAACTCACTTCATTATAACAACTTTTGACAATATTTTAGCAATTCGGAAAAAGAGATTTTTAAGATATAATTTTCTTCGTCTACCCAATAGACACTGCTTAACACTGAAATAAATATTTGTGACAGTAATATTAAGGAAGAATTCCAGCTTTTTGCATTCCATCTAATAGGGTAAGAGGCTAAAGTAAAGTGTTGTAAAATAACCAAGGATCAGAAATATATTGATAAACCGTATAACAAGTATACATTGAGTGTTTACATCGTAGATATAACCCCAAATATCCAAATATCAAACCACTCAAAAAATATCCAGTAACTAATATGAAAAATATTCGCAAAAAAGTTCTTATTGAAACCTCCGTTTACTCTTCATGAGCGGGTAAAGGGAATTGAACCCTCTTCTCATCCTTGGGAAGGATGCATACTACCGGTGTACTATACCCGCAATCCAACTGATATTGTAGCATATCAAAGAGCATTTAAATTCAGCTATCAGAAAAATTGGCCATGTTAACTGCGGCAGTTAACATGGGTAGAAATTTATTCATTTACCATCACTTTCGCCGCCGTTCATCTTCAAGTAAGATTCGACGAATACCTTTAATTTTTTTCTGATAATCTATTTGATCTTCCACAAATTTTTTATAGGTATGCACATTTTGGATTGAAACTTCCTTATTCAAACTAAGAACTTTACCATCGCTTAAATATGATGGATACGATGACCATATCCAATCATTAGGCCTTGCGACTAGGCCTGATGTAGTGGGATTTAAATGAATATAGCGATGCACATGAAGTAATGTATAGTCGTCAGGAATTTTTATTGCTTTAAAGCGAGACTGCCATAGTGGTCCTTTTCTATCATGCATTTTATTATAAAACCGTGTAAAACTGCTTTGAAGATTATTAATGTATTTAGAGAATAATGCAGACTGGTTAATTTTTGCTAATAAGTGATAGTGGTCGGGCATAATACAATATGCAATTATGAAGATAATACAAGTCTTATTTCTTGAAAAAATTGAATTTAATGTGATTTCGTTCCTGAGTGCTCTTGAAAGACTTATATTTATCTCACTATTATTGTAATAGTTTAGCGCTGTAATAAATCTATCTCTAAGTTTATCAGTCCGAAATATATGATAGTTTGAAATACTTTTGTTGCAAATGTGAAATATTTCACCGTCTGGAAATATTCGAAAGTCTTCCATTTCTTTACTATAAACTCGTTAAATTGAAAGTTAAAGGGTTTATAAGCCGCAATTTAATCAAATTAGATTGTTATGAAAGCAAAAAAATTGACTTATTGGTATAACTTAGCCTAGTTAACTGCCGCAGTTAACAAGAGGGCTAGAGTAATTTAGTTAGGGGACAAGGAGGGTTTGGCCTGTCTCTACGTTATATGGATAGGGTATGTTGTTGCCCTCAATGAGCTTGCTCATTTGATTGCCATCTCCGTATACTTTTTCTGCTATTTGCCAAAGATAGTCTCCTGGAAGTACGGTATATTCAGTAACTCGTTCTGTTTGAGCAGCACTATCCGTGATTTCACCCTGAGTTGGTTTTTTTGAGCGGACTGAAGGAATAATAAGTATTTGGTTTTCAGTGAGAGTATAGGGCTCACTCAACTTATTTGCACGAGCGATATCCTCACTATTGTATCCTGATCCATACATTTTTTCGGCAATTCCCCATAAATCATCTCCCAACTGCACTGTATATGTTTTCACTGTGCTGAGAGTTCCCGTTTGCGTGTTTTTTATTTTTTGAGCGGAAATATGGAATCCACCAGCCGCAAGCACTTGATAGGAGAAATATGAAGTTATTGTGAGTCCCATAAAAAACGAATGAAGTTTGTTCCTCAAGAGAAGTAAGAGTGCTGTTTTGTAGTCGAGAATAGAAGACGTGGCGTTTTTCATAATAGAGCCTTACAACTCGCTCATATACTACCATAAATAAATATAAACACAAGTTGTAAAGATTTAGCTGTATAATGAGATTGATAGTATTATCAATTTCTCTATTACTTATGAATACAGGAATCATTCTCATAGGAGTTGCGGTTTTGCTTATTCTTTATTTGGTGGGTATGTATAACGGATTTATTATTTTGCGCACTCGTATTCAGGAGGCATTGTCTGGTATTGATGTACAGCTAAAACGCCGAGCAGACCTTATCCCTAATTTGGTGGAAACCGTCAAAGGATATGCAAAGCATGAAAAGGAAGTGTTTGAAAACGTTACAAAAGCACGCTCATCTATGATGAATGCGGGGTCTTTGCAGGAAAAAGCAGATGCAAATAATATGATGACAGGGGCACTGAAGAGTTTGTTTGCCGTTGCAGAATCGTATCCTGATCTTAAAGCAAATACCAACTTTCAAGACTTACAAAGACAACTGGAAGACACAGAAGATAAAGTGTCCTATTCGCGCCAATTTTATAATAGTAATGTGCTTGAATTTAATACAAAAGTTCAACTTTTTCCAAGTAGCATAATTGCTGGTATGTTTGGATTTAAAACAGCCGAATTCTTTGCCGCAACGGAAGATGAGAAAAAGAAGATAGATGTGAAGTTCTGAGTCGTAAAGTCTGAAAGTCTTAAAGTCGAAAGTCGTTAAACATGTCAATATATTCACAGATTTCATCCAATAAGCAGAAGACCTTTTTTATCATGGGGCTATTTGTGGTGCTTCTTTCAGGGTTTTTCTCTATTATTGGACTTTATTACGGAGACGTAAATACATATCTCACACTCGGAATTATCATATCTTCTTGTACATCAGTGTTTAGTTACTATTTCTCAGATAAAATAGTCCTCATGTCTGTGGGTGCAACTCCTGCAAATAAAGAGCAACATTTTAATTTTTATACTACCGGCGAGAATATGGCTATTGCTGCAGGGATTCCCATTCCAAAGCTCTATGTGGTGAATGATGCTGCTCCCAATGCATTTGCAACGGGTCGCGATCCCTCTCATGCAGTGGTGTGTGCCACTACCGGACTTCTTCATATGATGGATAGAGCAGAGCTTGAAGGGGTGATAGCACATGAACTGAGCCATATAAAAAACTATGATATGTTGGTGATGACAGTCGTTTCAGTGCTCGTTGGCACGGTGTCGCTTGTTGCCGACTGGATTATGAGGAGTATGTGGTGGGGGAGAGGGCGAGATGATGATAATAATGGAAACCGCAATCCGATTACCCTCATTCTCTTGCTCCTTGCCCTCGTAATCGCTCCACTCACTGCCACTCTTATCCAGCTCGCAATTTCGCGAAAGAGAGAGTATTTGGCAGATGCAGACGCAGCTCTGCTCACTCGTCGACCTGCAGGCTTGGCGAGCGCTTTGGAGAAAATTGGAGGGTATCCTTCTGGAATGCAGTCTGCAACCACTGCAACAGCACATCTTTTTATTAATAGTCCATTTAAAAAATCTAAAAAGAGAGATTGGTTTGTAAGCTTATTTAGTACTCACCCACCGGTTGAGGAAAGAATACGGTTGTTGAGAGAGATGTGAGTTTTTTAAGCTTGTAGCTTATAACTTGTAACTTAGAAATCGGTAGAATCTTAATAGTTTCAAGTTTCAAGTTTCCCTTCGGCAAGCTCAGGGCAAGCAAGTTTCAAGTTTCAAATTTCAAGTTTTATGTGCGGAATTGCAGGAATACAGGGGATTCAAAATGACGAGCTCTTGAGAATATTCTCCAAAGAGATGGAACATCGAGGTCCTGATGGGGATGGGTTCTTTTTTGGGAAAAACGTGAGTCTTATCAATAGACGATTGGCGATAATTGATAGAAGCGGGGGCGATCAGCCAATCTATAATGAAGATAAATCTGTTGTTGTGGTATATAACGGAGAAATATACAACTATCGAGAGCTTCGAGGTGAGCTTGAAAAAGCAGGTCATATATTTACAACGCAAAGCGACACAGAAGTAATCGTACACGGTTACGAGCAGTGGGGTGAGACATGTTTTGATCGTTTTAATGGCATGTTTGGAATAGCGCTGTATGATATTCAAAAAGATAAGCTCATTATCGCGCGAGATCACTTTGGAATAAAGCCGCTTTATTTTACAAACTCGGATGAAGGAAAGCCTTTTGCGTTTGCATCAGAAATAAAGCCGCTACTTTCATCTCAGTTTGTCTCCGTCTCTCCCAACAGCAGAATAATCTATCGCTATTTACGATTTAGAATCCATGATGATGGACGTGAAACATTTTTTGCAGGAATCAATAGGCTTCTTCCGGGAGAAATGATGATTATTGAGGGCGGAAAGCGAGAAATACAATCATACACGTCTCTACAAAAAGAACTTCTAGAGAATTCTCACAAAATACACTCACAAGAAGTTACAGATACACAAATTGCAGAATTTAACAGTCTACTTACGGACAGTATCAATCGTCGATTAATCTCGGAAGTACCGGTGGGCACATGTTTATCTGGCGGGCTTGACTCCTCGACAGTAGTGGCTGTTGTCAACAAGCTCCTTAATGAGCATGCAAAAGATATAGATTCTGTAGGGAATATTCAAAAAACATTTTCTGCTGTATTTCCTGGAAGCACAAATGATGAAGAGTTATATATCAAAGCACTGCTTGCAACTTCAAAAAAAATACAGGATTTTAGAATTCTCCCTCAGTCAAAAGAGTTCCTTGCTGATCTTTCCGACTTTGTCAAAACTCAAGAAGAACCTACCATAAGCACAGGCCCCTATGCACAGTATAAAGTGATGGAGAAGGTTCACAAAAAAGTGACAGTTGTGCTTGATGGTCAGGGAAGCGATGAGATGATGGCGGGGTATATGCCATACTATTTTGTGTATTTACAGCAACTAATTGCACATAAAGATTACGCAGGAGTACTCAGAGAGCTCTGGATGGGAAAAGATGTATTTATTAAGTTTTTCATAAATAAAGTTAAAGCACCAAAATCAGTTAATCCGAAGAAGTTGATGAATGCGGAGTTTGCTCAGAAGCATAAAACAGAACGATTCAATGCTGAAAAAAAGAACTTAAAAAAGCGTCTTATTCAGGATATCTTTCAAAATAGTTTACAGAGTTTGCTTCGCTATGAGGATAAAAATGCAATGCGATTTTCTGTGGAGGGGCGTGTTCCCTTTTTGGATTTTCGCCTCCTAAGATATATATTCAGCCTTTCAGATGAAGCGATTATCTGGAATGGGTGGAATAAATATATTTTAAGAAAGGCCACAGAAAGCATACTTCCTGAAGTAATAAACAAGAGGAGAAACAAAATTGGGTTCACCACCCCAGAGCATGAATGGTTTTTAAAAGAATATGCAGCAATTCGTGCGAATTTTATAAATCCAGCCTTTATTTCAAAAACTTATTTGAACCAAGCAGAGCTCGTTATGGCTTTTGACGGCTTTGTTCGCGGAGAAACAACTGATAGTATGGTATTTTGGCGAGCTCTTAATTTGGAGCTGTGGCTGAGAGAGTTTTTTCCACACGTTAATGAAAAGAAGTCAGAAGATAGAAGACAGAAGTTAGAAGACAGAAGACAGAAGTTAGAAGACAGAAGACAGAAGACAGAAGACAGAAGCAAGAGGTCAGAAGTGATTGTTGGCAATAAAAAATATGAGCGGATTTTAATCCCTACTCATGTTTTTCAAAAAGGAGAAGATTATGTGAAGTCAATTGCTGAGTATGTTGGGAAGATAGAAGATAGAAGACAGAAGACAGAGGGAAAAAAATGGTTTGTGGTGGTTACAGAAAAAGTGGTAGCGACTGCTCAAAATAGATCATACTTTATCTGGGACATTCACCCTGGCTTTTTTGCGAGAGTTCTTTCAAAGCTTGTTTCCCGAGTTCCCTATGGCATAGGACTGGGGAGCCCTTGGACGATGCAACTTGCAATCCGAGAAGTTGGATTAATAAGAATATTGTGTGCGACAGCTGTATCAGCTGTTACTAGACCATTTGGAATTCGTGGAATGTTTTATCGAGTAGCAGGAAGATCTGCAGCGGGTATTGACGGTCCAACGGAGTATTCTCTGTATCCGGCGAACGTGTCTGCAAAATTACTACCAAAAGACCCTAATGGGGTTTGTAAAAAAATTGATGAGGCAATTTTACTGGATCCCGATTTTCATCGGGATGACAAACAAAATATATTATCACCAACTAAGAACAACGAACAACGCACTACGAACCTC
>CAYWLV010000014.1:0-5773 GCA_964459595.1 uncultured Gammaproteobacteria bacterium
CCAACATTATATAGGGTTTGAAGCGTAGAGTCATTTAACTTAAATACCGAATAGAGGGGGATATCGATTCTGAATAATCCAAAGGTCATGATAAAAAACGTACATACATATACTGCAATTTTAGAGATGGGAATATGTGAAAATACACCAAAGATGAGAATGTAGATATAAGGCTCTAAAAGGAGAAGACGTTGAACTTTTTGTAGGTTTAATGCTCCAAATAAGCCATTAGGATCCAAACGAATAAGTTCATTTTGGGTTGTTATCTGATTGATAAAAAAGAACAACAAGACATATCCAATCAGAGCCATAATACCAAACTGAATAATAAGAATAACAATATGAAGCGTTTTTGCACTTCCTGTAATTTTATTTTTGAATAGATAATATATATTCAAGATGAGTGCATATAAATATATGATCATATAAATAGGCTTATCAAACGGTTGAAGTATTTGTGAAGGCTCGTAGGGGTCGTAATCTATGGCTGTTGGAAATGTATTTTGCCAATAAATATGATTTTGGTAACAAAAAACAAGAATAAGAAATGGAACACACACTAATATTGCATAGAGTGAAGCAGTGCTATTTTCCTGTTTTTTCTGCCATAGCAAAATAAGTGCGTAAACAATCATAAAGATTAAACATGCAAACCAAATACTTGAATATGAGGCGGCAACTACCGCCAATGCGATACCTAAGAATATCCGTGAAACGATTGATTTTGAATTATGAATGACTCCTAAAAATACGGCTATGAACGGCAAAATAAGCATGTAGGAGAAAAACATAGGATACGATGTTGTAAATGTATATGGCAATCTGAAAGTGGATAGACCAAATAAGCCAGCAATTATTGAGGTAGACCAACTATTTCGAAATATGAAGTTAAGAATGAGATTCAGTCCAATTGAGGTAAAAGCAAGAACCACAACTGCCTCAACCCACGTAGCAGAAAAGCTACTTATACCAATTTTCATCAAAAATGCGGCAAAGACATGTGCCATATTCGGATAGCCTAAAAACACCGTTTTATCGACAGGGATATAAGTGGCAAATGGACTTATAACGTTAATCTCCACTGGAGGAAACCCATTTCGATTTATAAATGTAACAATACCATCATGCATATCTTTGTTTGGGATACCGATTGGTAGTGATGGATTTATTAGGATAGGTTGAAGATAGAATAATATTGTAATTGTTAAAAGAAAAAAGAACAGTAAATGAGGTAGTGAAATTGTTTTTTGCTGGAATGGAAGCGGAAAATGAAATCCGTTTGTTAATAAAACGATAAATATAGAGATTGGTAGTGATGAAATCCAAAGAATTTCATTGTTTGATCGTAATATGTTACAAATAAACCATAAAACAAAGAGATTTGTAAACCCTATTAATAGTATAATAAAAAGTAGCTTGTCAAATGGAGTTCGAATAAAAGTATCATTCGTATTCATAGTGTTTAATATCAGTATAGCAATACGTTCATGAAAAAATCATTTCCATTAGCACTATTGCCTATTGCAATAATTACTGCCCTCGTTGGATTGCTTTACTATTTTAATTTCAGAGGCCCGTTTACGCTGACAGGTTGGGACAATCTGCACCCTGAGTATAATTACTGGATCAACATTAAACGCGCTTTTTTTTCAGCTTGGCAAGAATACCAAGGAGTAGGACTTCCTGCAGGCAATGCACACGCAACCGAACTAATTCGTGAAATTCTACTTTGGATAAGTTCATTATTTATTCCCAGAACTTTTATTCGATCTTTTTATATGCTGGTCATGTTATTTCTTGGACCAGTTGGAGTGTATATTTTATGCTATCACATTCTGTTAAGGAAATTGACTTATTCTACACGCATATTAGCTTCAATGTGTGGCTCAGTTTTCTATTTAATTAATATTGGAACTGTGCAGATTTTTTATGTTCCTTTTGAAGCATTCGCCGCCCAATATGGAATGATTCCTTGGATGATTTGGTCAATACTGTACTATACACAAAGGCAATCTAAAAAGGCATTATTGTTGCTTTTTATAATCCAACTAGCTGGATCAGTACAATTTTTTATTCCCACAATTTTTGTTGTGTATATTTTTGTTGCATTTTTCATTATAGTTTCTACATTCGATAATAATCGAAAATTGGATTCAATAAAGAGTATTACTCTCATATTATCCATTATAGTAATAGTTAACCTTTATTGGCTCTTTCCTTTTCTATTTTATTTGACTAGTAATATTTCTTCCCAACTCCAGTCTTTCTTAAATATATTGTATAGCGATGATATTTATCAGATGAATGTCAAGTATGGGACTTTTCTTGATGTTGTTCAATTAAAAGGGTTTTTATTTGACTATATCGCTTCAAATTCCCAAGGGAAAAATATCTACATGATGGAATCATGGAGGCAATTTGTTAATCTTCCTATTTTTATTCCAATAAGTGTGGGTTTATTTAGCATTGTGTGTCTTGGATTGATTAGCCAAATTAATAAACGTACATATATAGTATTTAGTTTTCTTTTTTTAATTCTTTTTAGCCTTCTAGCAATTAGGGAGTTTCCTTTCTCCCTTTTAAACGATCTTCTACGAAGAAGTAATCTTTTTAATCAAGTATTTCGTAACCCTTTTACTAAATTTGCTAATGCTTTTATATTTATTGAGTCGATATTGTTTGCTTTTGGAATTGCTTTAATTCTTGAAAGAATTGAGGTTAGTGTAAAACAAAAATGGAGATATGTTGGAAAAATAGGTGTAACGTTTACATGTTTTGTTGCTTTAAATATACTTTTTATACCTGCATGGAAAGGTAATTTTATATATAGACAAATGAAAGTTAGCCTTCCAAGCGAATATAAGGAGCTTTTTTCTTTTTTTGAATCTATGCCGAATGGTAGAATCGCGAATTTTCCCCAATTTTCTTATAATTCTTGGGGTACGTATCAATGGGGCTATATGGGGTCTGGATTTTTATGGTATGGAATTGAACAGCCCATCATGGATCGTTCATTTGATGTCTGGCATGCAAGTAATGAAAATTACTATTGGGAAATGTCTCAGGCGCTTTACTCCTTTGATATCAGTCATTTTGAAGCGGTAGTGAATAAGTATAATATAGACTGGATCGTATTTGATGAAAATGTAACAACAGGTAAAGTTAAATCTCTGTATATAGATAAAATTCAGCGGTTGATATCTTCGTCCGCGCTAGTAAGTCTTAGTAAAACATTTGGAAGACTAAAGATTTATAGAGTAACTCACCAAACACCTACACAAAACTTTGTTTCGCTAATTCATAATCCTCCACTTGTAACTCCAGTTTATCAATGGAACAATAATGATCGTGGATATAGAGATATTGGCAATTACCTTTCCGATCAAGGTCTGAGCACAACTCCAAGCCTTGAAATTTATTACCCATTTAGGAGTATTTTTACCAATCGTGGCGGTCAGTTCACACCTATTACTCTTATTGATGGAGGAAATTATACTGCCCTCAAAGCGTTCGTGCCACAACGATTTCTTAACAGTAACTTCATCATCCCATCCTTATCTGAATCAGATATTCAAGATATACAAGAGGACAAAAATTCTTCAATAATTACAAAAGTTCCCAGAATAGTGATAGATGATTTGCAGATTCCTTCAGACAATTCAACTACAAGTGGTACGCTAGTTGCACTAAATAGTACACATGAGAATCCAATTCTTGAAGTTCAAATTCCAAAAATGAATGGAATATATAGCGCAATTATTCATCCACAAGACATAAACCTATCGGGACCTCCTATTGACTGTAATGCTTTTACTAATGGTTTTATGGCCCGATCGCTTGTAAATTCTAAAATTCAGATGAGGTCAATTTCATCTAGTAATTGCATACAGTACGAATTTCCTAATTTGACGCATCGAAATGCATACCTACTTACCATTGAGAGTAAATTCCTCAAGGGAAAACCTCTTCATATTAGCCTTTATAATAAGTCTTCGGAACGTGAAGAGCTTGAAACATATGTTGCACCATTTGAGAAAGGAGGAATATCATCATTTATTATCGCCCCAAAGGAAAAATATGGTCTTGGATATTCATTAAACATCTCAAATATTTCAATGGGTATGTCCGAGGTAATTAACGAAATTGGTGATGTGTCAATTCGGCCTATTCCTTATGACTATTTAACTAAGCTCTCCTTCCAAAAAAAAGACTTAAATCGTTCAATTGAAAAAGTAATTCCTCAGATTAGTATCACTCACTCAGAACCAAATACATATGGGATTAACATTTCTGGACCAATTCAAGAAAATACATTTTTAAGGCTGTCTCAATCTTATCATCATGCATGGCATGCATATTCTCTTGAAAATGATGTATGGAAAGCAATCCCATTTGGATTATATTTAACCCCCTTTTTAGGTAAAAAAATTGAAAACCATATTCTTCTCAATAATTGGGAAAATGCGTGGGAAATCCAAGCAACAAATAATTCAGAAACATTTATTTCTCTTGTGTACTGGCCGCAGTATTTGGAGTATCTTGGGTTTGTACTTTTAGGAACTACATTTGTAGGAATACTCTTTTGGAAAGAAAGAAAAACGCGGAGTTTACCCTGAGAATTTCGAAGGGCTAGATTCTACGCATAATTTATCCTGAGCTCGTCGAAGGACTCAGAATGACATATGTACCGCAGTATCGCCCAAAAATGATAATGACAGGGAAAAGCGTACATAGTGCTATATAAATAGATCGGGATGGCTTTTCATCTCACAGTACCTAATCTGTAGTTAAACTGCCCTCGGTTCGCCTGCATCAGGCGGATGCCCTGTCACTTTTTTTTGCCAGAACGATTGTATCAAAATGACAGTGTCTCTTTTTGATTTATCGATAAATCAAAGTCTTCGTTGCATTTGTACTTATATTGTTAAGTTTGTCTACTTCAATATATTAATATAATGAAGTATTTTACCCCCTTCAATTACTTTAATTAATATATTAACTAATGCATCCTTACACTCATTGATTTTTAGGCATAAAACGAGTAAGCTGTAGAGGATGCCTGAACAAAATACTACCCTTAAAGCTTCTGAAAAAAATACCCCACCCCAATCTGGGGAGCGCCCTGTTTTAACCCGTCGCATAAACTTTCGCAAAGAAGATACCAAGGTATGGCAAGAAAGAGAAAAGATTACTAAACTTGTCCAAGATAAGAATGTCGATACTATCCTTCTTGATGCGGCTACCGGAACGGGGAAAACATTTGCTGGTTCTCAAATCGTGCTAGAGGCTTTGGGACCACAAGGCAAGATGGTGATGACGGAGAACTTGCGTCGCGCTACAGAAAAAAGTGCTGAAGATGTAGCCGCAGACCGAGAAGAAGAACCGGGCGATGTTGTTGGCTATCAAAACAAATATCATCGTATGGTGAGTAAAAATACACGTCTGTTATTCTGCCCAATGCAGTCACTCTTAAATAAAGTAGAGAAAGACAATACACTCAGTGAGTTTGACCTTATCATGGTAGATGAAGTGCATAAAGAGTCAAAACAAAATGAAATTCTTCTTGCAACCCTGAGAGATATTCAAACAAAACGAAAAGCATCTGGACGCCCACTCAAGCTTATTCTCACCTCCGCCACAATGGATAAAGAGAAGCTTAAAAAATATTTTAAAGGAGATGGGGTGGAAAAGAAAGTAGTGGAAGAGGTTGTTGTTGCGGGAGAAAATATCCATTTTGAGCCAAAATGGCACTCAGAAAAAATACCTATGAATG
>CAYWLV010000014.1:5783-18130 GCA_964459595.1 uncultured Gammaproteobacteria bacterium
AGCTTCCCAAGGCTGCCGCTGAAAAAGTACGTTATTCAATACAAGATCAAAAAGATACGGGAAATATTTTGGTATTTCTCTCAGGAAAAGCGCAAATTGATGAGGCAAAACTGGCACTTGAGAACATGAAGCTTGGAGATAATATAGAGATTGTGCGGTATATGGGCACCCTCACCAAACAAGAACAAGAAGTACTTGTAAATAAAATGGAGAAAGAGGGAAAACGATTGGTGATTTTAGCAACAAACGCAGCGCAAGAAAGCCTTACACTCCCGTTAAAGGTGGTAATCGACACCTGTACTCATAAGCATCAGATGTTCGACCCCGTTACTGGAAAAAGCTATTTAGTAGAAGAACCTGCCCCACTTGATCATCTTACTCAAAGAAAAGGACGTGTGGGAAGAGTAAAGCCAGCCGAAGGCGAACCACCAGATAAATACTATCCACTCACTACAAAAGATGATTGGGAAGGAAGACCCAAATTTGAAACTCCAGAAATCGAGAGAACAGACCTATCATCAGAAGTACTTACCATGGTGGCTAGCGGTTACGATCCATATCGTAAAGATTTTTTTATCAACACACCATATGCCACCCATATTGACAGTGCCTTTAAGCGACTAGAACGGCTTGGCGCGTGGGATGGAAAAAATCTAACAGCCAAGGGAAAATTAATGGCTGAACTACAACTCAATATTAACAATGCATCCCTAGTAGCAGACGGAATAAAATATGGATCAATTGAGGATTCAGTTCGACTTGCAACAATGCTTGAAATATTTTCTAACTCGGATGCGTTTGAAGGAAGTTCAGGTCTTCTTGAAAAAATGCGAGGAAACGAAAAGAGTGATCTTACCCCGCTCATTCATCTTTTGAAAAATTTTCAAAGCGCACCAAATAAAATTGAGTGGGCGCAAGAACAGGGGTTACGTGCGGATAAACTATCTGATGTGGATGCATTATTTACGAGCATAATGGGTCAAATTGGGCACCTCAAGTCGCCTACAGATGAATCTGGAATTAAAGCTGGGGGGAAAGGGCTTGATTTGGCAATTTATGATAGTTTTGCTGACACTCGAATTACAGGGTTCCAAAAACATTACCTCCGTATGAATGGTGTTGGCGGTGAAGTGCCGCTCACCATGGATAATCATTCGGCACTAGCTGTTGATTCTGCCCTTATCTATGATGAGTTTGTTTCAGCAAATATTCGCACTCTTTCAAAGCATGGCGAGATTGATAGCCGCATGGCATCTCTCAATCACGTTCTGAGCGATGAAGCTAAAGAAATTATCCGCGCAAAAGAACAGATAAACGAAAATACAAGCAAGCAATCGTCTGAAAATCATGAATTGCCGACTGAAACTAAACACGAAGAAAAAACCGAGGAAGTTGCATCAACTGCAGCTCATGAGGAAGTGCCACAACCACTAGCTGAGGAAAATAAAGAAGAAGTACCTAAAGAACTCCCTCCAAAGCCCCTGAAGTGGTATCAAAAAGTAAACAACTGGTTTAAAACCTTGGGAGCGAGAATACGGAGTTGGTGGAACGGGTGAGAAATAGTGTAATATTAAAGTATGACCCCTCTCGTCCATTTACATATCCGTAATCCAAAGACAGATGAGACGCCTATAGAGAGTGCAACTCAGATATTCTCCAGCGCCCTCCCCTATCCCTTTCTGTCGCTCTGGAAGCGAATACTTCTCGTACATCCAAAAACATATTCGTTTGAACTCTTTCTCCTTAATCAACTCGTGTATTTTTATGCAACAGTTCCTGCCGAAAGCGAAACATTTATTCAAAGCTTGATTGGGTCCTCATTTCCCCAGTCAAAGATTGATAAAACAACAGACCCGATGAAGATTGTATTTAAGTCGCCTCGAATTGATATTGGGCAGATGATGCTCACATCGTATTCCTATCTTCCCATTAAAACTTATTTTGACTTTAAAGATGTTGACCCGCTTTCTGCAACTCTTGGATTTATGGCAAAGCAGCCTCCCCATATCCGTATGGCAGTACAAATCGCCATTACTCCTCCGTATTTCCCCTGGCAAGAAAAAGGAGTAAAAAGCGCGGGAGAACAGATTTATGATGAGGGGAGCGAAAAATATGTGATGAATCCACAAAAAATGGCGATTATGAGAAAGGCAACATTCCAGGGAGGAAAAACAGCTATTCGCTTGGTAGTGGGCTCAACACACACCGGGGATGATCCAAAGCCCTATCTCACCAATCTTGCCGGTACATTTGGGGCATATTCACTTGGAGAGGGAAACCAGTTTATCCTCAAGCGACCTGTGTTTTTTAAGGATGCGCTTGTAAAGCGTATTCAGAGCCGCCAGATAAGCTATTTTGAATGCAAAAATCAAGTATTAAACGCACAGGAACTCGCCTCCATGTGGCACCCGCCTGGTATACTTCTCGGCGGTTTGAAAAATATTAGCTGGGGAAAAACGCTAATTGGAGAAGCACCAGAAAATCTGCCCATAGTAGATGGGATGGATGAAGCAAATAAACAAAAAGTGAACTTTTTTGCAAAGACAGAGTTTCGCAATAAGCCAACCATTTTTGGTATAAAAGAGGAAGATCGACGAAAACACGTGTATATTGTGGGAAAAACAGGAGCGGGAAAGTCGACCCTTATTGCAAATATGGCAATTGACGATATTCGCAAAGGACGTGGAGTGGGAGTGATAGATCCGCATGGAGACTTGTGTGAAACTATCCTCAACTATATTCCAAAAAGACGGATTAATGATGTGGTTTATTTAGAGCCTTTTGATACAGAGCGTCCGTTTGCCCTCAATGTACTTGAAATGCATGGACAGCAACATAAGGATCTTGTTTCCTCAGGTATTGTTGCGATCTTTAGTAAGCTCTACAAAGACAGCTGGGGGCCACGACTAGAATATATCTTACGCAATGTGATTCTCACGCTGTTAAACGTGCCAGGTTCAACGCTTACTGATGTTCTTTCTATCCTTTCGCAGGTGGAATTTAGAAGAAAAACAGTGAGTCAGCTCACCGACACAGTACTCAAAGGGTTTTGGGAGCTTGAGTTTGCAAAAATGTCCGAAAAACTGCGCAGCGAAGCCGTTTCCCCTATTCAAAATAAGGTGGGGCAGTTTGTCACCTCAACCATGATTCGTAATATTGTTGGACGTGCGAAATCTACTATAAATTTGGAGGAGATAATGAATGGCAAAAAAATATTACTCCTTAATTTGAGTCAGGGAAAGCTGGGAGAGGACAATGCTTCTCTCTTGGGCGCCATGATTATTACACAAATCCAACTTGCTGCTATGAACAGGGCATTTATTGATGAAAAAGAGCGGCAAGATTTTTTTCTGTACGTGGATGAGTTTCAGAATTTTGCAACATCTACATTTATCAAAATTTTATCCGAAGCACGCAAATATCGCCTGTCTTTAACACTCACCAATCAGTATATCGGACAACTCGATGAAGATATTGAACATGCGATATTTGGAAACGTGGGAAGCCTTATGTCGTTTGTTGTGGGAGCTCGAGACGCACACATGCTTTCGCTTGAATATGGAGAGTTGTATACAGAAAATGACCTCGTGGCTCTCGAAAAATTCGAGATGGTGCTAAAGCTTTCGATAGACAATATGACCTCTCTTCCATTCCCTTCCCATACTCTTCCCCTCCCTGCCTCAAAAAATGAAAATCGGGAAAAAATTATCCGCCTCTCGAAAGAGAAGTATGGATATACACCGGAAAAGACGAAACAATAAATCCTAAACTCTAAATCACAAATCGTATTTTTTTATTGGAAATTTGTTATTGGTAATTTATTAGTTATTTGATATTAGTAATTTGTAATTAAATGTATACGTTCACGAAATACTCTCGCCTGTTTATTGCCTGTTTACTCGCATTTTTAATTTCAAATATTATTTTTACTCACGAGTATCTTACCCCTTTTAAATATAATGCGCAGAGGCTTCAGGAGGATGCTCAAAGTATTGTGTCGAGTATCTCTTCGTTGCGCATTGAGCTGCCTCAAGTTGGTCTGATTTCTCAACGAATAGAGCCGACACTCATTCCTACAGAAATACCATCTATAACGGTTCCAACAATTGCATATACTTCTCATCCAACTGATGTTCCCTCTTTATCCCCCACACCCTACACCCCTTCGACTTCGCTCAGGGCAAGCCTACCCCCAACTCAAACACCCAAATCCACGCCCTATCTTCGTCCCACTATTCGTATACTTCCTACTAACTACCCTTCGACTTCGCTCAGGGCAAGCCAACCACCTACTAACCCCCCAAAACCTACGAAAGCACCAAAGCCGACAAAAGCACCTGACATTTTTCCCGTTGCAGCAGCTCTACAGCGGCCGGGGCGAACGGTAGATGAAATGTTTGAAATCGCAGCACAAAAAGCATGCATCCCCAAGTCTGCTCTCCGTGCGATTGCGTCAATTGAAAGCGGTGGATTTTTTGATACGGTGGGGACAAAATATCTCATTTTATATAACTCATATAACTGGTGGAACAGTGAGTTTATCCCTGAGAGCGAGGAGGGACGCAAGCGCACCTGTAGCGGGTGGGCATATGATCAAAATACGGGCCTTATCCCATCAGACAGCAAAAATGCGGGCCAGAGATGTAAAGATGGCTATAATAGTGGACTTGCTGTGATGGGGGTTATGTCGACCTCGCCGAGGGAGTTTGATTTATACAAAAATGCAACCGCAAAGGCTCTGGGTATCCCTGTTTCTCAAGTAGACCGACGAGTTGTGCTCGATGCGCTCATCCTCACGGGGCTCGCCATCCAAAAAGAGGTGAAGGCGGCCAGTTGCACAAAATGGAGTCCGAGCGAAATGGTGAAAGGTGCATGTAGCTACTACGGGAGCTGTGGGTTTCAGGACAAAACATATTACTGCAACACGTTTTGTCGTAATCTCAAAACATACGGTGGTGGAGACTGTAGTGGAGCGATAGCTCCCTATCAAACGAGTTGCTGGCACTAGACTTATTTCTTTACAGAAAGCTTCTTCCACTCTTTTGAAAGTTCATTTTTGAGTTTTTCCATTTCTTTACCTTCGTGTTTTGCTTCCTTTTTGAGAATCTCTACTGTTTCGTGAGCCACTTCCGCAACTTTATCCTTATCAAATGACTCAACTGTTCCTTTTACCTCAGCAAGGGCTGCAATAAAGCGTTTTTTTGCTTTTTTATACACTGCCAGCGACTCTTCTGTTGCTTCTCCAAAAATATCACGTACCTTTTTGTCAAGATCTGAGTCTGCGAGAAGCTTTTCAAGTTCCTTTATTTTTTTTGCAACAAGCTTTTGATTTTCTGGGCCGGAATTTGGCGACAAAAAAAACGCTGCAAGCCCTCCAATAACCGTTCCAAATAAGAGTCCAAGGCCGAATTTGTTTGATGATTGTGAGTCTGACATAATACAAGTCTTAAGGTCTAAAAGTCTTAAAGTCAAAAGTCCTTCAAGAATTTAGACAAATGGTAATTACTATTCAGTGTAACATAAATCCGTCTAAAAGTCTCAAAGTCGAAGGTCAAAATCCAAACCAATAAGTATGTGTGATTTTCAGATTTTCAGATTTTCAGATTTTCAGACTTTCAGACTTTCTCAGTTCATATAGCTCGGGCTTGTGGGGCTTCGAGTTGGAGTAACGGTGGGAGATGGAGTGGGTGTGTTAGAAGCGGTTGGCGTAGGGGTCAATACGTTCCATGTGGGGGTGGGGGTTACACCGATACAACTGTAGGGGTCTACTTTCCCTGTACATGATGAGCGCATCCAGTCTAAGCTGCTACATTGACCAGTTCTTCGTTTGAGACAAATCTGCAGACAATCGGTTTCAACACAATAATAACTGGTGAGTGCGGGGGTGGGAGTGGCTGAAATTATGGTGGGAGTGGGCGTTGTGGGGCGTACTGTTGGTTTCACCTTCAAAGATGAACCTTTTAGTGGTCCAAACGCACTTGATGAGGTGGGTCCAGGTGGTGTGGGGGCAATCGTTGCAGAGATAGATGCCAAAGGAGTCGGGTCACCTGATGTTTCTGGCTGCTGAATTTTTGTTGCAAATGTCCAGGGCACTCCTCCGTTGTCATACTTTGTTTCTCCTATACGAATTTGAAAATAGTAGGAGGTAGCAGGAGAAAGGAGTGTAATAGCGACAGAGTGATTCTTTTGTTTTTGGTTTTCAGGAGAAAATAAATTAAGCGAAGTGGGAGAGGAGCCGTACTCCACGACACCTTGTGTTTCCTGATCAGTGGTCCAGGTGATCTTTACTGTATTGGTGGTGACCTCTGAGATGATAAGATCGCGAGGGCTTGAGTCGGATGCTTTTGTAAAGACGCTTTGCACAAGTAAAAAACCTCCCGTCACAACAACAAGCCCCGCAACGAGGCCGATTCCCATCTTCACGAGAGCGGTACCTTTGAACGCAGGAAACTTCATAAAATAGTCATTGTCATCCCAGCGAAGGCTGGGATCCAGTCGAAAATAACCTTTTTGAATTGAAATTAGAGTCTGGATTCCCGCCTACGCGGGAATGACACACATAAAATTATAATAACAGCAATGCTCTCAATACAAATCCAACCATAACAAATACTAATCCCATTGTCATCATCTTTGGCATGTCATCGGCGATTCCGGTTTGCGGAAGGGCTGTTGGGTAGGTTTGTCGTGTATAAACAGTGGTGGGTACCGATGCTGCTGTGGTGGGTGCTACAGCACTAGCTCCTGTACCAATTGTTATTACGGCTGTGGTGTTTTGAGAACAGATAATGATATTGGTGGGGTCGACTGCGTTTTTAATGATTTTTGAAGAGTTACTCACATCGGTGCGACAGTCAAATGAAAGGGTTGCTGTGCCATTTTGAAGTCCCTTAAAGGTGCTGGTAGCCACTGTTCCACTCCCTGTTTTATAGGTTCCTGGATCGGTAATTAAACCAGCTACATATATTTTTCCGGGACTAATATTGTTAGTCACCGCGGGAAAAAATGTTCCCGAAGCTACCGTCTGAGCTTCAAGAAGTGTTGGGTCATAGAGAATCCACATGTCAGTGGAAGTAACTTGATCGCTCCCTGCATCTACGATTGCTTCAAGTGTAAAGGTTGATCCAGCAGCAACAGACCCCGTAGTTTTATCAAACTTCATATATGCAGCCTCTACACCCCCGACAAAAAAGAAATACACAAATACAGAAATGAGGAAATAAAAAAGTGAGGTACGCATTAGTTATTATTATTCATCATTCATTCAATAATTTCAAGACGGATATCTTGAGTTTCTGGATAGGTTACCTGAGCGCTCTCATTCACAAGTTTTGAACTTTCATTCCCCACTGGTTTGAGAGAAAAGGTATAGGTTCCTGTTTTTTTTGCGATAAAGGAAAGAGTAAGAATGGGGCTTTCAGAAAATCGAATGTCTGTATTTACGGTGAGATTTTTTGTGGCAGATATAGATGTGTGTCCCTCCCGTTCGTAGGAAAAAATACGGAACTGCTCCGACCTATTTTGCAAAGACTGACGTTCAAATGCTGTTTTATCGTAGGAAAAAATAGCATCGTATCCTGCCACAGTATCCTTACTTGAGGTTGCGATAATATCCAGGGTAAAAGGTGTGCCTTGTTTTATTTTGGTGAGCCCGGATCTTTCTTTTAATACAAATTGACCTTTAACTGGGTAAGGGATGAGTGTGGGTATAGGTGAGGGTGTAGTGCGTAGTTCGTAGTTCGTAGTAGAAACTCCTCTCCCTGAATCCATCTTTTGGGAAACAAAATACCCAATAAGGCTCGCGACAAAAAGTATAAGTGCGAGGATAAAAAGCATTCGGCGTGTGTGCAGTGTATGTTCTGTAGTGTCCATATTATTCTTCGTCAAATTTAATGGATAATGCCTGAACTATCATTGAATAATCTTGAGTATCAATAACGCCATCGGCATTAATGTCTCCCGTTGATGACTTCGCGGCATCGGATGAACCGAGATTGGTTCGGACAAATGTGGTGTCGTATGCATCGATAATTCCATTTTGTTTTCCTCCTGCTTCAGGTAAATCTCCTCCCAGTTGAACGATTTTTGAAAAATCAAACGAATTTTCACTTGCCGAGATGGAGATCTTTCCGTCCCCACAGTGATACTCTCCGCCCTTCGACTCGGTGGGTGTAGTATCACAAATTTTCTTAGCGATATGTTTTGGCGCTTTCACATAGACGCGGTATCCCGATCCACTGGGCACTGAGTCAAAGCTCACCTTCCCTGTCCATTCACCAGCATCATTCACGCTAAACTGACCTGTGGAATAGGCTGTAGCAGCGCTCAACCCTCCACCAGCTAATCGTACCTGCACTGGAATTGCAGCAGCACTACTTGGTTTTTTGGTGATTCCTTGAAGTTTTATTTTTATGTTAAGCGTCACTGAACCGGTGGTGCCCGTGCCGGGAAGTCCTGTCGGTCCGCCCTGAACAAAGTTTATGCTACTTGTTGGAGCCGGGACATCTGCTACTGAGCCATAATAGTATCCTACTTTATTGTCGCCCTCACCCCAATAGGTGGGTTGTTTTGTGGCGATACTACTATTTTGAGTGGTATCGAATTCACCATTTTGTACGTATTCTCGAATCGGTGATTTTGTGTCTTTAAACGAAATTGCATCAAAGTAGGCCTCACTTCCTTTGTCGGCACTTACCCGAATGAGGTAATGTTTATCGTCTCCCGTGCCGGTGAGAGGAACGGACAGTGATTTGTTGACAAAATCTTTTGTTTCAGGAAATGCAATTGATGCTACTTCTGCATTTTTTGCTTTTGCTGTGGTGCAGGAGTCTGAGTTGCAGATAAGCGAAACTCGCACGCCCTTCCCTTTTGAGATCACGGAGAACACGCGCGCAAATAATGTGTAGGTACCGTACGGGAGAATGACCTCTTGATCATAATGCACTTCAGTACCAAGTATCGTGAGGTCTCCTGCTTTGGAGGAAGAGTCACAACACTGATCGGCTGTTCCGGCTTTTGTGACGCATTTAGCATCGTCATAATATCCCGCATTGGGTCCTGCATCGCAGGTAAAGATGTTGTCTGTACCTTCGTATCTACTATAGCGACAGTTGGTGAGGCCAGCTCCCGTGACCGACAAACAGTCTAGCCGTTTTCCATAATCACACCGTACAGTGACCTGATCAAGTGGCCTTGCAGTTGAGGGCGCAACAGAAGCTTTTACAAAGCCAGGACAACTCGCTGTAGTCGGGCTGGGAACGCATTTTTTTTCTGCATTGCATGTTTCACCTGCTTTACAAGCGGGGGTGCAGACAGCTGCTTGTGATATACACTTTTTTTCAGCGCTGCAGTATTCACCTGTTTTGCATGCTGGAGAACAAGTATCGGGTACGCATTTTTTTGCTGCATTACACACTCCCCCATCTAAACATGCATAATTGCTAGGCCATGCAGGCCATTTCCCTCCACACCCTAAGGTGCACGCCCCGGAGCAGGTGGTTGAAAATGTATAGGAGTAACCAGGATGATCTGTGCTACAGCCGGTGAACGAACATGATGTGCCTCCACTTCCTGGAATGGGGGTTGCAGTGGGACCTGTTGTGGTGATTGCTTTACAACAGTTTGCGACGGTAATTGGACGAAGACCTGCTTCACACAATCCGTTGGATACTTTGCCTGCTGGACAACCTGCTGTTCCTCCTCCCCCATCTCCTCCGTTATTATTGCTACCTATACCACTTGTATCGATAGCACAACAGAATGAAGGCGCTCTATTACACTCATAAAATCCTGCTCCACATTCAGCAGCTGCCGGGACCTCTGTTGGATCTGGTTCAGTCGAAGTAGCAAATATTTGCTTCGATAGTACACTTAAGAATATCAACACAAATACATAACTAACAATATATTTTTTCATTTCGCCGAGTTATTAATCATTAATGCTCCCTTATTTCCGAAAAGTGGATCAATGGATCCATATACCTGAGCTGTTGTGTCTATTGCCCATGATGCAGGTTGCGTACGTGGATCCGAAACAGTTTGAGTCTCTGCAAAACTATTGTTTTTGAGTCTCTCACTTCCCCATGCATCTTCAAGCGAGATATAATCAAGTTCACACTCACTCCCATCCTCGCAAAACACTCTAACGGTATACAGTTTTCCATCTGCGTTATCCGGAATCGTAAAACTATCTGGCATCTCGGAAAACTCAGTTTTTACTGGAAATACAGGTGACACATACATCATATCGTTTTTCTTCTTTGTTCCACAAGTCGTTTCATTGCAGAGCACTGCAACAACCACTCCTCTCTCTTTTCGCACATAGATTTTTGCACCAATCTTTATGGAATATACGCCCTTTTCTAGCTTAATTGTTTGCTCGTATCGATACGGCGATTGATAGGACGCGATGGAGTTGATATACAGCAGGTCTTTTCCTTCGGTTATTTTAGTCGTGGCACCATCTTGACCACGACTCCCCATTATTGTCGGGACAGGAGTGAGCGCATTATATGCCTTTGTTGGTTGCACCACGCCAGGCGCAGGAGTGCTGGTAGGCACATCAACAGCGCTAATTTCATCTGGTGTTTTTGTGGGTGTGGGTTGTTCTCCTGTGTAGTTCAGATTTTTTTTCTCAAACGAGTCGGAGATAGTTATTTTTGCCGGGTCTGGGTCTATCCAGGTAAACTCAAGGGGAAGAGTTTGCCCTGCATTCATCACAAACGGAATCTTTACAAGTTTGATGATGTCTCGCCCATTGAAGGGGTCGCTTGCACCGGTATCTCGCATTCCAGTGATTCGTACTGTGTGATTTGCTGTGTCAAAATGTGTACTTGTGGGCCCGCTTAACAGCTGTACATCGACTGTTCCATTGTTTCGAGTTGAAAGTGGAATAATCTTTTCTTCTTTGAGAGAAACCTTTGTCGGGTCATAGGAAAAAGCGATGTCGAATGAAAAAAAAGGTGTGAGATTAGGATTCACTGCAAGATACAATTCAAACGGATCACCCGGTTCAACTTTTGGACCCTCAATACTAAAGGAGAGTGTGGGAGCTGTTGCTGAGGCTCTGGAACGGGCTAAATACTGCTGAATCCACCACCCACCCACCACAACTGCTGTGATGAGTGAAATCCCAATCAAACTTGTTCGGATGGTGTTTTTCATATTACAGCCCCTTTTTGCCGTTGTTTGCTGCGACGATTTCTAAATCTTTATCATCGGTGAGTCCATCAAAGTTGAGGTCGCCTTCTGCGGTGTTGCCCACACTTGTTCCTGTGTTCACAAGCTGTGCATCAAGAATATCTACTCCATTTGACCCATTGAGATCCCCTGAAAACAGTGGGCGACTTGCTCCGGCGCCAATTAGCTCCCCACAGCCTGAATCGGTGTTGCCCTCTATACAAAAAAGAACTTTGCCTGTTTTGAGAAACACATGTTTATACTGCTGGCGAACCGTATGATTTTGCTTGACCAATACGGTGTATCCTTGATTAGACATTTTATTATATGCCAATCGGGGAGATTGAAAAGTATTAAAAACGCGCGATCCAGCAACTCGAGTGAACGCCACTACTTTTGCACAGTCGGTATCTCCTGGACAGACGTGATTACCCGCGTCATCCAGAATAGTGATTTTCACATCGGGAATCACATTGACAGTGGATGCTGTATTTGGGAAATTCACTCGGAATATGATATCTGCTGAGTTTGGATTTGGCTGTGGTGTAGGTGCTGGTGGTTGCTCTGGAGGACACACCTGACAGGCGCAAGAAACGGAAGGTCGTGATGCAGCGGCTCCTGCTGGATTGTATGACTCAACTGAATAAGTGACAGTGTTGAAGTTTGCACACCAGGCATCGGTGTAGGAGGTGGTGTCTTTTCCTATTGTTTTAATAAGTTCGCCGTTCCGGTAGAGTTTATACCCTTCTTCGCTTGCCGTGTCACTCCAGGAAAGGGTCATCCCGCGCCCACAATTGGCTGGACTTGCGTTTCGAATAGTGTCGCAACTTACACTTGCAACAGGTTCGGGTTGTGCAAAATTATTTATTCCCACGGTAAAGTCTGCGGCTGAAGGATCTAAATTCACCGCATAAGTCATACCCGGAGGCCCTCCCACTTGAGATGAGGATGTGTTTATGGTGAGTTTTGTGGAGGTTGATGCTCCCCCAGCAATCACTTTGAAATAGAGGGGGATAATGACCGATTTTTGAAGTTGAGTTGCTGGGCGTTTGGATATGAGCATTACTCGTTTGAATAGTTTTGGTGCAATTCCGCTTGTCATCGCTGCCTCATTGAGTACAAAATAGTCAAATCCTGTGGGAAGAGCTGCTATTGTTTTTGCGGTGAGA
>CAYWLV010000015.1:0-10636 GCA_964459595.1 uncultured Gammaproteobacteria bacterium
TTTATTTTTAAACAAAAAAAATGACAGAAACAAAAACAAAAGAACAAGCTGCTCCAAAAGCAGAAAAAACAGTTACCGAGCCAAAAGCAAAAAAGGCTACATCAAAAGCAAACAAAGAAGAAATTATGGTGACTCCACTTCAAAATACAATAAAAGCACCCCATTTTGTATTTTATGTAAAAAGCAATCTTGAGGATCAATACGGTATACAACGAGTTGAAGAAGGCGGACTCAATGTGATCACATCATTGGACCTCGATATTCAACAGGAAGCGGAAAAAATAATTCGAGAAGAACTTGAAAAAGTAACGTATCTGAATATCTCAAATGCAGCGCTCTTGGTGACAAAGCCATCTACTGGAGAGATTCTTGCAATGGTGGGTTCGGCCGATTATTATGCACAACCTTCTGGAGCATATAATGTTACAACAGGAATTAGACAACCAGGAAGTTCAATTAAGCCAATCACCTATGTACTCGCTCTTGAAAATGGTGTCACAGCGGCAACGATAATCGATGATGTCCCGACTGCATTTGGTATTCCGGGAAGTGCTCCCTATGTTCCAGTAAATTATGACGGACGATTTCATGGACGAGTACCATTTCGCTATGCTCTTGCAAATTCATACAATATTCCTGCGGTAAAACTCCTTCAGGCAGAGGGGGTTGATAAAATGGTATCGTTTGCAAAAAAACTTGGAATCACCACATGGAACGACTCTTCTCGGTTTGGGCTTTCACTCACCTTAGGTGGAGGAGAAGTGCACATGACAGATATGGCAACTGTGTTTGGAACATTTGCCAACTTGGGAGAGAAAGTTGTAGTGACAGGAGTAAAACGAATTTATGATGCAAAAAATCAAGTGTTATTTGAAAATACTCCTCGTGGAAAGCGAGTAATTAGTGAAGCATCAAGCTTTATTCTTTCAGATGTGCTTTCAGACAATTTTGCCAGACGTTTGGAGTTTGGTACTCGGTCTGCCCTAGAAATTCCAGGTTATAAAGTGGCTGTAAAAACGGGAACAACCGATATGAAAAAAGATAATTGGACAATCGGCTACACACCAGACTTTGTTGTGTCTGTATGGGTAGGGAATAATGACAACACACCAATGAATCAATATCTTGCATCAGGAATCACAGGAGCCGCACCAATTTGGAATCGAATGATGTCATATCTTTTAACCAAGTATGGCGCACATTGGTATGAGAAGCCAGAAGATGTTGTGGAAAGACAATGTTATTTTGGCAAAACAGAATATTTTTTACGGGGAACTGAGTCGAAAACCAACTGTTCAAGTTCCATTTTAAATTCTGTACAGACAACCCCTACAAAAGCTCCATAAATAATTTAGAACGAAGAACGATGAACTTAAAACTGTCCATCGCTCAAATAGTATTTGTTTTTATCATATATGTCTGTTATCATATCTTTATGTCCAAGGAAATAGTACGAAATTATTTCTTTTATTTTTATACCTGCAGCAAGCGGGCGGTTTCTTAATATATAAAAATAAAGAAATCACACCCGCTGAGAAGCGGGATTTTTTTTGGAAAAAATAGTACGACATATGATAAACAATACAATTAAAAAAATATTTTTCTTTTACTTTTATCCCTTTTAGGCGGGCGGTATTTGTATGAAACAAAATACACCCCGCCGAAAGCGGGGTTTTTTAATAGTTTATTTTTAAAATATGAAAATTGAATTACACGATATGATAGTCGGTCCATGCGCCGCTCAATCACACGAACAAGTTATGAGTTGTGCAAGATTTCTTAAAGAGCGCGGTATTCTAAAAATGAGAGCGAGTTGGTACAAACCACGAACTTCACCCGGCTTTGAAGGCGTAGGAGACGATGCTGCGCCTTGGGCTGCTGAAGCAACCAATCTTGGCATTGAAGTGGGGACAGAAGTATTGATGCCCGGACAGGTATCGGATGTTATAAATGGCGTTGCACGATGTGGAGGAGATATATCAAAACTTTTTATGTGGATTGGCTCTCGTAATCAAAACCATATAATACAACGTGAGATAGCACAGAGAGTTCTCAATGAATCACCTGAAAATGTAATGTTGCTTATAAAAAATCAACCATGGCATGATGAAGGTCATAGTGTTGGCATAGCTGAACATGTTCTGAGTAGTGGAATAGACCCACATAGAATTGCGTACATTTGGAGGGGTTACAAAGCACATCCAGCTGAACAAAATACTGATGATTTTCGAAATATGCCACATTGGGAAACTGCAATGAGAGTTAAAGAACGACTGAATGGTATTCCAATGCTTATTGATCCTTCTCACATTGGAGGGACCGTAGGTAACGTTATGAAGATAATGAAACACGCAGCGCAATATTCTTTTGATGGTGCAATGATTGAATTAAATCCGCTTCCTCCTGAGCTGCGACTCACCGATAAGGGACAGCAGATGTCTTTTGAACAATTTGATAAGCTGAGTGAAGAACTTTCAAAAAATTCTGATTAATATTAATAATTTCACATATAATAGGTATGCTAGAAAAAAAGATAAGTAAACCAAAGAGAATGCCATTTGTTAGTTGGTCGACCATTTTGAAAGGTGAGTCAACTGCAAAAAGAATAGTTGATAATAAGGGGAATCCTATCGGATGGGCAGTTGCTGGGTTTGCTGATACGCCGGCTCCAGCCATTATTGATATACTAAAAAGATCAACAGTAACAAAACCTGAAGAGAAAGTCGGTGACGATACCGAGCCACCAGTGCCGCCAAATTTAGATTATTAAAGCAACACGTATGAACACACAACTTTCCACATTACGTTTAGAAATTGATGAGGTTGATGAGGGATTAATTAACCTTTTGAAAAAGCGTTTGCAGATTGTTGATAAAGTTGGAAGATATAAAAAAGCAAATTCTATTCCGCCTCTTGATAAAAATAGATGGGAGGAAGTGGTGGAGAAAAACATGAGACGAGCTGATGACGCTGGATTAAGGAGAGAATTTATACGAGAGATACTTGATATAATTCATGCTGAGGCTTTACGTATTGAGGAGATTATAAAAAATGAAAAATAACAAAACTGCTGCAGAACGTTTAAAATCCTTTCCTGAATATCCTTACGCTGAACTTGCGCGGATGAAAAAGAGAGTGGAGGAAATAGATACTTGTTCAGTACTTGATTTAAGTATTGGTTCGCCCACATTCCCTCCGCTTAAGGAGTATATGGATAAATTAGGAGAGTTCATCACTCATGATAAATCTCATCTATACCCAGCAACAGGCGCAATTCCTGAGTTAAAGGGAGCAATAAAAAGGTGGTATGTGCGCCGATTTGGAGTGCATCTTGCAGATGATGAACTTTACCCGTTAATTGGAGCAAAAGACGGCGTGAGCCATATTCCACTCGCTCTCCTCAATGAAGGGGACGAGATACTCATTCCAAACCCAGGATACCCTGGCTTTGTCGGACCTGCAACTATGATTGGAGCTGTCCCGGTCTCCTATAATCTTCCAGAAGAGGGTTCAACCCTTCTTGAAGAGATAAAAAAGATGTATACGCCACGCACCAAGGCAATATGGATAAACTGTCCGGGAAATCCCACAGGATACCAATGCTCAATTGACGAATTAAAAGTTGTTGTACGCTTTGCAAAAAAGCATAAAATTTGCATATTATTTGATAATGCATATAGCGAAATCACATATGACAATCGCACAGCACCAAGTATTTTAGAGATACCTGGAGCATCTGATATTGCAATCGAAATCGGTTCATTTTCAAAAACATTTTCTTTTGCCGGATTCCGAATGGCTTGGATTGTGGGAAATAAAGATATTATCGCATCTGTGGCGAAGGTGAAGTCTCAAATGGATTCTGGACTCATGCATCCGTTTCAGCTCTTAGGGGCCTACACCCTCGATTCCTTTAATGAAAAATGGTATGAAAGTATGATCGCATATTATAAAAACAATAGAGATAAACTCTGTCAGAGTTTTGCACAAGAAGGATTTGATATTCATACTCCAAGTGGAGCGCTCTATTTATGGATTCCAGTACCAAGTACATTTAAAAATGGTTTTGAACTCACCCAACATCTTCTTATTAAGCGTCATATTTTGGTGACTCCTGGGAGCATATTCGGCTCACAGGGAGAAAACTTTGTAAGAGCATGCTTTTCATCTGACCTGTCACGCATATCGGATTATTTTCCTTTTAACAGGACATGAATAAAATTGCGCTAGTTGGCTATGGTAGATTTGGAAAGACTCTTCATAAGCTCTTAAGCCAGGATTTTGAGGTGGGTATTTTTCATCATACCGACAATCCCATCGATATATTTAGTTTTGCTCAGATTGTGTTTTACTCTGTACCTATTGAGTCATTTGAAGGTCTCTTGAGAAAACATAAGAAGTATATGGGAAATCATTTACTCATTGACGTTCTATCAGTCAAAGTGCATCCTCAAGCTGTCTTTGCAAAACATATTAAAGGTACGGCTGCCCGTTCACTTCTTACCCATCCAATGTTCGGACCTGATAGTAGTCGGGAGGGATTTCAAAAGCTGCCGATTGTGTTGGATAAAAATACCGCTACCCAGGTGGAGTATGAATATTGGAAGTCATTCTTTGTAAAAAAAGGTCTTTCTGTAGTTGAATTATCTGCGCAAGAGCATGATAGATTAGCCGCTCATTCTCAGGGTCTCACTCATTTTATCGGTCGACTCCTTAAAGAACTCCGTATACAGAGTTCACCAATTGATACGCTGGGGACCAAAAAATTATTGGAGGTTGAGGGGCAAACATGTAATGATACCTGGCAGCTATTCAAGAATTTACAAAATTATAATTCATATACGAAACGGATGAGATTGCAACTCGGAACTGCATATGACAAGTTGTACAATATGCTTTTGCCAAAGCGGGTCAGTAAAAAGTATATCGTGATTGGTATTCAAGGAGGGAAGGGGAGCTTCAACGAAGAAGCGGCACTTGATTATGTTAAACGGAATAAAATTTCAGCGTTTAAAATAAAATATTTATACACATCAGAAAAGGTTCTTCGTGCAGTTCATGAAGGCGCAGTGGACTACGGGTTATTTGCAGTCCACAATGCTGCCGGAGGCGTTGTAGAGGAATCAATGCATGCAATGGCTCGATATAAATTTAGAATAGTTGAGAAGTTTTCTATACATATCAGACACTGTCTCATGAAAAGAAAGGACACCGATAGGAGTAATATACATACAATAATGGCCCATTCTCAAGTATTTTTACAGTGTTCAAATACATTGAAAAAAAGATATCCAACCCTTCAGCAGAAGGTGGGAGAGGGAGATTTGATTGACACTGCTTCAGCTGCAAAAGCGCTCGCGGGGGGGGAAGTTGATATAAATACTTTTATCCTGGGGCCTGAGATTCTTTCAAGACTCTACAACTTTGATGTAATAGATAAGAATCTACAAGACTTGAAAAAAAATCTCACTGGGTTCTTTCTTGTGTGTAGATAATAGGTACAATGTTCACTCAAAGAGGTCGCTTCTCAATTTGAGAAATAATTGAATCTGTCAATTCTTTTGTTCCAATAATCTCTCTCGTCGCAATATCTTTTGTTCCTAATCCTGAATGTATAACAGCAGATATTGCGTGGCGAATATCAGTTGCTTCATTTATAAGCTGAAAACTCATCTCAAGCATCAGAGCAACAGACAGAAGGGTACCAATAGGGTTTGCACTGTTTAGACCCTTTGCTTTTGGGTATGACCCATGGATCGGCTCGTAGAGTGCTATTTTATTTCCTATAGATGCAGAAGGGAGCAAACCAATTGAGCCAGTAATAACCGATGCTTCGTCGGTAAGAATATCACCAAACATATTTTCAGTAAGAATAATATCAAATGTGCTTGGTCTCTTTATCAACTGCATAGAGGCATTGTCAACAAACATTTTTTCTACAGTTATGCCTTTGTAATTTTGAGAGACGGTATCTACAACTTCTCTCCAGAGACGAGATGTTTCAAGTACATTTGCTTTATCCACAAGCGTAACTTTTTTCTTTCGTTTTTCCGCAAGTTTGAAGGCGACATGAGCAACTCTTTCTATTTCATGCCTTGAATACTCACATATATCGAAAGCAGAGTCGATGCTTTTTTTTCCTTTTTCTCCAAAATATATCCCGCCTGTTAATTCTCTCACAACGATAAAATCAACTCCTTGTACAATCTCTCGCTTTAATGGAGATTTCACGAATAAAGAGGGATACACTGAAATTGGCCTCACATTTGCAAAAAGTCCGAGTTCCTTTCTGAGCTTAAGGAGCCCTTGTTCAGGACGTACTTTCGAAGTGGGGTCATTATCAAACTTTGGGTCTCCAATGGCGCCAAACAAAATAGCATCTGACTTTCGACATTGGTTAAGTGTCTCATCTGGGAGGGAATTACCCATCTTATCAATTGCTGCAGCACCAATAAGTCCATCGAGATAGGTGAACGTATGTTCATATTTCTGAGCAATCGTATTTAAAATACGCTTACCTTGCATAATAATTTCTGGTCCAACGCCATCTCCTGGTAAGAGTGCAATGTGCTTATTCATAGTTCGGCATGCTCACTTTTTCGATGAGCATTTTCAAAACTAATAATTTTATCCTTCAAACTTAACAAATAATCAATATCATCGAATCCATTTATAATGCAGTTTTTTTTATATGGATTTATTTCAAATCGAAGTTGAAGCCCAATGTCTTGACAAAATAATATTTGATTTTCTATATCTACTTTAATAAGTGTATTTGGATCAGATTTAACTTGATGAAGAAGGAATTTAAGAATTGAATCATCGATCTGAATGGGGAGTAATCTGTTATTTAATGCGTTATTGTTGAATATATCTGCAAAAAAACTAGAAATAACTACCCGAAAACCGTAATCGAAAAGTGCCCACGCTGCATGTTCACGACTTGACCCACAACCGAAATTTTTACCAGCGACGAGAATTGATCCAGAAAAGCGAGGGTTGTTAAGAATAAAGCCGTCTCGTTTTATATCGCTCTCATCGTATCGCCAATCGTAAAATAAGAGTTTTCCAAACCCTTCTTTTGTTGTTGCTTTTAAAAATCGAGCGGGAATTATTTGATCTGTATCTATATTTTCTGAAGGGAACGGGACTGCGGTTGACTGAATTATTGTTTGTTTGGTATTTTTCATAGAAATTGTCTTGGATCAGTTATAACACCTGTGAGTGCGGCTGATGCAGCCGTAAGAGGACTTGCAAGAAGTGTTCTGCTCCCTGGACCCTGTCGTCCCTCAAAATTACGGTTCGATGTGGAGACGCAGTATTTTCCAGGAGGTATTTTATCTTCATTCATTGCAAGGCACGCAGAGCACCCTGGTTGGCGCAATTCAAATCCCGCGTCTTCAAATAGTGAAACTAACCCTTCCTCTCTCGCCATTTTTTCTACTTGTTTTGAACCGGGAACAATGAATGCATGAATCCGAGGATCTTTCTTTTTTCCCTTAACAAATTGTGCTGCAGCTCTCAAATCTTCAATTCGAGAATTCGTACAACTTCCAATAAATACATAATCCACTTTTGTTCCCAGAAGTTGTTGACCCCTCTTAAATTCCATATATGAAAGTGCCTTTAAATCTGCAGTTTCAGGAATGATACTATCAATTGGAATTCCCATTCCTGGATTTGTACCATAAGTGATCATAGGAGTAATAGATGTAGCATCAAAGGCAAGTTCGGCATCATATTTTGCATCAGGATCGGAGAAGAGGAGCTTCCACTTTGTTAGAGCGGCATTCCAGTCTGAACCTTGAGGAGAGAAGGGTCGTCCCTTTAAATAGGAAAAAGTAACTTCATCTGGGGCAATTATACCTCCTCGTGCCCCCATCTCAATACTCATATTACAAATTGTCATCCTCTCTTCCATTGATAAGGCCTTGATTGTGTTACCTGTATACTCCACAAAATACCCCGTCGCTCCACTTGTTGAAATTTTTGAGATTATATGAAGGATTATATCTTTTGCAGCAACACATAGTCCAATTTTTCCGTTGATCTCTATTCTCATGGTTTTTGGTTTACCCTGGAGAACTGTTTGAGTCGCAAATACTTGCTCAATTTCGCTCGTTCCAATTCCAAACGCTATAGATCCAAATGCGCCATGCGTAGAGGTGTGGCTGTCCCCACATACAATTGTCATCCCCGGTTGAGTAATCCCCAGTTCTGGGCCAATAACATGAACTATGCCTTGATAGGGGTGGCCAAGGCCAAATAGTTTAATTCCGTACTCTTCACAATTTTTTACCAGCATCTCAACCTGCTTACTTGAGAGCGCGTCTCTGATAGGAAGATGCTGATCTTTTGTTGGGACATTATGATCTGCAGTAGCCCATGTTCTTTGCTTTCTAAAGAGTGGAATTCTTCTTTTCTTAAGTCCAGCAAATGCCTGAGGGCTGGTAACTTCATGAATAAGGTGTGCATCTATGTAGAGTACGGCCGGATACCCTGGCTCTTGATATACCACGTGTTGTTCCCACAGTTTTTCAAATAATGTTTTTGGTTTCATTTATTTTATTGTTGCCACTGCGTCAATTTCAATTAACACATCCTTGGGAAGCCGAGACACCTCAACAGTAGCGCGAGCTGGCTTATGAATAGTAAAATAGGAACCATACAAATCATTCACTGCTAAATAATTATTCATGTCAGACAAATATATTGTCGTTTTAAGAACATGCTCTAGGTCACTCCCTCCCGCACGTAAAACGGCTTCAAGATTTTTCATTACCTGATGCGTTTGTTCTTTAATGCCTACAGCAACGCTCCCAGATTTTGGGTCTATCCCAATCTGGCCGGAACAAAATATAAGTTCTCCTGCAATAACCGCCTGCGAATAGGGGCCCACTGCTTTTGGCGCCTTTTCTGTTTGAATGATTTGAATATTTTTCATACTTTTTTATAAATTTTTAACTTTTACTCACATTGTATTATCCATCACTGCTCCAGTATTTGCCGATGTGACATGTTGTACATAGCGACCGAGCCACCCTTTTGTAACTTTTGGGATAAATGGTTTTAACTTCGACTTTCTTCTGCTGAGTTCTTGCTTTGAAACAAGCAAATTTATAGTATTTTTGTATACGTCAATTTCGATTACATCACCATTTTTAATAAGAGCAATAGGTCCACCAGCAGCTGCCTCTGGAGAGATATGTCCTACGCAGAGTCCTCTGGTTCCTCCGGAAAATCTTCCATCAGTGATAAGTGCTGCATTAATACCTAATCCTTTGAGAGCTGAAGTGGGGGAGAGCATTTCCTGCATACCTGGGCCTCCTTTTGGGCCTTCATAACGAATCACCACCACATCCCCATCCGTAATTCTTTTTTTTAAAATTGCTGCAAGCGCTTTTTCTTGAGAATCAAAACAAATAGCCTTTCCATTGAAAACATACATTTCTTTATCTACCCCTGCAGTTTTTACAATTGCCCCAAGAGGCGCGATTGAACCATACAGTATTGCTAAGCCTCCGCTTTGAGAAAAAGCATTATTATTTATTCGTATCACATCACCATCGGGAAGTGGAGCCATCACTAACATATCTTTCAAGCGTCCAGTACAGGTAATGGCATTTAAGTGAAGTGGTGATTTTGAGTATAGAGAAAGAGCTTTCAGTATTGCGGGAATACCTCCTACAGCATGTACATCCTCAACATGTATATCTGGCCGGCTAGGTGAGACCTTACATATATGTGGAGTTATTCGTGATAACGTATCAATGCGTTTTAGATCATATGATATACCTGCTTCTCGCGCAAGTGCTAGTGTATGCAGAACTGTATTTGTAGAACCTCCCATAGCAAGGTCTAGGATAAATGCATTATCAATTGCATCCCTCGTTACTATTTTGTGCGGAGTTATTTTTTTTAGGATCAACCGTTTTATTACATCAGGCACTTTTTTTATGAGACCAATTCTATCTGGATTCACTTCCCATTTACCAGTGGCTTTATCAGTCCATCGTGCAGCGGGTATTGTTCCATTTCCCGGAAGGGCTAATCCAACTGCTTCTGCAAGACAATTCATAGAATTTGCAGTAAACATACCTGCACAACTGCCACAGGTTTGACACGCAGAATCTGCAATTTCAATAAGCCTTTTTTCAGTTATTTTTCCTGATGCAAGTTTCCCCACTCCTTCAAAAACAGAAACTAAATCTGTTTTATCCTGTCCTGCGAGCATTGGTCCTCCACTGACATATACAAAGGGAATATTAAGTCTTACTCCTGCATTGAGCATGCCGGGTACAATTTTGTCACAGTTACCAATACCTATCCATCCATCACACGGATGAGCGGTAATCACTGTTTCAATTTGGTCGGTTATCAGCTCTCGCGAGGGAAGCGAATATTTCATTCCAAAGTGTCCCATTGCAATCCCATCATCTACTGCACCACCAATATTACAATACCACACATTAAAACCCTTCTTTTTTAATTCGCTTACCATAATCTCACCGAGTTGTTGCAGATGTGTATGACCGGGAATGTGAGTCGTGTAAGAATTAACCACTGTAATAAATGGTTTTTTTCTATCGGAGATATGATTTATAACTCCTGCTGCTTTCATGAGGGATGCAGCAGG
>CAYWLV010000016.1:0-9147 GCA_964459595.1 uncultured Gammaproteobacteria bacterium
AAAGCTTGTGGAGCTTTCAGTCAGGGTTCGAATCCCTGTAGGCACCCCTAGTGGGTTGAGTCGTCAATTCGAGGATAGCATTAAACGGAGAACGCAAGGCGTAGCTTAGGTTTTTTCCGTTTACGGTCGGGTTCTGAAGTAAGTAATTCAAAAATACTCTTTTTTCTGCAGGTTCAGAACTTTCGAATACTTCCTGTGCTCTCTTTGCCAGACTGAGCACCATGTTCGCAGCGATATGGTAGCTCTCATCAGCTTTGGTGTAGTCCTCAAGCTGAATACCTATATCGTATTGTCGTTTCTTGAGTTCCTGTTGTTTCTTGTCGTAAATCTCCTTGTCGATTTTTCCATCAATAAGTAGGTCGAGCAGACTATCAATTCGTATCTGGGCCTCGTTATAGAGCTTCTGGAGCCCTTCTATGGCCTGTGTATGGTAGAGGGTCTTCGACTCATGATTCTTGCGTAGCTCATCTGTAATTCGCTCGATTTGTCCGTCTGATAACTTACTCAGCATCTTGAGGTTTTCAACAATTGGAGCCAATAAATCATTTTCATTCACATAAACTCGCTTGCAGAGTTTTCTCCCGTTTGTGCAGCTGTAATACACAAATCTACCTTTGTGTATTTCTGGAGTGTAGCGACAACCACAGCTTGCGCATATTAAAAGACCCTGAAATATAAATGCCTTACCCGCCAGTTTTGTAGGGGCTTTTCTCCTCCCCATGAATACATCTTGGCATTGTAGAAAAAGGTTCTGTGAGATTATTGTTTTATAGCGGTGTGGGTATTCTTTTCCGTTATTTCGCTGCATTACTCCATGATAGAAAGGATTTTTGAGAATTCGCTCAAGAATGCTTGTTGCAATTGGTTTTCCATTAAGGTTTGTCAGACCTTCGGGAATAAGCTTTTTTTGCAGTGTTTCAATCGAATAATTACCGCTTGCGTAAAGTTCGAACGCTCGACGAATAAGATGTGCTCTAGTTGGATCTGGGACAATGTCTCTCTTGTCTTCAGATACTTTGATACTGATGTATCCCATTGGTGGCCTTCCTGTTATTCTGCCGTCTCGCACCATTTGTTCGTGTGCTCGCTTTACACTGTCGCTAATTGCATCCGAAAAATACTTAGCAAGTCCGAGATTAATCTGAAAATGGAATTTTTCAGCAGCCCCAATGCTCTCGTTGAGAATCTGGCCATCCGAAACAAAATGTATTTCAATTTCGCCACGCAGAGCTTTCTCGAAAAGCAATCCCACACGCTTATCAAAAACGTTTCGAGAGAGGCGATCAACTTTATCAAAACATACAGCTATTTTTTCTTTCTGCTTACTAATGGCATCAATAATCTTGTCGAACTCATCGCGCTTTGTTTTGTATGCACTTTCATCAAAGCTAAAAGTGTTAATAACCTCGAACTTGTTCCGTGCACAGTATGCTTCTAAACGAGCAAGTTGTGCAGGAAGTGAGCTCCCTTCATTTTTCTGCTCTTCAGTTGATACTCTGGCAACTATTATTGTTTTCATATTTATGTTGTTAGTTATTGTTTCTGCTTAATCAATTTCCATATAATGATGTGGATTATTCCGCCTATCTACCTTCAGAAGTAACTCGAAGAATAAAACTAAATTTCCCCAAGATGCGTCATCAAGCTCTAATAATCCCACATTCTCCCCATAATCAACAACGTCTTTTTTATTATTCATAAACAAGCGTACTAACGTGCGACAGGCAGTAATTCGTTTGAAGTTTTTATCTCCTAAACGAGTCACACTAAAAACCATATGACTACTTGTCACCATGGTTATTGATCCAATATGCAGAAGAAACACCAATTATGGTGGTCTTTCAGATACGTCAGGTATTTAACCTTCGCGCAGTGCTAATTATTTAAAGACAATTGTACTTGCATCAATTGTTCGAGTGATCGCATTCCTTGTATCACAGTAAGGAGCAATGAAATGATTTAAAGTAAGTGAATATGCGTTTCAGATACTCGATTTGATTGTTATGCCTAATCAACAACAGGCTGCATAAATAGTCTTAAGCATGGATCTGCGGTCCGATACTCGTGTTGGGGTCCGATTGCTTCCCCCCAACGAGAAGCTTGCAGTGTAGTATTCTTCAACTCGATCTGCGTCCTTGAGTTGTAAGAGTTAGTTTAATCCTCACTAACTTGATTCTAAATTTTTTATTTAAATCTCATTTTGCACACGTTTCAACTTACTGCCTGTCAGCATTATGACGCACCACATATTCTGGGTCAAGATAAATAATAAATAGTTACAAAATATGACTACGGGGTTGGCGGAAATAGCGTAAAGATACGGCTGTTGACTGGAGATACTGCTGTTTTATCTGACCAATAGGTACGCAACGCATGTTATATGCATTATGTACTCAGCACTATTATATTATTACGTACTCATAACTATTATTTCTGTATGGGAATGGGGCCCGAGGTTTCGGACCTCAGTGCCCCAACAATATCTGTCGAGGGAGAATCAAGCGTTACCAGTTTCTTCAATAAGTCGAGCTACTGGCAAACATCATGGTTTGTTCGGCGTGATTGCGGATTTATTCTGGTCAATCATATTACTTCTCGCTGGCTCATATTTAAGCCAAGATTTGTAGCCGTACGCCGTACGAGGCGGAGATCACTCTCCAAGGGTGGGACTGCTTATCGGTGGCGGATATTTATCTCGTCCGCTGAGTCCAGTGCGTGTTAGACCCTCCTGTTTAACACACTCACCATCAAAGCTCTTTATTTTTCGCTTGCCCCCATTGGTTCGCAAGCGCCATGGAATACTTGATTCTTCTTTATATTTTTACGGCGGGACTTCTATCCAAGTTCGGTACACCCCGTATTCGCATGGTAACGTCCATGACTCGGCTTTGTCGTTTTGCATACGCCTATGTTATTCCTCTCCGATGTGGTGATGGCTCGACGCTGTGTTGATTTATCACTCGACATGGACGCTGGGGCTGGCCCCTTCGGTTTTCAGTTTTCTCTGCGTGGCGATCTGCTATATATCGCAGCTTAGAGTTTTATCTCCACAAAAATGCGTTGTTCGTTTTCTTAAGCATAAACAAAATAGACAGCATCATTCACGGAGCCAGTAGGGCAAAGGTTTCCCTCGGTCATACAAGCACCCTGAATATTGCCGTCTGCTCATGGGTGATTGCGAACCTTCCGTGGTACTGGGGTAAGCCCCCAACTACATAAACAATCATACAAGAGTACATCAGTCGTGCTTGAGGTAATGCATAAAAAAGGTGTTGGACTCACTTTAGATAGTGTAAAGCTACGCACGCTGAGACCCCCCTTTTTGTGAAATTTTGGTGGAAATTTTTTTTCATTACCAAATTTTTGAAACAGAAACTTCTCTGAATACTTTCTAATTGCTATGGGAAAAATATACTCTCGCTTGGTACCTGCATGGAACCAGCCCAGCCATGACACCCACACCGAACCACTCCCCATACCCCCCATCATCATTCTAGTTAGCCCATAAAAACTCTATGAGTGAAGGGAGGTTATTACTCACTCTCTTTAGTATGCACTCGTCCTGCGTACTTTTTAACACATCACTTTCATGGAACACATAAGTGAAATTATTAACAAGGAGATCCAACGGTCAGCATATAAGGGCTCAAAGAAGACGTACGAGAACGTGAAGGAACAAATTCGGGAGCGTTATGGTGATACAGAGGCAGAGCGATACGATCCATATTTTCTTGCCCGTACTTATCGGCAGTGGCTCAAGATTGGCTACAGAGTTAAACCTGGTGAGAAAGCTCTCAAATCAACCACGATGGTGGAGAAAAGAAATGAGAAAGGTGAATTGGTGCGAAGGTATCCCAAGAAGATCAATTTATTTTATGAGACTCAAGTGGAAAAAATAAACTTATGAACAACGTTATGACTGTGGCATATGCGCCAGGTGGTGATGATCGTAAACCAATGATTAAAATTATCAATCGCTCGTTACTTAAATCGGGCTTTATTGTCGGTGAGAAATACCAAGTCACATATGAGCAAGGAAAAATTGTTATCAATAAACTAAACCAACATCATGAAATCAGCAATATATAGCAAGCGCATTCCATCACCTTTTCAACCAAAGAAGGAATTTAATGTGAGAGAAATGAATCATGCCGTTCATCCTGTCCGTGAAGAGATCAACAGAGTTATTGGCACGTACAACCTTACTGCAATTATTAGGGAAGATACCCAGACTCTGACCGCGATGAAACATGTCGGGGGAATGATTGCCTTTATTTGCTCACTATCTCGTGATGGAAAAATAATTGCAGAAGGGCGTGGTGCAACAGTGATTGGTCCTAATAATAAGTGGCTCACTCGTGCAGTGGAGAGTGCATTTAACTCAGCATTATCCGATGCGGTGATACGCTCAACAAAAGTCTTGGGAACATTCCTTGCAACTTCTGGGTCCGCCATCTCGCTTGAGGAGGCATATCGCGAGGTAGAAGCGCAAAAGAATGCTGAACCAGCTACTGACAAGCAAATATCGTATCTTCGGCAGCTTATCCAGAGCAATATTGAAGATGACCACGAAAGAGACCAGTGGGAGTCACTGCTTACTGATATGAGCAAGAGAGAGGCGTGCGCGGCAATCGAGCAATTTGTTAACTAGCTGTAAAACCAAAGAAAACGGCTGGGATTGCTGTTTTTTGCTTTGACGCCTATTATTGGCATACAACTGAATATCGAGGACCTAACCCCTTAGAACAATCTAAGGATATGGTCAAAAACCCACCACAGTATAAACCTCCACGCGAGGAGTACCTGTGGTGGGTCCTGTCGGGAAACTGGCAGTGGGTAGCCAAGCTACCGCCTCGTGTGGAGTTTTCTGCTTTCTACGAGGAATTATTAATAAACCCACCACAAAAAAATGATGGATGACAACACAGTAAAGAAGAGTGGTTCGAAAGCAAAAAAAACACCCACAGACCAGAGTGTCAACAATATAGGCATTTTGTTTATTGTGTTTTCTTTTGTACCAGCAGTTATTGTCTGGGTAACCTCCACGGCATCTTTGAGTGAAATAGTAGGATTTGCCCTTCCTCCGATTGCAGTAGGTGGGATTCTTGTTCTTGCTGCAAGAAGAAATATGAATATTACCCAAGTATGGAACGACCAAGGACAGCATGTCCAGAAAAGTGCAGGTTTTTCTGATTTCTTCTCTCTGTTCCGTATCAAACTTTCAACAGTTGAATTAACTGAACAGGTAAATCATTACGATACTCTGGGTTGGTTGGCTGCACGAACGCAAGTCGTACTAATTTCATTATTAAACCTATTCTGGCTTGTAACAGTTATATCCAATATGGATTTATTGGGGATTACCCTATTTCTAATTTTACCAATTGTATTATTGATATTTGTATACCGAGGTAATAAATGGGCTAGTGTGTTGATGATTCTTCAGGTGCTGTTATATTTGTACGCAAAGGCATTTGAGCCATATGAGCCAGAAGAAATATTGGGAAGTATAAATTCAAATCTCCTATTTATTCTTCAATGTATTATCATAATCGCTGCACTTTTGAGAACAATCCAAGTGGAGCTATACAAACTGAACAGGAACACGCTTAACTCAGTCGGACTAATTAAGACTGTAAAAAGTATACAATTTGGCACAATTCGTTTAATTAAAAAAATTTCTTTTAGGTGGGCGTGGTTCGGACTCATTATTATTGTGTTCGCAACCTCATTCTGGTGGTTTGGTGTACGCCCTGCGCAAATAAAAAAAGACTGCTCAAATCGCAATCGTAATTCTTATAATTATGAAATGTGCTTGCATCAAAGCGGACTCTAGTTGGTCGAGATTCTTTATTAATTTTCATTTCAAAAATCGTGTCTAAAAAATCAGTAATTATTCTGTCAGCACTTCTTATGTTAAACATCTGCCTTACGCTATGGAGCCTATACAACAATAGGATTGCTCAAGCACGCATCTGCCAAGCAATTGCAATGGTGAATGATCGAGTTATGACAAAATTAGATGGAACAGTGTTTGATAAGGCTACCGCTGGTATTCATGCTGATTGTAATGGCAACTCACTTTTCTTGGTCCCAGGATTTGGGAAGTAATGATATTTAGTACTTATTGGGAATTTAGTCATGTCATAAATATCATAATTAGGATAAACTCAGGTATAAGCACCGTATGGTGGCGGTGATTTACTTAGCACATGAGTAATAAAATATTAGAGATAGCAATTAGGGAAAAGATAAAAGTCGCTGACGGTAAATTGTTTCAGCAGCTTTTTTGGGACATAATGATCTTAAGATATGGTGATTTGCAGACACCACGAATGCAGCAAGACCTAGGAAATGATGGACACACAATCACGGGAAAGGCATTTTTTGCATGCTATGCACCTGAATCATTGAAGTACGACAACACAGAGACGGTCACTAAGATTGCTGGTGATTTTGAAAGCTTCTGTACTAACTGGAAAGATAAGTATCCTTTTGAGAGATGGATTTTTGTAACAAAAGACAACTTAATGGGCAAGCCACACCAAAAAATTGTTGAGCTGAATGCTATCGCCGACGGAGTTCTCAAGGAGAATTGGGGATTAGAGCAAATAGTTAGAGAAACCCTTTGTCTCGACAGGTCAGAGGTCGTTCGCATATTTAACTTACCAGATACATATATAGGAGCTGCGGTTACTGAAGAAAAAGACGTTGGAATCGTTGCTGATATTTTTGATTATATTTTTTCCCAGAAAGTTCCTGGTACAGATGTTGGTACGATTAAAAACTCAAGTGGGTATACTGAACTCACTGAAAAGATTAGTCTAAACTTTTCTTCCAGTGAGCTCACTACTGTGCGCGAAATGATCGTCCGCATCTGGCAACATAAGTCTCTAGTCCAAAAATATCTTGAAGATGAGGAAGGAAGAAATCCAGGACGCATAAATGCGCTAGTCGATATGATTCAAGCAGATTTTAGGCGAATTAAGGTGGTTGATTATCATGGTGTCGTAATAGAAAATGTAAGAGTAATTGAGGATTTAGCGAGAGAGTATCTGATCAAAGAAAAGCAGTCGAATCCTGATTATGTTGCATGTGCAAGAGCTATTGTTTTGTATTTCTTCGAGTTGTGTTTTTTGGGGAAAAAAACTGATAGTGAAGATAAAAATGAAGCAAAGATTTTTTAAATAGTTATGCTCATACCTTCAAATTACGAAAAATTAAATCAAAACGTTCTAGTTGTTGGAGCGAGCGTAATAAGACTCCTTCGAAAAAAAAGATACACCGTTGAAGATCTTTTTCAGGAAATGAGGAGAGGTGAACAAATAAATATCGACCGTTTTTATAGCGTACTTTCATTTCTATGGATATCAGACATAATTGACTCAGATGATTTTCACCTTTTTATAAAAAAATAAGATGTTTTTAACAAGACTATACTCAGAACCTGCAGGGCTTTTCCCTCCCATCGAGTTTAAGGATGGAGTCAATTTTATTTTTGGCAAAAAAGACAAGGAGAGCGACAAAAAGGATTCTTTGAATGGTATTGGAAAATCACTTCTCGTTGATTTGATTGATTTTTGTTTACTTTCATCGCTTAAAGCAGACCCCAAGTCACGTTTATTTCGAGCAAAAAAGCATACAGAAGGTTATTTAATAGTTCTCGAGTTTGAAGTTGACGGTAAAAATTATTGTATTAAGAGAAATCCTTCAACTCCAAATAAGGACATAGGGTTCGGTCAGATTGGAAACCTTAAAGTGTACTCCGACACAGAAATGAAGCCTATTTTGGCTGATTTGATTTTTTATAATGAAAATTATTCAGGTAAATACAGTAATGAATGGTTCAGAAAAATCATCCCATTCTTTATTAAAAAGGAGCGTCCTAAAAAAGGTGGAGAGTTTACAGATCCAGTAAGCTATATCGAGGGCGTGAAAGAGATGGAGCTGAATATCTACCTTCTCTTTTTGATGGGAATCAACAATACACTTGCCTATAAAAACTACGATATTCAGGCAAATCTCAAAGAAAAGAAACCTCTAATGACTACGATCGAGAAGTTTGTTCAAGAAACATACGGACTGGAAAATATTTCGGTAGCAAATAACGAGATTGATAAAATAAGAAGAGAAATCAAAGCTCTCGAAACAAACATTGCGTCGTTTAAGCTTGCTTCTGAATATGAAGACGCAGAAGAGAAGGCAAATGAACTCACAAGAAAAATTAAGGACTTGTGGTATCAAAATTATAGCAATCGAAAAAACATAGAAACCTACCAAGTGAGCTATAAACAAGATGCTGAAATTAATCTCAATCAAATTACTAATTTATATAAAGAAGCAAACAATCTTTTTGCAAATCAGATTAAAAAAACACTGGAAGATGCTATCCAATTCCGAAAACACCTCTCTGCTTCAAGAAAAAACTTTCTGTCTAAGGAAATTGAATCACTGCAATTGTCGATAAAAAATAATGAGAAAAACATAGCAAAACTCGAGGAAGAGAGAGCTTTGGTGTTTAGTTTTCTTTCAGCAAAAGAAGCGATAAAAGATCTATCGGAGGCTTACCTGTCTTTGAGTAAGCGTCGAGAGGACATGAATGAACTTGAGGGTAAAGTGAAACTATATGTGGATTTATCCAAGGAAAGAGCAGACTTAAAGAGCGAAGAGGCAAAGCTTATTGCGGAAATAATTCCTTTTGTTGAAGATATCCAAAAGAATAAGCTCTCATCTTTCAGAGAAATCTTCGCTGAATTATATAATTCTGCATACGTTGAAAATAAGAATCAGTCTACCTTCGACATAAGCGTGAATGAGAATACTGATGCAAAAATAAGTATCAGTATCATTTTCCCTGCAGATTTATCAAAAGGAAAAAATAGAGGAAGAACCCTCATTTTTGATTTAGCCGTCCTGTTTCATGCGATCAATGAAAAAATAAGAGGCCCGAGATTCTTAATCCATGATGGTATTTTTGATGGGATGTATAAAGGACATTTTGTTCATCTATATGAATATTTAGAGAATAGGAAAACAAAGGATAGATTCCAATACATAATTACGCTTAATGAAGAGGGTGAGCTGAGTGAAAACTTTGGAAATACTGACAAAGTTACCCCTGAGCACATATCTGGAGAAGCGATAATT
>CAYWLV010000017.1:0-8744 GCA_964459595.1 uncultured Gammaproteobacteria bacterium
AAACAAAGTTAAATGGTTTAGGGGATTATTGCAATATAGGATTGGTGGGCCGGGGGATTATTGTGACTTTGAAAAATTCCGATCCCGCACATTGGTCTTATACAATATGAATCGTAAACAAATCGGCACCAGCAAACGACCCCCCAGCCCCCCGTGTGTGATTTTTATTAAACTAAATTCAATTTAATCCACCGAATCACTGTAAAAATACTCAACGCAGTAAGTTGATGCATTGCATAATGTTAAGAATGTGACCAAAGGTCCGGGGTTAGGTCCGAAGGTCCGAACCATGGTTTCGAATAGTTCAGTTAGTTCGGGGGGTTAGGTGATGTGAGTCTGATAACGAATATTATGTAAACTTACAACTGATTCGGTAGATTGTTTTTATACCTAAAGTATACGCACTCGGCCATTTTTAATGCGCGAAGTAGTCTACGCGCTCCGATGTGCGATTCGTAATGCTGCATAAGACATTGACGATGTGACAATTAGTGCCACCAAAAACATACAGTTTGTGTCACACGTTGACTCAATGAAGATTATAAAGGATTGTCATACATGGCATGACGAATGCAATTACTACTAATCATAAGGGAGCAAATAAAAATGAAACAAAGAAAACCGTCAAGAAAGCAAAAAGAGATAACCGAAGCAAAAGAAAAATTAGCGGAACTTATACAAACATTACTCAAAAATAAAAAAGAAGGCCGCAAGCCTGTCATTTATACCATCTTAAACCATTGCTCTAAGTCTGGAATGACTAGATCTATTTCAACCAAGATTATTCTAGATAATGAGCCTTTAAACTTAGATTATTACATCTCTAAAATTACAGGGATGAAATTTGACGATAAAAACGGCGGCATAAAGATTGGTGGCTGTGGAATGGATATGGGCTTTGCCATGGTTGACGATATGTTTGGGCATTTAATGGGCCGTTACAATTGGCAGAATGATTTTAGACATGAATGGATGGCGTAAAATGAAACAATATGTATTAAGTTCTATTTTTGGATTAGCCACGACTGACGTCATCAAAAAACAAGATGGTACTTACACTCTTTTGATTGGATTACAACCAAAAGGGGCACCTAAAATAACTCAATATCTTACACAAGCAGGGTTTAAAAGAAAAAAAGACGCTTTAAAAAGCCTTGAAGATCTTCAGACATATATTGAAATTAAATTGCACGATGAAATATTAAAAATGAATGGAGTTATTTAAAATGAAACACTCAGACCAATGCGAAAAGTTTTTAAAAGATAACGGCGTGAATTGCGTTTCGGTACTCAATATCGAAACAGAAGACGAAGGCCATTTTTCATGGTCTGGTTGTGACTGCTGTAAGAATAGACTAGGAACGACTGTATATGACTGTTACGGCTATGATCCAAAACAGAAAAAAGCGGTAGAGATCGGTCAAATTTGTCACGACTGTATTTGTTATTTTTATAATGGCGACGAAAGACAAGAGGCATAATATGAAACCACGAAAAATAGACGTTTATTTCAATGGTCAATATATACACTCGACTTGCTTTTATAAAACTTGCAAGGATGCGAAAGCATCGGCTCTTAAAGTATGGTCAAACAATATTAAAAAAGCTGACTCAATGGGTTTCAGTGCTCAGTTAGTTGCAAACTATACTTTGTTTTTGAATCATCCTGAAAAGGTGAAAGCTTTTTTTGATAAGGCGGCAAAATGAAATATCCAATAGGCACCAAGTTCAAAAAAGTAGGCCGCAAAAATGATTCTATTTGGGTGGTTGTGGACTATCTCACAACTACCAATCAACGAGGTGAAGTTGTACAAATTAGATATGTAGCTGAAACAACCTTTCTAGGCCAAAAAATGACCGATAACGATGTATGCGAAACAACAATAGCGAGAGGTATTTTAAAATGAAACTAACCACACTTATCATCCTACTAGTTGCCGCATCGATCGGCGGCAAGGCATTCGGTTACTGTAATGCATACGGCACGACTTATTCTGAGTACATGGAATGTCAGAGACAAGAGAATATGGAGCGCACAAGCAATCACAATACCTACCAATCGTTTGGCGGTTCAGGCGGTTGGTATGAGAGACGATGCACGACGGTCTACAAAAGGCTTTACAACGGAAACGTAGAAGCGGTTGAGGTGTGCCAATGACGGATGATCAAGCCTTTCTAATGAGCTTTTGGGTAGGGGTACTCACCCTGAAAATAGGCCGGTTGGTGATTAGGCGGTATCTGCCAACTTACTGGGTGCTAAACGGAACATTCTTTTTTACCTTGGGTATGTTCGGACTTCTTAACTATGTTTAGGTTACTTGCCTAAGTTCTTATCTTTCAAAAATGCATCGGTTGGCAGCTGCTTACCGGTCTTAAAGTAATAAGCTGTCCCTCGTCGCTGAGCCTCTTGAACCTCGGGGTCAACCATTGGGCGAGGTTTCGGTGCTGCCTCTGCCTCGGGGGCTTTGGTTGAGGTTCGAAACATACTGATCCATGTATTGTTTTCAGCCATAATAGACCAAAGCATATCATAAGGAATTAGGAATATAAACTTTAGTCTATTTAGAGCTTACGCGCGCGCTAGTATACGCGGGAAAGAGAAAGGTTCGAATGCAAATTTTAGATGAAAAGATAGTTAAACTTTTGATGCTAACAACTTCTGAAAACGACGGAGAGGCTTTAAGTGCCATAAGAAAAGCCAATCTAATTTTAAAGAAAACAAATCGGACATGGTTGGAACTACTCGTCGAGGAAAAGGCAGACACCGAGCAGCCGAGGCGTGGGTACCAGAGTTACTCTTCAAACGACTGGAGACTCAGCAAAAAGGGCAACTATTACAAAAAGTTTGAGGACGGAACTTTTGTCACTGTATTTGCCACAAAAACTGGCTCTTACTCTTGGGTGTGTGAAGGTAGGTTCTGCAGCATGTATTTTAATAGCCCAGACGAAGCCATGGAGCACTTCGACGCACACGGACAGGAATAGAACCAATAGAACCACGTAGAACCACCCTCTGGTTCTACTACTTTTCTTAATCATATTATATATATATATATCCATAGAACCATAGAACCAAGAAAAGATATATATAATATACGCGAGATGCATGACTCATTGCGTAGGTGTTTGTGGTCTCGTGTCGGTAAAAAATGTTTTTATAAAAATGGTCTCACTTTTTTGGTTCTATGGTTCTGGGCGCAGTGCGCATCCTTGCAACCCACCGAACCAATTACATAAAAAGTGAAATGGTCAATAGAACCACGATAGAACCATAGAACCACTTTTTTGGTTCTACGGACCTATGCGTGCGTCATTTGAATAACTTTGATTTAGAAAGCTTAACCGTCTTAACTTTGCGTTTAAAGAAGTATCGAGTGTCTCTTGGGTCAACGCAAGCCTCAAGCCTCTTAAAAGATCTGGCATAAACCCCGGCCCATTTAGTCCCCGCAAAGGCTTTATCGATGGAGCTATTCTTCACAGACACCCACAAGAAGTCACCTTCCATAGCCACCCCCAGGCGTTCTAATGGCTCTTTAAACTCATTGTACCTGTCTGACGTGAGCATCTCGGCCATACTGATCTCAAGCGTACTCATACGACCATCTGTCTCTACTTGGATGCGGTGCATACTACTCATGAAGTGATCAAAGCAGTCCTCTTCGTCTTTTCTATCGTTAGATTCTTTGGCGTCATTAAAATCCACCGAGCCAACGAGTTCCGCAGCATGTGCTTCACTTATCACCTGATCGTGTTCAAGCATCCAATATCCAGCGAGTAGGCTTGAGTATTGCTGAGCGGTTCTGGCAGTGAACTTGGACGATATTTCGTCCTTAATGACCTCGATTGATTCTCTGAGTATTTCGTTCTTGTTTAACATTCTGGCAAACAATCGATCGGAGTAATCGCTTGGCAGTTCATCCACCATTTTTTCTAGTTCTTTGAACTTTGACTTGCGGAGTAGTGGATCGGTGGTTTTGATTATCTCTGTTACTGTGAATCTGTTCTCATCCTCTGCCTTAGATAGATTGACAACCACCGAGCCAACCATGGCGGCCCACTGTGGTCTAAACTCCATGGCATCACCTGAGACAGTCCCCCGAGCCACGATACCAGCTGACTCACTTGATGCTTGCCTTAGTAATTCAAGTAGAGATTGGACACGAGCGGCTGATTTTGGGTCGTTAGATTCAAACTCGTCAAAGATTACGGGCATTGAACTTGATCCACACTTTTGCCGTAGACCTGCCTCGGTGGTGTTGCCTCTAATGTATTGGCAGTATCCATCGAGAACGCGGTTAGCGATTGATTCGATGACGTATGATTTTCCTGACCCGGTGTTACCTGAAACCCAAAAGTGAGGACGCCATTGAAGAGATCCTCCAATTCCAGCAATAGCGAGCCACCCGGCGAACATTTTGTATGAGCTTTTATTTTTAAACGGGATGTGTGCCGCTACATCAATTAGTTTTTGACAACCATCTAGATCTAAATCGTTCATTCGCAGAGGCTTCATCTCTCTGTCGAGCTGGTAGATATAGTTTGTTTTGAAACTTGGGTCATGAAGCGGGTGAATTTTCCCATCAACCCAGAGAGATCTCCCCATGTGGTAAACGGTTCTGTCTTGGTCTCTCCAAACCCCACGGCCCCTTATATTGTCTGGTCTAAATATTCCCTTTGAGTGACAGGCTTGCATGAGATTATTTGCAGCTTTACCCCAGTTGATCCGTCCTGGCTTGCCTGTCTCTTTATCTATTTGAGCGTATCTTGCGGCCCAGTATTTAAGCGGCTGGAGCTGTGTTAGTCCTGATTGGTTGAGTGATGAGGCGGCCAGCTTTTGAATTTGAAGATTTATGTTTGATCTAAAAAAGTAGTGACCAGAATCGTACCCAAGACAGACAATGGTACTTTCTGTTTTATGATTTTCTTTTTCTTCACTAGTAAACGATTCATTACTAGCCGATTCGTTAGTAACGTTTTCTTTATCAAACGTTTCTTCGTCGTACTCAGTATGCTTATAAACCCTTATCGCCGCAGGAGTTGTTACTTTAAGCGTGCAGGTGTTGCAGCCTTCAAACCCCCCGGCCCTGATAGTCTTACAGAGCGTCGGGCCGGTGAGCTTTAGTGCGCGGTCCACTTCAAAGTCGGTGGACTTTGGTGTGTACTCTGGGTGCTTATTCCCCATCTCGTGGCAGAGCTTGCGGCCATCGGCAAGTCTTGAGACGACTCCTATGGCCTGTATCCATTGTTCGTTTTTTACTTTCTCGGGGTGCTCAAAATTCCACTTAATGAAAGCGCACTTTTCTTTGACTGGTTCTATGGTATTAGGCTCATACACGTCATGGATGACGTTCTCCATGCCAAACGAATGCATAGATTCTGGTTTATTTTCCGAAAATGAATTAGGTGTTTCTTTTTCGGAAACCACCGGCCCACTGTACTTCTTATCCCCGCAGTCAAAATTCACTAGGTCAAATGGTCTCTGTTCTTTTGCGTAATCCCGGATATGGCTAATATCCCATTCGGCTAGTTGCGTAAAATTTATGCATACTTTATGCAGGCCAGAGTATGGGTGGCGTGAGTTGGGTGCTCTGATTTTTCGGTGGGTCTCGGCGACTGCGGAGTCGAGAGTCTTATATGTTCTTTGAAGCGCAACAAGCCTAGCCTTGTGCACTTCTGGTATACGTTCGTCTACCGGAATGTTCCAATACTCTTGGCGAATATAAAGGTGGAAGCCCTTGCCTCCTGAGAAAAACACCCGAGCCATTTCTTCATCGAGGTTAAGGTCAGATATGATCTGGCACACTTCTTTTCTGACGATTTCAATTTCTGCAAGCAAACTCGCTTCGGTTTCTTTTGAGGTGAAGTATTCTTTTTTCTTTGACTTATATTCAGAAGGTATTTCGATGTCGAAATCAAGGATGAACCACCCAAGACTCGGAGTCGCTTTACCTTTGTACTCTTTATAGTCGTCGCGCTTTTCAAGATCATAGAGCATTGAATAGGCTTCTTTTCCGGCATTTTCTTGAAATTTCTTGATGAGGTAGTGACTAGGGAACGCGCCTCTGAGTGGTGAGGCTACGGATGGGACAATGATATTATACATAGGTGCAAATCTCCTTCGGTGTGAAACGGGTTTGTTCGAATAAAATACACTTGCATTTGAAAGAGTCAATGCTAGAAATAATTGAGTTCACTTCACCGTGGTCTCATCTTCGTTTGAAATGGGTTATGGCCTGTGTCTTAATTGACATGGGCCATTTTTTTTGCTTGCAAATATGCTTGCATGTATGACATAGTATTATCATGCAAGACGAAAAAACCCCCGAATCAAATAAAACGGTAGTTCTTTCTATTAGGGTAACCGAAAAAGAGCGTGAAGCTATAAAGAAAATGGCAGCGCTTGAGTCGCAGTTTAATTTATCTGAGTATGTTAGAAAAAAATTATTCGGAGTGACAAGTGACTGACGCAAGAATACGACTTTATGAATCGCTTGATTCAAAACCATATTTTTATATTAAAAATCAACTTGTTAAACTAAGGGAAAGACATGCCGCCACGCAGAAAACGGTGGCTAGGCAATCGGCAAAAATTCAACGCATGAAAGAACGGATAGCGACTTTAGAGAGTTTGGTGGCTATACTTAAGGGCTGATGAAGCCACCGAGCCATATAAAAATAAAGAACAAATGCGTGTATGAAATCGTCCACATCGACACTTTCAAAGATCCTGAAGTTTTAGGTGAGTGCAGATTTCAAGAGCGTCAGATAGTTATCAAAAAGGGGCAGTCGCCCCGGCAAGAGCTTCAGACATTAATTCACGAGTTGCTTCACGCAATTTGTGAGGAGCGAGGGATTGGTGTTGCTCATAAAGATATTTATAAATTAGAACATGCGCTGGAGTATTTGCTTAGGGCAAATAAGTGGCTATGACTTACGATTTCGACAGAAACATTTATATCTTATTCTGCTCGCCACTTAATCTCGAGACGGTTGATGAGAACCTTGAGGACATTGAAGGGTGGTTCTACAAAAGAACAAAGCTCCCAGAGAGGACGCTTGAGATAAATTGTGACGAAGGCATCCCAGATGAGTTCATATATATTGTTGGATATGTTGGTAACAGTGTTACGTGGGAAGTTCTTGCCAAATTAATCGTAGATGAATATGTTTCAGATAAGAGTAAACTTCACTAATGTATAAGCACCGAAAGAAGAACTACGACATGGATACAGCAGAATATAATGAGTATTGTTTAAAAGCTAAAAACATGAACGATGCAATGCATAGATGGGCAGATGCAGACCCAATGTCAGAAGAAAGAAAAAAACTTTGGGATAATTATTGTTATCTAAGAGATTTATTTGAAGAAGTTAAACACAGAATAGAAGCAAGGAATATGCACTAATGCCAAGGCCACCAAAAGAGCCTTTATGTTTAAAAGAATGTGGTAGGGCCACCAGACATAAAAGCGGCATATGCGAACCGTGTAGAAAAAAAGAAAAGAAAAAGTGTGCAAATAAATATTGTAAAAGATTTGCCGCTCAAGGTGAACTCTGTTTAAAACACTATAAGTACATGATCAAAAAAGAAGAAACATTTGGCATCCGACTTGAAGGTGGAGAGATTTTAGATCCAGACTTTGACGATCTGTTTTATTAGCTTGCAAACATGCTTGCATTAAAATACATTTGATTCATGAAGACACTTCAAGAAGTAGTAGACTTTCAAAAGTCTTTGAATAAGTGCTGCGGTTCATGTGAAGAGGATTTTGTTTTAGCTGGATTTAGAGCTGCAATTGAGGCGGCAAAAGATATTGAAACTAGACTTGGTTTTGAGTTTCATGTTTATAGAGAGCTGCAGGCTGAGCTAAATAGGTATCTTGCTCATGAGAAATTTCTAAGGCAAAGAGCCATGGAGAAGATTGGATTATGACAGTGCCTTCGGAAAGAGTTAATGCGGTACTCAGAACTCGTGAATTTCTACTTAGGTTACTTGATCCAAAAAAAACACCCCGTGTGCCCAAGACAATACGCCGTGAAGCATACTGGTGTTTGAGGCATTATCCTGCTGATTTCCATATGTCTGTTGTTTCTAAAAAAGATAAGACGGGGACTTTTAAATGAACGACGTAGAAAAGTTTTTGGAAAAGCTTGATAAAGATCACTTCATATCAGCAAATGATTATCAAAGGCTGAAGCGCCTCTGCCGCAGGTATCGGGAGGCTCTTGGAGATATTGCAGAAAACGATCAAGCATTTGGCCGTCCATTTGCGATTGCACGCGAAGAAACTATCAAAGAGGTGCTGGAGGTATTACGAACAATGCCAGAAGTTGAGCGACTTGAAACTAAAAATGGACCGTTAGAGTATTACTATACACCCCATGAGTGTGCAGACTGGATCGAATCAAAACTCAACCATCCGGCAACTCCAGATAGTTTGAGCGTAGAGAAAAAAGTAAACCATGAGTTGACTAATGACGGTGAAGTTAAACTAAAGAATCCAATTTATAGGTGGCCAGATGATGAACTTTAATAATGAAGGATAAAATAAATGAAATTTAACAACAAAGGAGAAATAAAATGAACGCCGAAAATAAAAAAATTGTAGAGATCAACGGAATTAAAATGGAGGTCGATCTACGTCACGCGCGAGTGATTGATAGTTTTAAGGTGGGAGATCGGGTGAAGTGTCTTGTGAAAAGCAATTCATACTCAAGCGACTATGCCACAAGATACGGTGTTAT
>CAYWLV010000018.1:0-7883 GCA_964459595.1 uncultured Gammaproteobacteria bacterium
TTTCACACCCCTCTCGGGGTTCTTTTCAGCTTTCCCTCGCGGTACTAGTTCGCTATGGGTCAGGTTGAGTATTTAGTCTTAGAGCGTGACCGACCTGGATTCCCACAAGGTTTGCCGTGCCTCGTGGTACTTGGAAGATCCACCAGAGTTAGTTTTCATTGTGCATACGGGTCTCTCACCCTCTATGGTACGCCGTTCCATGCGTTTCTGCTATAAAATCTAACTTCCTACTGTGGCTCCGCAACACCAACCCCGAAGGGTTGGTTTAGACTTTTCCGGTTTCGCTCGCCGCTACTCACGGAATCTCATATGATTTCTTTTCCTGCGGGTACTGAGATGTTTCAGTTCCCCGCGTTCCCTATGTACCTTACGATACATCCCCCAGCGGTAAAGCTGGGTGGGTTACCCCATTCAGAAACCAAAGATTGATAACGCCTACTGGAGGGCTCATCTTTGATATCGCGCTCATGCACGCGTCTTTCATCGGCTCAAACTACCTAGGCATCCGCCATTAGCTTTAGTGTTTCCCATCTCTTTCGTTTGTCATGTTCTCTTAATAAAGATATCTGTGTAAAGTTCATCCTTCTCACTTGTAAGAAAAGGATATAACTCCTTATAAACCACACAATAGCCCCATAAGGGCTACAAAGGCTTACAAGAAAGTAATTAGGCCTACAAATTAGACAAGAACCAAATTGTTAAAGTGCTTTTCGTAAATGTGCTGCTAGCTATTAGCCATTAGCCCTTAGAATACAATCTAAAAGCTAAACGCTAGAAGCTAAAAGCCATCCCTTGGTGGTGGACCTAAGGGGATTCGAACCCCTAACCTTCGGAATGCAAATCCGACGCTCAAGCCAGTTGAGCTATAGGCCCGGGTCGATTCTACTGCTTGCTAAAATTAAATGAGGCTGTTAGGAGAGCAAGCTTATGTGCTTCCAATGCTGCCACGAAGTTTCATAATATCATAGCGTACATATGTTGTCAACGGGTATTTAAATAGAAATACAATACCTCCTTATTTTCATCTTGTAATCCCTATCTTTTATTATGTATATTAATAGTATATGAGAAAAAAACATATTGTGTGGTTTGAAGAGGTTAGCAAAGAAGATGTCGCACTTGTGGGTGGTAAAGGTGCTAATCTGGGAGAAATGACCAGAGCTCACCTTCCCATACCCTACGGATTTGTGGTCACAGCAGAAGCATACTATGCCTTCATTGCTGCTGCAAAACTACAAAAACAAATAGAAGATGCTATAGCAATCGTAAACTTCGAAAGCCCGCGTGAGCTTGCGCAGGCATCAGAACGCATTCAAGGCCTTATTTTAAAAGCTGCAATTCCAGACTCTCTCGTAAACGAAATACTAAGCTTTTACGATAATCTCGCTCTCAAAGAAGAACAATATTTCTCAACTGAAAGCACGGTGTTAAAAAAAGCAATGAAGCGATTCGCTTCACTGTATTCAGTTCCCCTTGTTGCAGTAAGATCTTCTGCTACTGCAGAAGATTTGCCAGAAGCTTCATTTGCCGGCCAACAAGAAACCTATCTCAATGTAAAGGGCGATCATCAACTCATCAAACATATTAAAATGTGTTGGGCTTCCCTCTTCACAGAACGCGCCCTCTACTATCGCCACACGCAGGGCTTTGATCATTTCAAGGTAGGCCTTGCAGCCGTTGTGCAACGCATGGTGCAGTCAGACAAATCTGGAATTGCCTTTAGCATTGATCCTGTCACAAACGATAAAACAAAAATGGTGATTGAGGCAATTTATGGCCTGGGCGAGTATATCGTGCAAGGCAAAGTCACCCCCGATCACTACGAAGTAGACAAACGATCATTTGTAGTTCTTAATAAATCTCTTGCCTATCAAAACGTCAAATATGTAAAAAAGGGTATAAAAAATGTAGAATTAAAACTTTCTAAAAAAGAAGGTACTTCTCAAAAACTCTCCGAACAAGAAATCACCGGTGTTGCGTTGTTGGTGAAAGACATTGAAAATCACTACTATTTTCCACAAGACATTGAGTGGGCAATAGAAAATAAGCGTGTTTTTATTGTGCAGTCTCGTCCCATCACCACAATGAAAGCTGTTTCCACAAGGCAAACAGCAGATATTCTCTCTAGTACTCAGGCCATTGTCTCAGGTTCCCCCGCATCTCCCGGTATCGGTATTGGACCTGTTGTTATCATACGCTCACCCAAAGAAATTGCATTGGTCAAAAAGGGAGATGTTTTGGTAGCACCTCAAACCAACCCCGACTATGTCCCTGCGATGAAAAAAGCAGTTGCTATCATCACAGAAAAAGGTGGTCGTACATCTCATGCAGCTATTGTTTCTCGAGAACTAGGGATTCCTGCTGTTGTGGGAGCCGAAAACGCAACTCATCTTCTTAAAAATGTGAAAATGGTTTCGGTAAATGGGTCTTCTGGCGAGGTCTTTAAGGGAAGTATTCTTTCTGAAGCAAGTAAACATGAAGTTGAACGTCTTAAAGTCCAAAGTGAAAAGTCAAAACTTAAAACCGTCACAAAAGTATATGTAAATCTTGCAGAACCAGAGCAAGCTGCTTCTGTTGCAAAACATGATACAGATGGCATTGGTTTGTTGCGTGCAGAGTTTATGATTGCAGAGATAGGAACGCATCCAAAAGAGTATATTAAGGAGAAAAAAGAACATATTTTTGTACAAAAACTCACCGATAACCTACTTAAATTTGTAAAGCCTTTTAATCCACGTCAAGTAGTGTATCGCGCCACCGATTTTAAAACCAATGAATACCGCCATCTCAAAGGAGGAGCTCGTTATGAACCGCATGAGGAAAACCCCATGATTGGATATCGAGGTGCCAGTAGATATATCAATGATCCCTATGAATTTTATCTCGAACTAAAAGCCATAAAAAAAATTTGGGAAATGGGGTATCGCAACCTTCATCTTATGATTCCATTTGTTCGTGTCCCATGGGAATTAATTAAAATTAAAGAGATTGTTCGAAAGTCGGGCCTTTTGGACTATCCAGAATTTAAGCTTTGGATTATGGTTGAAGTGCCGTATTGTGCTCTCAACCTTGAAGAATTTTTGAAAGTGGGTGTACAAGGTGTTTCCATCGGCACAAACGATCTCACTATGATGCTTTTGGGAGTAGATCGCGACAACGAACACGTGTCAAATATATATGATGAACGCAATCCAATGGTTGTTCAAATTCTAGAATATATAGTCACCACAGCAGTGAAATATGGTGTTACAGCATCTATCTGTGGTCAAGCAGCAAGCGATTTCCCAGACATCGTTGAGCGCCTAGTAAAAGCAGGCATCACCAGTGTTTCGGTGAACCCAGATGCAATCGAACGCACCAGAGAGCTCATTCACGGAATAGAGAAAAAACAGTTTGAAGCATTAAAGAAATAAAACGGTATGAGTCTCATAAAATCCATTGTAGCCTATGAAATTATAGATTCACGGGGTATGCCCACCATTGAAGCACAACTTGTGCTTGAGAGTGGCGCCACGGTGATCACCTCTGTTCCCGGATCTCAAAAAGCCTATCAAAATGAGCCAGAAGATGTTCGTGACGAAGATAGTAATCGTTTTTTTGGCAAAGGTGTGCAACACGCCGTGTCGTATATCAACGATCTTATTGCCCCAAAGCTCATAGGTGTAAATCCTGCAAAAATTCGTGAAATAGATGACTGGCTCATTAAAGCCGATGGCACAAAAACAAAAAGCAGGCTTGGAGTAAATACAATTCTCACCGTTTCTCAACTTATCGCTCGTGCAGGAGCTGCAGATGCCCATGTGCCCCTATTTCAGTATCTAAACTCTCTCTATACCTCTCTCTATAAATCGGAAATTGTTATAGACAAAGTCCCGACTCCTATTTTCAATATGATAAATGGAGGAAAACATGCTAACACACCCATGGACTTTCAGGAATTTCAAATCATTCCCTCATCCTCGTTCACATTTGGCACAGCTTATCAAAAAGCAATTGAGCTATATGCCGAGCTCAAAAAAGTTCTCGAATATCGGAACGCCACAACTGCCGTTGGTGAAGAGGGTGGTTTTAGTCCCAATCTCACCACCAACATCGACGCACTCGAAATTCTCAATGAAGCCGTTTCACAGGTAAAGATGAAAATAGGCCTTGATATCTTTTTAGGAATCGACTTCGCTTCCTCATTTTTTTCGAAAAAAGGCCTTTACACCATTAAAGATAAGCCACATTCCCTCAAAAGCGAAGAATATATCGATTTTGTGAAGTTTCTTTTTGATAATTATTCTATTCTCTATGTAGAAGATCCTTTCGACGCCGAAGATTGGCTCAGTTGGAAAAAGCTCACTTCTACACTGTCCTCCACGGTCTATATTGTGGGAGATGAGCTTACCCGGATGAACAAGGAACGAATTAACTATATTATAAAAGAAGGGAGCTGTACCTCATTCATCATCAAGCCCAATCAAATCGGCACCATTTCGGAAATTTTTGAACTGGTAAACCTTGCTCGGACAAATTCTCTTTCCTATGTGGTGGCTGGTCGAAGTGCCGAAACAAATGACTGTTTTGTGGCAGACTTAGCGGTGGCCATCCAGTCAGAGTTTGTCAAATTTGGTGCCCCCGTCCGCGGCGAACGCGTGGCAAAATATAATAGATTGTGGAAGATTGAGCGGGATGAGTTGAAGATAGTGTAATACTCTATTTATTAGGTAAATATATTTCCCATCTGAATTATTATCGGTTCTCTAAATTTTGGTTTATTTAATACTTCGCCATCGTATAAAATTGCATGCCCACTCCATGGTTCAAGATTATTCTCGCCTTTAATCCCAAATAGTGTTCGCGCTCTCCCGTACGGTTGAATTTCGTTAAATTTAAGTCTTTTTCTAAATTTCTGAAGCGTCATAAATCGCTTATCATCAAGTATACGTTTTATCATTTGTATATCATTTGGTTCATCACGGCGAAAATATAACTCAATTCTCGGTCGAGCACTATCCAATAACTGCAAACTTTGAAAAGCAGCATCTAGATATCCGTCATAACTCAATCCTTCAAATCCGTAGGTGTCCAGGCTAAATTCCAGCCCAAATCCACCGATTCTATTATGCGTATTCGCTAATTTGGCAAGTGCCGTTTTTGCATGAGTCTCCTCAGAGAGACATCCATGAGTTCTAACTGAAGGAATCCAATGATTTTCTAAAGCTACTTGTACAACATCATTTATATCTTTCTCTCCGTCTCTGTAATATATCGGGTCACCAGTTCTAAATAGAGGAACAATTTCATTTTCTAGTGGCTTTAAGGTCTCTAATATTGATTTTACCTGTTTAAAGGGCATAGACCCTTGATAAGTTGGGGAGTTCATTTGACAGATACGGCACTGCCTATGTCCGCCAACACCACAACCTCTATTTACTTCAAGTAAAGCAACGCCCTCTCCTCTTTTAGAGCCATTATTTATTAGATTAACTAGATTTTGATTTAAGTGTGGATACAAGTTGAATTTTTCTGTCATAGTATATATGTAAAGACCTATAGTATACTTAATAAAGCACTCAATGTCAACCCTTACTCATAGTATGTCAGACACTTGATACTCGGTAGTAAATCCTTTATACTCCTCTCATGATTGCCAAACTCACGGGCGTTCTTGCCGAATACACAGAGTCTACTGCGCTTATCGACACAGCCTCTGGCCTCAGTTATGAGCTGTTTATCACCCCTTCAGCCCTTTCTGGCAAGCAGCTTGGCGATGAGTTCACGGTATACACCCATTTGCAGGTGCGAGATGATGCGCATGTTCTTTTTGGCTTCACAGACAGCCAAGAAAAACAGTTTTTTCATCTGCTTCTATCCGTGCCTGGAGTAGGGCCTAAAACAGCTTTTAGCATTGTCTGCCATATCTCATTTGAAGATGCTATCGAGGCTGTGCGTACAAACTCAGTACAGGTGTTCTCCAAAATTTCTGGAATCGGAAAAAAAACAGCCATGAAAATACTTCTTGAGCTCTCAGCCAAGTTCAAAACAGAATTTAAGTTCGAACAACACCTATCATCTGATGATAAAACAGTAATAGACGCGCTCGTTGAGCTAGGCTACAAAAAGGCAGAAGCTCAGCAATTGTTCGAGAAAATCCCAAAGCAGTTAAGTATAGAGAAGAAGATTCAGGAAGCGCTGAGAATGAGCGTACAGAAATAAACTTTAAATCCTAAACTCTAAATACTAAACAAATTCTAAATTATAAATTCTAAACACTTGGCTTTTAAAATTTATAGTTTTGTATTCATTTGTGTAGGATTTAGTGTTTAGAGTTTAGGATTTTTTATGAATATGAAAAAACTGACATCCGTAGTTCCCGATCTCACCTCTCTTCGCCCGCAAACCCTTGCCGATTATATTGGCCAAAAAAGCGCATCCGACACACTCCGCATTTTTCTTGATGCGGTAAATAAACGTGGATTTGCTACAGAGCATATTCTGCTCTATGGACCTCCCGGAATCGGAAAAACCACCCTCGCCCACATTATTGCATTTGAGCTTCATGGGGACATAAAAATCACCTCTGGAGCCGCAATCCAAAAAGGAGGCGATTTGGCAGCAATTCTCACAAATCTCAAAGATAATGACATCCTGTTTATCGATGAGATCCATCGCCTCCCCAAGCATGTTGAAGAAATGCTTTATCCTGTGATTGAAGACTACTCGCTTGATATTATTATTGGGAAGGGGCCTTCTGCTCGGACTGTACGGTTACCCGTTCCGAAAATCACCATTGTAGGCGCCACCACCAAACTTGCCCTCCTCTCAGCACCTATGCGCGATCGGTTTGGACTTCTCATGCGACTCGACTTTTATACGCTCGATGATATGAATATCATCATTCGTCGTGCTGCTAAAGTTCTTGGCATTGAACTGAGCCAAGACCTTGCCAAGGAAGTGGCAAATAGATCACGACGCACTCCCCGTATCGCAAACCGTATATTGAAACGAATTCGCGATTTTGCAGAAGTTGGAAATCATAAAACAGTACAATCCTCTGTTTTACAATCGGTATTTCAACTTTTGGGAATAGATTCGCTCGGTCTCACCGATATAGACCGCGCATATATGGAATGTTTAGGAGAAAAGTTTCAAAATAAGCCAACCGGTGTTGAGACTCTTGCATCTAGTCTTTCAGAAGATACACGAACCGTAGAAGAATTTATCGAACCCTACCTTTTGCAGATTGGTTTTCTCACAAAAACCACTCGCGGTCGCGTCCTCACTCCAAAAGCTCTCAAACACATTGGTTTTATAAAATAGCCGTAGAGGCATAGACAGAACACTGCAAGAAATAAAACGACAAGACAATCTTGCTTGCTTTTCTGTTCTATCCCAGTAAAAGACGGGATCCAGTATGATTTTTACCTCTTTAAACAAACAATCTCAGAAAGCAAACTTATTTGATATAATTAAAAGTTGTTCTTATCCGTCATTCCCGCGAAGGCGGGAATCCAGGCTCTAATTACATTGTTGAATTAATTCATGTCGGGGTGGCGAAATTGGTAGACGCGCTACCTTGAGGAGGTAGTTCCCGTAAGGGATTGGAGGTTCAAGTCCTCTCCCCGACACTCAAATAGTCAGTAGTCGACAGTCTCTAGTCATCCGCAAAAACATTGATTTCTGTTTAGTGTCGTCTGTGCGCTGCTGACTGTTGACTCATTTTAGCCTGGATAGCTCAGCGGTAGAGCAGCTGTTTTGTAAACAGCAGGTCCGCGGTCCAAATCCGCGTCCAGGCTCCAAATTAGCTATCAGTCTACAGTCATTAGTCAGCAGTATATAATATAACTACTGCAAGCCGAATCTGTTGACTGTAGACTGTTGACTAATGTAGACCTGGT
>CAYWLV010000019.1:0-2849 GCA_964459595.1 uncultured Gammaproteobacteria bacterium
AGTGTTACAAGTTAGTGAATAAAAAATATGCAAAAGACTTTACTACTTTAAGCCTTTTGCCTTTAGCGATGAGAATGGCGGGGCCACGTGAAGCAGTCCTCCACGCAATAATCCGTAAAAACTACGGATGCACACACTTTATAGTTGGGAGATCTCATGCTGATCCAGGAATGGATTCGAAAGGCAAGCCTTTTTATGACCCTTTTGAGGCACAAAGAATGGTCGCTAAATATGCACCAGAGCTTGGAATTAAAATAATTCCATTTAATGAAATGGCCTACGATGATAAGTCTAAACGGTATGTGGGAGTTTCAAGAACAAATAAGGACGACAGGAATATAAAGAGGATATCGGGGACACAGTTCCGTCAGATGTTGAGGGGGGATGGGGAGGTTCCTGATTGGTTTTCCTTTCCTGAGGTCTTGAATATCTTAAAAGTAAGAGTTAGAAAGCAGAAGGGATTTTGTATTTTCTTGACAGGACTCTCAAGTGCCGGAAAATCAACTATTGGCAAAAGCCTGTCATTGATACTGATGGATAAGTATAACATGCCTATCACGCTTTTAGACGGAGACATTATAAGAAAAAATCTTACAAAGGGGTTAGGTTTTACAAAAGTAGACAGGGATGAAAATATAAGAAGAATAGGTTTTGTTGCAGCGGAAATAGTAAGGCATAATGGGGCTGTAATTGTTGCTGCAATAGCTCCGTATAGGCAAATAAGAAATGAGGTGCGTGAGTACATTTCGCATGTGGGTACGTTTGTTGAGGTTTATGTTTCGACTCCTCTTATAATCTGTAAAAAAAGGGACACAAAGGGTCTATATGAAAAAGCGGAACGTGGTGTCTTAAAACATGTTACAGGAATAGATGATCCCTATGAGGTTCCATTGACAGCAGAAATAACGATTGATACTTCGAAAATGACAATAAAACAAAGCGTTTTGGAAATTTTAAAATACCTTAAAAAAGAGCGACTTCTCGAACGGTAAATCTCACCAGTATCCCATTTGACGCAACTTTTCCATTTGCTGTTCTTTTGTTTGGTCACGCCCTGATCTTTCTCCGTCCTTCGCCTTTTTAGTAAATGGTTTTTCACCAATTGAACGATAGCCCTTATCATATAAAGGAGAGTAGGGAACGTTGAAGAGGCGAATGTAATCCCAAACATCCTGCTCTGTAAAATGAAGTAGTGGATGAATACGGACATGATCTGACCTTTTAGAGAAATACGATTCATTTGCTCTTGCGGGGTTTTCGTCACTTCTTATTCCCAGCATGTATCCTTTAAATTGATTTTTTTTGAGTGCTCTTTGGAGAGAGTGTATTTTTGCAATTCGTGCAATTTCTTCCTTCTCCTTGCGTTTGGCTTTTTTATAGAGTTCTAGATCTTCATCAGAATGGCGTTCAATAATTAGGTTGAGGTTCCACTGGTGTGTCATCTTTTCTATGAATTTATACATCTCGGGGAATTCTATTGTAGTGTCATTAAACATCACAGGGTAGGGTATTCTACCATCGTATACTGTCAAGATGATGTGCATGAGGGTTGTTGTGTCCTTCCCGCCTTTCCAGGCAATAGAAATATCTGAAATGTCGTACAATTTCTCTGCCTTTTTTAATATCGTTTTTGTTTTGGATATCTTTTGATGAAGGTCCATATGTTCTTGTACTTTCCTACTGGGGAAAGCACCAAAGCCTACTTCTCGAAGCCATATTCCAGAAGAATTGATAATTACTAGTTACCTAAATTCTATAGTATATAATTTAGGTCTATGTGTGCACTTTGTCAAATTCCTTCAGCTCACGAAGTAGAATTTCGTTCCGCAATAACATTTCTCTCAAACCCACGAATGATTCTGAATTATATTGATCCGGGTTCGGGGTACGTATTGGGCTCTAGTGTCCCTGCTTTGCTAGCGGCGATTTTAGGTGCGCTTGCTTCATCACTCTTTTTCTTAAGGCATAAAATATTTCCTTTTTTCACCAAGAAAATGATGATACTAATAATCTTAATGGCGTTAATAACTGCTGGTATAATTGGAGGAATGTCATTAGTTGGAACAAAAAAGACCAATAAAGTTATTATTCTAGGTTTTGACGGTATGGATCCGAATATTCTAGAACAAGGGTGGAAGAGTGGTCGTTTTCCCAATTTAAAAAAACTCAAAGAAACAGGTTATTTTTCCCGCCTCGCAACAACCGTTCCACCACAATCTCCGGTTGCATGGGCGGGTTTTATTACCGGTGAAAATCCATCAAAGCATGGGGTTTTTGATTTCATAGAGCGTGATCCTGCGACATACTCTCTAAATCTAGTTTTTTCACAAGAAAATGAAAAAAAAGATTATATAAAAACGACTCCATTTTGGGATATAACTACAAGAAATAAAATTCGCTCAACAGTTTTATTTCTTCCAGATACATTTGAGCCCCCAAAAACTTTAACGGGCGAAATGATAAGTGGAATGGGTGTGCCAGACCTTTTAGGGACACAAGGAACATTCACTCTTTTTACAACGAAATCCTATCCGATATCAGACTACACGTGGAGGGGAACAGTTATTCCGGTTATAAATTCTAAATCGATCTCAACAACGATTAAAGGACCTAAATACAATAGTGGCACTGATACAAAAGTAGCAACGATTCCTCTCAACGCGAATACAATAGATGACAAGAGCGTTGAAGTCACTGTCCAAAAACAAACATTCACCCTAAATAAGGGTGAATTCTCAGAGTGGAAAAGGCTTGAGTTTGGTATAGATGTTTTTACAGAGGCAAGGGGGATTGTGAAGGTCTACCTCAAAAGCACTGCACCCGACTTCGAGCTTTATATGTCGCCTATT
>CAYWLV010000020.1:0-1815 GCA_964459595.1 uncultured Gammaproteobacteria bacterium
CCCGCGTTTCTTTTGCCGCGATTCTAAGCTCCTTTAGAACCTCTGCTGAAAGCTCCTCGGGTGTCATGACTCGTCCAGAACGGCTAAATACCTTTCGTTGTTGGGTCCCCATCCATCTTTTAAAACCGCCCACGGTATTTTCGGAATCATCTAAAAGCCGTTGGTAGGCATTTCTTCCAACCACGAGACTACTCGCTTCATCGATTCGGACGACAGAGGGTGTCAGCTCATCATCAGTAAAGTTTTTACACACAACTGTCCTGTTTTTTTCAAACAGCGCTATAGAGGAGTTAGTTGTTCCAAGGTCAATTCCTATATTTATTGTTTTTTTCACAGTGAACCTCCTTGCGAATTAGAAGACCTCGTTACAACAACTTCACTTTTAAGCACGAGTCGTTTATTTAAGTAAATAGCTGGGCGAATAGTTTCGGAAATATATGGAGAAACGGTAGTAGAGCTAGAAATCTGTTCAACATGGATTACATCGACGATCATCCCATCGTTGTAAGCAGAGCCGGTCAGATCCCTCACCTCAAGCCCATGCTTTTTTAGAGTGTCACAAAACCTATCAAGAGCATCTGTTAAAAAACTAATATCATGTTTGTTTTCCAATTTGGAAACGACCTTAGACAGTCTCCAGAAGTCATATATCAAGTCAAAACACGACCCTTTGAAAATTTTGTAATTTTCTAATAAAAAATCCGCTTCGTCTGATTTTAAAATATTCAAAAGCTCTGGATCTTTTATATGAATCTGGACAGGCGCAACAAATCCTTTAGCCCCGCCATGTCCTTGATCAATTTTTTTATCAGAATTCATTGTATTCTCCTCACTGCAACTGAGAGTTGTATCGACCCACACCATCTGAAAACTCTTTTTGCATCTGTTTGATTTTCGCAAGACGATAATTGTAATCAGTTACTTCAGCATTCGCTTTATCGACAAGGGCATTATATTCCGCTGCAAAGTCACCAGAAACATTCCCCATAGCTTCGATATCGCTGATCCGCTTTTTAAAATTCTCTATTCTCATACTTATTTCATCGAGCATATTCTGCTCACTTTCTAAAGCCTCTTTTTGCTTCTCCAATGAAACCTTGAGCCGGACAAGCTCGTCTGGCAAATTAATATTTTCAGCGTTCTCTGACCGAACCAATACCCTGCGAATTTCTCCCGAGCTTTTCGTGCTAATACTTTTGGGTGGTCGTGTAAAGACATAATCTGCTGATATTTTTGATAATAATGGGTTTCCTAAGTTGTAATCCTGAGGCTCTCTGCTTGCATTACCATATTTGATCTCTTTAATTGTATAGAAATTTTGTCTACCAGGGTTTAACAGCCATTCGCCAGAACTAGAGATGTTTAATTCCTTTATATCGTAGTGCTTTTCGCCATCAATGAACTCGGCATTATGCGCGGCAACAGGGACTTCAATAGTCGATAGACCTGGAGGAATTTTATACACCTTGGCTCCGCGACCTAAGCTCAATTCAATTTCACGATCATATGCATTATCTACATACACCTTCGCATGAGCCATACTCTCCCAATAGAACCAAAGCCCAACAGTTAAAACTCCCGCCGAAATCAACAGCGAAAGAAATCCGGACTTTGACAAGATTGAGAATTTTTTAGTTCGTGAGTGTCTCCACGATGAAACCGGCTTGGTTTCTGACTCATTAGATTGAGCAAACAAGTTTGCGTAAAGAGGGTTTGAAAATTCAAATATTGTAATATGCGTCCCAGCGGTAGAAATCTTTACCGACCCCTCACTACTACCGTGAGACTCGTCCACCCCAGCGAAAGGGATTAACT
>CAYWLV010000021.1:0-433 GCA_964459595.1 uncultured Gammaproteobacteria bacterium
CCTACACCTGACCCTATCAATCAATGTATTATGGCAATTCCACTGCTCATCTTGTACGAAATCAGTGTTGCTATAATTTATATAGTAAATCGTAAGAAGAAAAATAAAAATTAATATGAAGATATTTAAAAAGATGCTGAAGCAGAAAATGACCCGGAAGGAGTTTTTAGTACGACTCTTTGTGATTGCATTGATTTTCTCTGGTATCACAGGAACATTCGAGAAATTAAAATCTCTCGAGAAACCAAAGAAGAGAACGTTCGGTGGTGGAGCTTATGGCGCATAATAACTATTTATGACAGCACGATTACCAAATGTAGGAGGCGACAATGGAAACTGGGGAACTGTTTTGAACACATTTTTGCAAGTTGGTCACAATGATGACGGAACACTAAAAAACCAGCTTACTGTTTTCAATGTTAAAGATTACGGT
>CAYWLV010000021.1:443-1690 GCA_964459595.1 uncultured Gammaproteobacteria bacterium
TCAACTGACGATACTTCTGCAATAAATAGTGCAATTGCTGCAGTGAACAGTGCTTCGGGGGGAACCCTCTTTATTCCTACTGGGACTTACATTGTTTCCAGCACACTGACAACTCCATCTTCAAACGTTGTTATCATGGGAACAGGAACTGGGACAAAAATAAAGCTTTCATCCAGTTGGTCTGGAACCTCTGTCTTTAATCTGACAAACAGCAATGTAACCATATCGTCTCTCATGTTTATCGGTGGTTCAAACTTAACAGCATCCCCAAACCCTGCCGCAAATATGATTGAGATTACTGCTGCCCAATATTGCACGATCAGTGATATTGATTCGAATTATGTAAATGGGTATATCGTCGAGGCTCAAGGAAACGCAACACGAGGGGTGCAAGGGCTCCTTATTAAAAATATTCGTGGAAATAAAAATGGTTATGGCATACATACATTGGGTCACAGCGCGAGTACCTATGCTATTCAAGCTATGATCACCAATATTTATATGCAACAAGTATCGATTGGGGACGTTATTCTCATTGAAGATAGTTACGATGTTCAAATTAATCAAGTAAACTCTGCAGTTTCTGGTACTCAAAGTTCGAATGCTTCCAACTTAAGAATTAAAGGTGCATGTGCTTCTGTTTTTGCAGATAGTCTCGACGTCGGTGCATATCCCACACAACCTGCAGGGACAGCTGCCATAACGATTGAGAGTGGAAGCAACGGAACACCTGAAAACATACACATTTCAAATGGTATCGTTCAACAATGTTTGGTTGGGTTTTTGATCTCAGCGGGAACACACATTTTTATAAATGATTTTAAAATCGCGTATATGGGAACGCATGGAATTACGATCACTACTGGAAGCAGTATCTTAATTAAGAGTTGTATCTTTAGTTTGAATGGACAGACTGCGGGAACGAATTATGAAATAAATTGTAGCTCAACATCTTCGCCAATTTGGATTTCACAAAATGATTTTAATACTCCCCGTGGATCTTCTAGTCGGCAAGTGACTGCTGTAGGGTTTCACTCCTCATCTTCGAATGGAGCAGAGTGGATTGATAATAACTTTGGTGGAAGTAGCTTTACTGCAAGTACCATGTTTTCTACCAGTCCTAAGTATGCGTTCAGAAATAGAGCGTACAACCCATTTGGTTCACAAAACGTTTCGGTACCCGCGACAGGTGTTGCGACGAGTGGAGCTCCCTTTGAGCGCTTTTTTACAATTACAGCGAACGCCAG